>JBNKUW010000099.1:0-9774 GCA_050298835.1 Marivivens sp.
CAAGGGGGCGATCGCCTGCCATTCGGGTATGGCGACCTTTGCCGAAGCAGGGGTTAGCGACGGCTAACTTTTGTCCCGTTTCAAAAGGGCGCTGTCACTGCGGCGGCGCCCGATAGCGCCCGATTGTTCGGTTTCTTCGCGAGCCTCATCCCGTGATGCCAGCGTAAGTTCGAGATCGGAATTCAGCTCTTTGGCGCGTTTTAGGTAGGCTTCGTTCTTCATGAGAGGAACGTCCGGTTCCCACAGGGTCGCCAGTTCCTTCATCATACCCCGGTCATGATGGTAGAAAAGCGTTTCGGCTTCTGCCGCTTCGTATTCCGACAGGCCGAGGTTTTCCAACGCATAACGTCCCGCACGCAGTGAGCTGTCAAACAGCTCCCGAACAATGTCATTCGCCCCAGCCGCATACAGTTCGTAGACGTGGTGGCGGTCACGTGCGCGGGCGACGATATGAATGTCCGGTCTTAATTTGCGGGCATAGGTGACGAGCTTTGTTGTTTTTTCCCGTCCTTCGACGGCGACAATCAATACTTTGGCCGTCGCGATCCCTGCCGCGCGGAGAAGATCGGGACGGGTCGGGTCTCCGAAGTATCCCTTAAATCCAAGCCGCCGCATGGTCTGTACGGTTTCCAGATTGGTATCAAGAACGATCGTGGAAAACCCTGCGGACCGGACCAGCCGGTTCACAATTTGCCCGAAACGCCCGACACCTGCGATAATGACCGTACCGGTTTCATCGATCTCATCATGCGCGGGCGTATCATCCTTGTGCTTCATTCTGCGCATACGGAATTCGTAGTAGATGAACAAAAGCGGCGTGATCAGCATGGATAGAGCGACCACCAGCAGCAGTTTCTGCGCCAACGCAGGCGAAAGACCGCCAAGCCCAAGAGCAAAGCTGATAAGGACAAAGCCGAATTCGCCCGCTTGCCCCAGACTAAGCGCAAACAGCCAGCGGTCTCTGGTTCTGAGCCGCCACAACCGGGCAAGGCCGTAGAGGATGCCGCCCTTAACCGCGATCAACAGCAAGGTGAGCGCGACGATCCTGAACGGGTCCTTAAAGAAGGTCGCGAAATCGAAACCAGCACCGACGGTCACGAAAAACAGGCCAAGCAATAGCCCCTTGAACGGCTCAAGGTCGCTTTCAAGTTCGTGACGGAATTCAGAGTTCGCAAGAACCACACCGGCAAGGAACGTCCCCAACGCGGGTGAGAGGCCGACCATCTCCATCAATACAGCGATGGCCACGACCATCAAAAGGGCAAGGGCGGTGTACATCTCGCGAAGATTGGCGTGGTGGATGTAGCGAAAGAGGGGGCGTGCCAAAAACACACCGGCAAGGATCACCGACACAATCGCGCCAAGAGTGACGAGCGTGACACCCCACCCCGACAGCCCGTCTACCAGAGACAGCCCCGAATGCTCTGCAACGTCAGACGTCCGCTGGATCGAGCCATCAGGCGACAGCATGACAGTCTGGGGTGTTACAAGCAGCGGAAGAACCGCCAGCATCGGGATCACCGCGATATCCTGCATGAGCAGGACAGAGAATACGTTCCGCCCTCCGGCAGTTTGCACCAATCCCTTTTCGGTCAGGGATTGCAGCACGATCGCCGTCGATGACAGGGCGAGGATCATACCGATGGCAACTGAATCCTCGAGGGTTTCGTTCATGAAATAGGCAAGCCCGGCGATTGCTCCCATGGTCAGAACAACCTGCATCCCGCCCAGCCCGAGTAGCTTGAGCCGCATATTCCAGAGCATGCGCGGTTCAAGTTCGAGACCGATCAGAAACAGCATAACCACGACGCCGAATTCGGCAAAATGCTGGACATCTTGGGATTCAGATCCGACCAGACCGAAAATCGGCCCGATGACGATCCCGGCAAGAAGATATCCTAAAACGGAACCAAGTCCCAAACGGGCAGCAAGAGGAACAGCCACAACGGCCGCGCCAAGATAAATTGTTGCCTGAAACAGAAAATGTTCCATGTTTACCCGTTCTTAATCTGTTCTGAGTATAAAGACGTCCAAGAGGAAAATGGAACGCTTTTAACACCTGTCCAGTATCAATTTATCAGGATGGAGGCATCTCAAGAGAATAGGTCTGTCCGCGTTTGACATAGTTTAGCGCGTGTTCGCCAATTGCGGTGACTTGTCCGCCGTTCAGACGGTCTCCGACGCGAACCGTGACAATATTTCCGTTCCGCATGCGAATGGTCGCGACCCGGTTCGAACTCGATCCGGAAACACCAATGAGGGACATCTGGCGCATGTTCAGGACGTTGGTGTCCGTTGCTGCGGTGGCCACACCTCCGGGAACAGGGCCGGTTGGGGCCATGACAGCAGGCGCGGCTGTCGGGGCAGGTGTTGCCGCTGATACGACGCGATCAAAGTTGCGGGGACGGACCGCGGGTTCCGGTGAACTCGCAACAGCCAGTGCGCTTGCGCCTGCGGTGGGATCAGCGGGGGCTGCTTCGGCGATAGCGGCTGCGATTGCTGCGACATCTGCCACGGGCGGCTCTGGCGTCGGTTCCGGGGTTGGCACGTCAAAATCACCCGGTCGGGCGGTCGGGCGGCGCGATGCGAGCTCACCCGTCGTATATCCGCCGAGCGAGCCGCGTTCGATATTTTCGGCCAGATCATTCGGGCGTGCGACTGGGCGCAATCCAGCCAGTGAAGCCCCATTGGTGGTGAGCGTGTCTGCCGCCTGTGCATCGTCAGTTTGCGAACCAAGATCCGCGGGACGGGCTGGCGGTAAGGGTGACGGAAGTCCGGCATAGACAACGACACCATTTGGCAGAACCGTCCCTTCGGGCGTCGCGAGGATATTGCCGCGTTCATCTCTTTCGAACTGCGTCCCCGGCGCGGGGGGCGTGAGCGGAGCCACCATGGACAGATCGGGTTGCATTGCCGACGAATTGGGCAAGGCAACCGCATCTGTCCCGATGGTCACCGGGTCGATGGCAGCAATTGTAACGTTGTCCGTCGTTTCGGCTTCGGGCACGAAAGGAAACGATGGCGCGCGCTGCCAGACACCTGTCGCGGCATAGATCCGCTGCGCTTCGGCTGGCGTTAAAATCTGCCCGACCGGCAGGTCTGTGGGGGGCAAAAGGCTGCCATCGGACTGAAGCTCTGCAATAGCGGCTTCAGGATCGGGTTGGGCCTCCACCTCAAGATCACCCAAGTCCGCGAGCGCCTCTCCGGTTGTGTCGGGGATTTCTTCGACCACACCCGGCGTTTCGGTAGGGGCGCTGTCGTCTGGTACGACGCTGACGACCTCAGTTTCCGTGGTGTTTCCACCCCACAGCCAAGCAAGCCCTGTATCCGTGAACGAAGACCAAATGGCGACCACCGCGAGAAAGACAAGCAACAGTAGCGTGAGGATCAGCAGCATAAAGCGGGGTCGCTTTGCTCCCTTTTGCGCAGATTTTCTGGCACCGAACACTGTCATTTTCTGGCGTTCGTCGTCTGCGGCCTCAAGCGCATCCGCAACTTTGGCAGCTTCGGCTTCGAGGCGAGCCGTATTTGCGGCTTCTGCTTCGCTGCGTTTCCGTTCGGCCCTGTCTTGCAAACTACGCAAGGCGCCTGCTGTGGCACCGCCAACCGATTTGCCGACTTTGCCGATCGCAGTCCCGACACCAGATGGCCCGGCAGGGTCCAATGCCGCAGGACGCGCGGTCTCGGTAGGTGTCACCGTGGGCATGTTTGGCGGCGTGCCGGTTCCGGCGGCCTTTAGGATAGATCCGATCCGTGACGGAATTTCCTCATGCGGGGTTTTCGACGCAGACACAGGCGGTACAGCGGGCGTAGCAGTAGGCGTGTCCGACTGCGCGGCGCGGCTCGCGAAAATGAGTTCCGGCGCGACAGGAAGCTCCGGTCGGGTTTCTTCCTTTGCTTCGGAAACAGGCTCCGGATCAGCAACCGGCTCCGGTGCCGGGGGCGTTTCCGGTTCAGTTTGTTCAGGTTCAATAACCGCTACCTGATCAGTGACGGGTTCTTCGACGGGCTCTTCCGTCGCGATTTCGGCTTTGCCCACGACCCGAAGGACGCTCGATTCCCGTTCGACATTGATGCCCTGCTGGATCGCGTGCGATGACCGTCCGAAAAAGGGTTCACCTTCGAACATGCCAGCCTCGGGGACGGCGGCAAAGGAAATCGGCTGCAGTCCGGTATCGATGACAAAGCTTTCCGCTTCGTTCAAGGTTTCGCGCGCGACGGCCGCGACATAGGTCTGTTGCGGTCCACGACTGTAGTCATAGACCAGTTCGTCCAGAGCATACGGGGTCGCCCCATCCAGCGCCGAACGGACATCGGCATCCGTGGCGCGCGGGTTGGGCAGTTCCATATACCGGATCTGGTCATTGGGGAGCAGCAGCTTTGCGCCGCGTGCTTCTGGCGCTTCGGCCAATGTTACGTCACGCATTTGCGCCAGCTTCATAGCCAGCGCAGGATCATCCAGAGCGGCGTCTGCGACCAACAGCCAACCACCGTTCCCTCGTCGCAGAAACCGAATTCCGTCAACAGAGAGTGAAAGCGCGAATTGAGGTGTCATAAGAGGGCACTAACATGGTTTCTACCAACGCGGAATGTAACGGTGGCGTAGAGTTTCCGCTATAGCAACTTCCCGCGCATCGACAAAAACTCCACCCATTACCAAGGACATTGTCGTCAGGAACGTCTTAATATTGGATGAAGATCAAAAAGGACTTTCTAGATGAGACAGATTTTTCCAGCCTTTGGCATGGTCGTAGCTTTGACTGCACCGGCGGTAGCGCAATCACAGGTCGGTATCTCTGCAGGCATTTCCGTCAACGGAGAGGGCGAAGTGACCGTTCCCGCCGATATGGCGACTGTGACGCTCGGCGTGCGAAACGAATCCGAGACCACCGGAGAGGCGATTGACGCGGTGGCAATCGCGACGGCGGGCATTATGGCCGTTCTCGAAGCGGCAGCGATTCCGCCTGCAGACATTCAAACGGGCCGTGTGAACATGTCACCGCGCTATGCCCAAACCATGTTGGGGGCGACGGATTATTCTCAAATCGAAGGATATACCGCCTCTTCGACGATTTCTGTCGATGTGCATGATCTGACAGGACTCGGCGGTTTGATTTCCGACATGGTTGCAGGTGGCGCGAACACGGTAAACGGCGTGACCTTCGGATTGGATGATCCGTCTGCGCTGATGGACGATGCACGTATGGCTGCGGTTGCAGATGCCCGTCATCGGGCAGAGGTCTATGCAGAGGCGGCAGGCGTATCGCTCGGAGATGTGCTCTATATCAGCGAAGACAGCTTTGGGGACTACATGCCGGTCATGTCCCCGATGGCAGAAAGCCGGATGACGCTGTCCTCAGCCCCGCAATACGATATCCCCCTGTCACCGGGGGATATCACTGTTCGTGCAAACGTCAGCATCCTCTTCGGGATTGCGTCTGACTGATCAGGCGGTCGCTTTGGCCAGTGCCTGATCCAGGTCTGCGATAATGTCGTCTGCGTCTTCGATCCCGATCGAGATGCGGACGACCTCTGGTGCGGCCCCGGCCGAGCGTTGCTGCTCTTCGGTCAACTGACGGTGTGTGGTCGATGCCGGATGGATGATCAGCGACCGCGCATCGCCAAGGTTGGCGACATGACTGAACAGCTCCAGACTATCGACCAGTTTCACACAGGCGTCGTATCCGCCTTTGACCGCAACAGTGAACAGCGCGCCAGCCCCTTTGGGCGTCAGGCGTTCCGCACGTTCCTTATACGGGCTGCTATCCAGACCTGCATAGGTCACTGCATCTGTGCGCGGATCGTTTTCCAGCCACTCGGCCACTTTTTTCGCGTTGGCGATATGTTTTTCCATCCGCAACGAAAGGGTTTCGATTCCCATCAGGGTGTAATGCGCTGCCTGCGGGTTCAGGGTCATGCCCAGATCGCGCAGACCGATTGCGATCCCGTGGAAGGTAAAGGCCATCGGGCCAAGAGCTTCGTGGAATTTCAGCCCGTGATAGGCCGGTTCGGGGGCCGAGAGCGACGGGAACTTGTCCGAGGCTGACCAGTCGAATTTGCCCGAATCCACAACAACGCCGCCTGTCACAGTACCGTTGCCAGTCAGGTACTTCGTCATCGAATGCACGACCAGCGTTGCGCCATGTTCGATCGGACGGCAGAGGAACGGGGTCGCCGTTGTGTTATCCACGATGAGCGGGATACCCGCGTCGTCCGCAATCGCAGAAATAGCGTCCAGATCGGTGACATAACCGCCAGGGTTGGCGATGGTTTCACAGAAAATCGCACGGGTGTTGTCGTCGATGGCCGCTTTCACTGCATCCAGATCGTCGAAATCAACAAATGTCGCGGACCAGCCGAACCGTTTGATGGTCTGGCTGAACTGGGTGATCGTGCCACCGTAAGCGCGGGTCGAAGCCACGATGTTCAGACCCGGTCCCATAAGCGGGAACAGCGCCATGATCTGCGCTGCGTGACCGGAGGAACAGCAAACAGCCCCGGCGCCACCTTCAAGCGCTGCAATTCGGGTCTGGAGCGCTGCAACGGTCGGGTTGGTCAGGCGGGAGTAGATATAGCCAACCTCTTGGAGGTTGAACAAACGCGCCGCGTGGTCGGCATCTTTAAAAACATAGGCCGTGGTCTGGTAAATTGGCACCTGCCGTGCGCCGGTTGCCGGATCGGGCTCTGCGCCCGCGTGAATTTGCAAAGTGTCAAAACCGAATTCCTGGGTCATCCCGTCCTCCTCGTGGAAATATTGAACAGACGTTATGACAGCTTTGTGGCTACGACAATGCACCGAATACGGCATATGTCGTGCGGCGCTTTCATCTTTCCCCAAATACTCACAGGGAAAGGCTCACCGCATCCAGAAGCCTTCGGATTTGATCTTGTTGCGGATCTGACGTTCTTTCCGCGGCAGGTCATTCTGGTCGAACAGTGCACGTACTTTCTGCCCGCGGCCTTGATAGACCATGCGTTTGATCGGTTCGTACTGCTTGAGCACTTTCTTGACCTTGTTCGGGGTCGTGACGTTTTCAAGCACTTCGACCGTGAGATCGCTTTCTTTTGCATAAAGGAGCGGGAACATCCGGTAGTGACAGCTCACGTCACCGTCCAACCCGTCAAGCTCCGGTCCTGGTCGGCCACCCCCGAAGGAATGAATGACAAGAGGAAGGACGACCTGATCGAGCCAAGGGTCGAGCGACTGAACGACGAGCTCTTCGGGTCGGTTGTCGCGGACTTCAACAGCCCACTCTTCGAACCGTTTTCCGAACTCCACAGGGTCTTTGTAAAAGAACCAGCCTGCGTTGAAGTATAGGTATTTCTGCCAGTACTCGTCAGGTTGACTCAGATCGAGAGAGCTTTCGAAATCCAGACCGAACTTGTCGTAGAGTGATTTCCAGATCGCCGTATAACCCGGCCAATAGAGTTCTTCCTCGGGCCAAGTGCCTTCGCGCCGCATCGATGCCGACGGGCGGTCAAAGTCAAACTTTACGTTCTGAAGGTCACCGGTGATGAGCGTATCACTATCGAAAAACACAAAAGGTTCGCCCTCGGGCAGGGCCGCGAGTGCCTCGATTTTGTTCCCATAAGGGTAGGAGGACCCGAAATGCCGGTTTTCGAACGGCAGGATTTCGGCGTCCAGTTCAAGAAGCGCTTCTCTGACCGGCACAGACATTCGAGGGTCGCCGTGCCAGCGGTTTCCGGGTTGGGGTTCCGCTACGAAAACCCGGCCTTTGAAATCCGGGGACATCATGCGCAAAGAGGCAACGAATAGCAGCGCTTCGTATTGGATACGGCCCGCTTGTCCGATAACCATGACATTAAACGTTTGGCTTGAAACAGGCTTTCGCGCCATACTCGGCCCCAATATTTGTGTTTTTCGGGGACTATAGACCGCTACCAGCGCCGAAAAAACCCTATCGTTTGGAAAGGGACGGAAATGTTTGAAATTTTTCTACCAACACTGATTGCGATGATGATCGGAGTGGTTCCTGATGCGTCATCCGTATCCTCAGCCGACACCACCGTTGAGGCGACAACGACCGAAACCGCCGTTCGCGAGCCGGAGCCGCAGATCGCAACTGGCAAATTCACCACCGCGATTGAGGTCAAGCCGATCCTCGGTATGACAAAAAGCAACTGGGTGGGCGTGCGGCTTTATGACGGGAATGACCTGCTTTATTTCACACATCTGATGGCTTGGCGCTGTGGCCTTTGGGAAATCCGCTACGGCGTGAACGGGGAACCGGCCACCAATGTCGTCCCGATGGAGCCGTGTTATCTGGATACCGCGTCACCGGCGGCGATGACGGATATTGAGAACTATCTCCCGTATGTAACGCTCCCCGCAGAGTCGGTCGAATCCGTCTATGTGGAGATCCTCTATGACGACGGCACCACAGATTTTGCACGGTTCAACCGCAACGAAATCTTGATCCCCTAGTCCCCTGCAATCTGAAACCGCAGAACCGTTTTCAGCTTGTCGGTCGGAACCTTGCGGAAATCTGTCAGGTAAATCTCCCGATGTGCCTTTGACAGTCGGATGAGGCCGTTGTCCGTAGCAAATGACTCCATCCGGTCGAAACTCGCCGGTTCGTCGTCGTAACTCCCGATGTGGAGCATCTGGACACAGCGCCCTTCGGTGATGTTTTCGAACTTCACCTCGGAGAATAGCGCGTTCGCGGGGTCTTTGTGCTGGGCGAGCATAACCATTTCGTTGAAGAACGCCTCGGTCACGAATTCCGGCTGACGGATCATCAATTTGTAAACAAAGTCGTCCTTGTTGAAGGTGCCGGTGAAGCGCTTTTTCGCTTCGTCATTGATGTCCCAATGCCCTTCGAGCGGATAAACCGTGTAGTCGCTATAGCCCGCAGGCGCGTCTGCAAACCGTTTCAGCGTCATCTTGATCGCATAGGCCACAGGATAAAGCGTGCTGATCCGGTCCGCAAAGGGCTGCGCGTTCGGGTTACCTTCCCCCGTGATCGTGATGAAGTTCATCGTCGGAACGTCAATCACTTCAGGTTCGGTCTTGGGAAGGTAGAGCGTCTTTTCCGCCTTGCGCCATTCGGTTTTGGGGGCAGCAACTGACATGACGAACACTCCTTCAAAGAACGCCCTGATTATACAGGCAACTTTGAACGTTCGCCACACTATGTCCGGACGGAATAGATCAGCGGGGAAATCCCAATACTCACAATTTGAAATGGAGGGGGAGTGGTGGGCGACCCTGGAATCGAACCAGGCATGGGTCTCCCCGGCGGAGTTACAGTCCGCTGCCGCACCTTGCAGCTCGTCGCCCGAAACAGAGCATCGCTCCGTTCGTGGGGCGCTGAATATGGGTCTTGGCGGGGGGCGTCAATAGGAAAAATCCAGAAAAGCATCGGACTTGTGTCGCCGCCCTATTTCGCGCATGGAGGGGGTGTCTCTGAGAGGATTGTCGCGATGAAAAAGCCGAAGTGGGTGATTGAAAAAGAACAGGCCAAACGGGCGGCTGCGGCTGAAACCGTATGGCTCTTTGGCTTGCATGCGGTACGTGATGCGCTGATGAATCCGCGTCGCGAGAAAATCCAGCTCATCGTAACGAAGAATGCGATGGACAAACTGGCCGATGCGATTGCCGAAAGCGGCATGGAGCCCGAGATCGTCGATCCCCGCCCCTTCGTCGAGGGCGAGATCGCCTCGGCCTTCGAGGTCTACACGCACCTCGACAGGGTCCTGCCCGCCCTCGGCTACGGCGAGCGGCAGCTGGCGGACCTGGAGCAGACGATCAAC
>JBNKUW010000100.1:0-9737 GCA_050298835.1 Marivivens sp.
TGGATGAGGTTGGCGCTGGCGTAAACCGCACGCTACTCATGACCATCGGTGACGCAATCCTCCAGTTGAACCGCGAACGTGGCTACACATTTGTCGTCATCGAACACGACATGGATTTTATCGGCAAAATCTGCGGTCCGGTCATCTGTATGGCCGAAGGCAAGGTTCTGGCCGAAGGGTCTCTGGCTGAAATCAAGGCAAACGAGCAGGTCATCGAAGCCTACCTCGGCACCGGCCTCAAGAACAAAGACAAGGTGGGCGCATGAGCGAACCATTCCTGATCGGGGACGCGATGACCGGCGGCTATGGCCGTGGTCCGGCGATCCTTCATGACTGCACTATTTCCGTAAACCCCGGTGAAATCGCTGTGATCGTCGGCCCGAACGGCGCTGGTAAATCGACCGCGATGAAAGCCACCTTTGGCATGTTGAACCTGCATTCGGGCTCTGTCCGTCTTGATGGGGAAGACATCACAAAACTGTCGCCGCAACAGCGCGTGGTCAAAGGCATGGGCTTTGTCCCGCAGGTCCGCAACATTTTCCCGTCGATGACGGTCGAGGAAAACCTCGAGATGGGCGCCTACATCCGGACAGACAATTTCCATACGACGATGGAACAGGTCTATGACCTTTTCCCGATCTTGCGTGACAAACGCTATCAGGCAGCAGGCGAACTTTCGGGCGGCCAACGTCAGCAGGTGGCCGTTGGCCGTGCACTGATGACCCAGCCCAAGGTTCTGTTATTGGACGAACCGACCGCTGGTGTGTCGCCCGTTGTGATGGACGAACTCTTTGACCGGATTATTGAGGTCAGCCGGACCGGCATCCCGATCCTCATGGTCGAACAGAACGCCAAACAGGCGCTTGAAATTGCAGACCGTGCCTATGTGCTGGTTCAGGGCGCGAACGCCCACACCGGTACGGGCAAAGAACTCTTGGCCGACCCAGAGGTCCGCCGTTCCTTCCTAGGAGGCTGACAGATGGACTTCCTTAATGCATTGGTGGCCATCACCAACCTGCTTATCATTCCTGCGACGACCTATGGTGCGCAACTCGCTCTCGGCGCTCTTGGCGTCACGCTGATCTATTCGATCCTGCGGTTTTCCAACTTTGCCCACGGCGATACGATGGCTTTCGGCACCGTGGTCACGATCGGGATCACCAGTTTGTTCCAGTCTTGGGGCATCAGCCTCGGCCCGTTGCCGACCGCCCTGCTCGCCCTTCCGTTCGCGATTGTTGTAACGGCGGGACTGCTTGTCGGGACAGATTTCGTTGTCTATCGGTTTTACCGTCAGAAACGTGCTGTGCCGATCATCTTTGTGATGGCATCACTTGGCGTCATGCTGATGATGAACGGGCTCATCCGTTTCCTTGCCGGCGTGAAAAACATCAACTTCGCCGACGGTCAGCGGTTCCTGATCAAGGCGCGTGATTTCAAAGAGTGGTCCGGTCTAGATGAGGCACTTGGCCTTCGGACGACACAGGTTCTGACTGTTGTTGTTGCAGTCATTATCGTGGCTTGGCTGTTCTGGTTCCTGAACAAAACCCGTACTGGCAAATCCATGCGGGCGTTTTCGGACAACGAAGATCTTGCACTGCTGTCGGGCATCAACCCGAACCGTGTGGTTCTGGTGACATGGATTATCGTTGCGATGCTCACCACCACGGCTGGTGTGCTCTATGGTTTGGATAAAGGGTATCAGCCTTACGTCTACTTCCAGCTTTTGCTGCCGACATTTGCGGCGGCCATCGTTGGCGGACTAGGTAACCCGTTGGGGGCAATCGTCGGCGGGTTCGTCGTTTCCTATTCCGAGGTCGTCGTGACCTATGTCTGGAAAAAGGTTGCGACCTATCTGCTGCCCGAAGCACTGGAACCCTCGGGGCTGCTCCAGCTTATGTCCACCGAATATAAATTCGCCGTCAGCTTTGCGATCCTCGTGATTGTGCTGCTGTTCAAACCTACAGGCCTGTTCAAAGGACAATCGGTATGACCCAGACGATGCGTGCATCCCTTTTCTTTGGCGCGATGGCGTTGCTTTTCATCATTGAAGGCACCTCTAGTGCGTGGATTTTCTCGGGCTCTTGGAACACGTCCTTGTCCATTCTGAACATGGCACTTGTGTCGGCGATTATGGCTCTTGGTGTGAACCTTCAATGGGGCTACGCGGGTCTGTTTAACACCGGTATCATGGGGTTTGTCGCGCTGGGTGGTCTGGCGGTGATCATCACCTCTATGCCGCCTGTGCCCGAAGCATGGTCGGCGGGCGGTCCGCGTGCCCTGTTCGGTCTGTTGCTTGGCGCTGGAACGCTGATCGGCACGATCTTTTTGCGCAAGGCGATGAAACCCGGCCGTAACCGCGCTTTCGCAACCGTTGCTGCACTGATCGTCGGTTTCGTCATCTACCGCGAGGTTTTTGACGGCGGTGTTGACGCGATCGAGGCGGTGAACCCCTCAGTCACTGGCTACCTTGGTGGTTTGGGGCTGCCTGTTGTGTTCGCTTGGCCCGTTGGTGGACTTCTTGCGGCTGGGGCCGCTTGGGCGATTGGCAAGACTGCATTGGGTTTGCGGTCTGACTACCTTGCTATCGCGACACTCGGCATTGCCGAAATCATCGTTGCGGTTCTCAAGAACGAAGAATGGCTTGCCCGTGGCGCAAACAACGTCAACGGCTTGCCGCGTCCCGTTCCCTATGAAATCGACCTTCAGCAGAGTGCGGAGTTCGTCGAAAAGGCTGCCAGCTGGGGCTTCGATCCGGTTACCGCATCAACGCTTTACGTAAAGCTCGGCTACTCCCTGCTTTTTGCTGCGGTTCTCGTGTTCATCCTCATCCTGTCGCAGCTTGCCCGTCACAGCCCTTGGGGCCGGATGATGCGTGCGATCCGTGACAATGAAACCGCCGCTCGCGCGATGGGGAAAAACGTCACCCGCCGCCATTTGGAGATCTTCATCCTCGGCTCTGCTGTGTGTGGCATCGCCGGTGCGATGATGACAACGCTTGATGGTCAGCTGACGCCGGCCAGCTATCACCCGCTGCGTTTTACGTTCCTCATCTGGGTGATGGTGATCGTTGGCGGATCAGGCAACAACCTCGGCTCTGTACTTGGCGGGTTCCTGATCTGGTGGCTCTGGGTCAAGGTCGAGCCGATGGGCCAATGGCTCGCTCAGGTCGCGGCGTCTGGCCTTCCTGAAGGAAACTGGTTTGCAGAACGGTTGCAGGAGTCAGCGGCACATATGCGTCTCTTTACGATGGGCCTCGTGCTTTTGCTGGTCCTCAGGTTCAATCCACGCGGTATGCTACCGGAGAATTAAAAAAGGGGCCGAAAGGCCCCTTTTCTTTTCCTGTCGTCGGGGCGTGGCCCGATGAACTTACAATCCGTTTGTCCGCAGGAAGCCGACCAACTGCGCGGTTGAACCGTCTTTGCCATCAGTACTTTCGGTACCTTCGACGATTGGTTGCAGAGCCGTCGCCAGTTCTTTCCCCAATTCAACGCCCCATTGATCATATGAGTTCAGACCGAGCACGATCCCTTCGACGAACACACGGTGTTCATACAGGGCGATGATCTGACCCAACAGATACGGATCAAGTTGCGGATAGACCAAAGTTACGGACGGACGGTTGCCTTTGAACACGCGGTGTTTTGCCTGACGTTCAAGTTCTGCCCCTTCGAATTTACCAGCAACCTTTTCGCGGGCTTCATCCAGTGTCCGGCCTATCATCAGGGCTTCGGACTGGGCAAGGCAGTTGGCTACAAGCAGCTGATGCTGGTGATGCAAAGCGTCGTCGTGACCACGGGCAGCGACAAGGAATTCGCAGGGGATCACCCGCGTCCCTTGGTGGATCAACTGGTAGAACGCGTGCTGCCCGTTGGTGCCGGGTTCGCCCCAAACCACCGGTCCGCTGTCAAAGGGGAGATCGGCGCCATCCATACTGACGCCTTTGCCGTTTGATTCCATCTCCAACTGTTGGAGGTAAGCCGGCAGGCGCGACAGATTGTTGTCATAGGGCAGCTCAGCGCGTGTGGCATAACCACAAACCTGATTGTGCGAGATTCCAACCAAAGCCAGCAATGCCGGTAGGTTTTCTTCCCAGTTTGCAGCGCGGAAGTGAACGTCCATCGCCTGACCACCGCGCAGGAACGCACGGAAAGCATCTGGTCCGATGGCGATCATCAGTGACAGCCCAATCGGTCCCCACATGGAATAACGTCCGCCCACCCAGTCTTCGAACCCGAACACGCGGGATGCCGGAATGCCGAAAGCGGCCGTTTTGTCCATCGCGGTAGACAGTGCAGCAAACTGCGCTGCCGGATCGGTCACGCTATCGCTCATCCATGCTTTGGCTGTGCGGGCGTTGGTCATGGTTTCGATGGTCGTAAAGGTCTTTGACGCAACGATGACCAAAGTGGTCTCTGGATCGCAGCTTGCCAGAACTTGCGCGACATCTGCCGGATCGACGTTCGATACAAAATGGCACCGCGGTCCATCGACATACGGGGCGAGCGCCTTGTACGCCATCGCAGGGCCAAGGTCAGACCCGCCGATCCCGATATTCACCACATCAGTGATCTTGCCACCCTGACCGGCAAATCGGCCTTCGCGCACGTCCGTGGCAAAGCTTTCCATCCGCGCCAGTGTGTCCCGAACACCCGAAATAACATCGACACCGTCAACATGGACCGGACCGCCATCAAGATTTCGCAGGGCGGTATGCAACACAGCGCGCCCTTCGGTTTCGTTGATCTTTTTGCCGGTAAACATGGCTTCGCGACAGGTTGCTACACCTGTCTTATCCAGCAGATCGATCAGCATCGCGCGCGTCTCAACGTCGATATTCGTCTTTGAATAGTCAAAGAGGATATCCCCTGTTTGCGCTGAGAAATCGTCCGCCCTCCGTGCGTCGAGCATATCCTCGATCCGACGGGTTTTAACGGTTTCGTAGTGGGATTTCAGGGTGTCAAAAATGGTCATGCTTCTGCCCAATGAACTGTTGTTCCCGACAAAATTGACGCAACTGGTGCGTCCTCGGCGTTCAGATGCCGGGCTTTTTCTAATGCGTCACGTTTTTCCGCACCCGTAATCACGATGTGACGACGGATAGCTCCTCTGAGCACTTCGGCAGAAAGCGTGATGCGTGGTTCCGGTGCGCCAGGTGCGCGCATAGGATAAAGGATGTCAGAGCCATGCAGCGCATCCGACAGTCGATCCGCACCGGGAAAGATTGACGCCGTATGCATGTCAGCACCCATACCAAGGAGGCAAACGGCAATCGGAAGCTGTGGTGCGATTTGATCAGCCAATTCCGGCAGCTTTTCTTCGGCGGTCCCACCGTCAGCATAAAGTGGAAGGTAAGTCGCTTTCGCAGCGCGGTTCACCAACAGACGTTCACGCAGCAAACGGGTATTCGACCGCTCTGACGTTTCAGGAACCCAGCGTTCGTCGGTCAGCATCACGTTGACACGGCTCCAGTCCAGTTCCGCTTCGCACAGATTGTCAAAGATCGGACCCGGAGTGGTTCCACCCGGAACTGCCAGTGTTGCCCGTTCTTCGTGGCGAAGCGATGATCGTAATTCTCCGGCAATAACATTTGCCAGATTGATCATCATCATCTCTGCGTCTGCATATTCGACGAATTCCATAGTGTCCTTTCCCGACTGCCTGGGCGGGGAATGTCCTGCTGGTTCAGGCGTGCCGTTGATTGTCTATGCTGCGGACAATCAATCAGCCGCAGCCCCCTAGTCTTTGATTTCGCGCCAGCGACGTCCGTCACGATGCATCAACATCAGAGCGTCGTCCGGTCCGTTTGATCCTTGTTCGTATTGCTTTGGAACATCGTTACGACGTTCCCACTCATTGATCAAAGGATCTGTCCAAGCCCATGCCGCTTCGACCTCATCACCGCGCATGAAAAGCGTTTGATTGCCACGGATCACATCCATAATGAGACGTTCATACGCATCCGCTTCGTCTGCATCCGGCCCCAGTGCATCTGCGAAAGACATATCAAGCGGCACATCGATCAAACGCATGCCCCCCGGTCCGGGTTCCTTGATCGTTACTTGCAGATCGATGCCTTCGTTCGGCTGTAGACGGATTGCGAGGATGTTGCGGTGGCGCGCCTCGTCCCCTTCGAAAATCGAATGCCCGAGGTCTTTGAACACAACCGCAATTTCAGAGGTGCGCGCTTTCATCTTTTTGCCTGTGCGCATGTAGAACGGCACACCAGCCCAACGCCAGTTGTTGATATGACAGCGCATGGCAATGAAACTCTCGGTAAAGGACCGCTCGTTTTCCACGTCCTGACGATAGGACGGGCTATCACCTTCTGCATCGTATTGACCGCGCACGATATGGTGGTGGTCTACGGTTTGAAGCGCGCGGATTACCTTGAGTTTTTCGTTTCGCACGGCGTCCGCTTCGAACTTGCTCGGCGGTTCCATCGCGATAAGGCACAAGAGCTGCATCAGGTGGTTTTGCACCATGTCGCGCATTGCACCGGATTTATCATAGTATGACCCACGGCCGCCCACGCCCACCGTTTCGGCAACCGTAATTTGGATGTGGTCCACATAGTGGTTGTTCCAGAGCGGTTCGAACAGGACGTTCCCGAAACGGACAGCCATCAGGTTCTGGACAGTTTCTTTGCCCAGATAATGGTCGATCCGGTAAATCTGAGTTTCGTCGAAGTGTTCAGCCAGCGTTTCGTTCAACGCCCGCGCAGTTTCCAAATCCCGACCAAAGGGCTTTTCAACGACGATCCGGCTGTCTTTGTCCGCAATGTTGTTGATGTGCAGACGCTCGGCCAGATCACCAAACAAAGACGGTGCAACCGAGAAATAGAAAGCGCGAATAACACCGTCGCGCATTAGTCCGGCCAGTTGCGCCCAGCCAGCTTCGCCTTTGGCGTCAATGGTGACGTAGTTCAGGTGTTCCAGAAATTCCTTGATCACCGCTTTTTCCGATTTCTCGGGACCGCCGAATTCTTCGATCGACTCTGCGACCAGTTTCCGGAAACCGGCGTCATCAAGATCAGAGCGCGCCGCGCCGATGATGCGCGATTCGGGTGTCATTTGTCCTGACAGGTAGCGGCGGAACAATCCGGGCAAAATCTTTCTACGGGCCAGATCGCCTGTACCGCCAAAGATCACCAAATCAAAAGGGTCTACGGGAATTACACGCGATGCCATGGATCTCTCCGTTTCTGGTCCGAAATATACGTTAGCGCTAACGTGCGCCCTCATACCTCGTGTTCAACAAGAAGTCTAGCGCGATACTCGACCAAAGAAACCTGAAACCTCGAATCAGGATTCGTCGAGCTCTGTATCCCAGTAGAGAAAATCCAACCAAGTATGGTGCAAATGGTGCGGCCTGAATTTGCGACCAAGATTGCGCAGTTCTTCGGCGCTTGGCTGTCTTGGTGGTTTGCGCAGGTTCATCCCCGTCTTCCTCAGGCTTTTGGACCCTTTTCGAAGATTACAGGGCGAACAGGCCGCAACGACATTTTCCCATGACGTAATGCCGCCACGGGCGCGCGGGACCACATGGTCAAACGTCAAATCATTGTGGCTTCCACAATACTGACATTTGAATTCATCCCTTAAAAAAACATTAAAGCGCGTGAAGGCCACGCGCTTTTGAGGTCTTACATAGTCTTTAAGGACGACAACTGACGGTATCCTGATTTCGGTCGACGGACTGTGAACAACCTCGTCATAAGTGGCGACGATATCTACTCGATCCAGCCAGACGGCTTTAACCGCCTCCTGCCAAGGCCAGAGCGATAGCGGATAATAAGAAAGCGGCCTGTAGTCCGCATTCAGCACCAATGCGGGATGGCTCCGCAATGCCGAAGGCTCTCTTACAAAACTATTCCTGAAATCGCCGTCCATTGGAGTATTGCTCCCCTGCCCTGTCTGCCATTCAGCACCAGAGCGGGAGCAACCCGCCCCAGCATTACCTTAACTATATATCGTGTGCGAAATGTCGCAAGCCTCACGATTTCGTTAAAGTCACCGGAACGGATAGCTGCCTAACGTAACAGCACAATGACCGTATTCTGGCTAAGGGAGATGCACTTAGCGGCGCAACGCCTGCTTAGTACCCCAAGCGGTCACGCATAAAGGCCAAAGCGACCGACAGCCCGTCATTGGCGATCCCGTGGGCGGTACCTTCGCTGATGTGCGCGTAGACTTCTTTCCAACCCGCCGCTTGCAAGGCTTCGGCAGCCTGCGGCAGGGACTGAACTGGAACAACATCGTCCTGATCCCCGTGGACCAGCAGAACCGGCGGTTTGCAGACAGCCTCGTCTGCCAGCAATTCAGGTTCCATCAAACGGCCGGAGAACGCGCAGATGCCAGCAACCGCATCTTCGCGCCGCGGAGCAACATGAAGGGACATCATCGTCCCTTGGGAAAATCCGAACAGCATGACCTGCTCGGGAAGCAAATCCTCATCAACCATCACGCCGTCTAGAAAGGCGTTCAAATCTTCGGCTGCGCGATACATACCTTGCATCGATTCTTCTTCGCTCGATCCGTCGATCCAAGGGATCGGGAACCACTGGAACCCGAACGGAGCGCCAGCACAGGATTCCGGTGCGTCCGGAGCGATGAACAGCGTGTCAGGCATATGTTCGCCCAAGACATCAGCCAGCCCCAAGAGGTCAGCGCCATTTGCCCCGTATCCGTGTAGAAATACCACGGCAGAGCGCATTTCGCCCGAAACCGGTTCGCGGCGGCCCGCCTGAAGTGCTCTTGTCATCGGATACCTTCCCTGTCTTTTGCAACTCTGTAGTAGGCCCAGAGCAATCGCGCCGCAACCGCTCTCCATGGGCTCCATGCTTCGGCCATTTTGCGCATTTCGCGTTCTGAGGGGCGGCTTTCCAATCCGAACAATATCCGTGCGGCCTCTTGCAGCGCCAGATCACCGGATGCGAAAACATCTGCCCGACCCAACGCGAACATCGCATAGATCTCTGCCGTCCAAACGCCGATGCCTTTTACAGCAGTGAGGGTTTTGATCACATCTGCCGTTGGCATGTCCCGCAACGCGACGAAATCGATCCCCGCTTCGGCCAGTGCAATCGCATACCGTGCTTTTTGGCGGCTGAGACCAAGCGCACGCAGATCGTCTTCGTTTGACGCGGCGACCGCATCGGGGGTCGTCATTCCTGCAGCTTCAACCCGTGCCCAGATCGCGTTTCCGGCGGCAACGCTGACCTGCTGGCTGACTATGGCCGAAAGAAGCTCTTCGAAGCCGTCGGGGTTCCGCCGCAATGGCAGCGGACCACATTCTGCATAGGCGGTGGCGAACTCCGGCACATTGGTACATAGCCAATCCGCCCCTTCGGCAACACAAGCGTCGGTCGTGATGATCCGTCCCGTCATAGCTCCATAATCCAGTCGAACACGTCCTGAACCCTTTCCCTTTGCGGGGCATCCGGCATTTCGGGTCGTTGGACCATGACAACCGGAATTCCCAATTCACGCGCAGCGAGGAGTTTGCCCTCCGCCGGACCGCCCGCATTCTTGGCGATGATCCAGTTGATTGCATGTTCACGCAAGAGCGCGATTTCATTGTCTTTGGAAAACGGAGGACGGCCAATAATCCACGTCACACCGTCACGTTCGGGCTGCGGGTCAATGGCCCGAAGGAACAGTTCGCCGTCAATCGTGATTTCGTCTCCGCCTTTTCTGCCAACGGCCCCCAGAACCCGCGCACCTGACGGGATCGCTTTG
>JBNKUW010000101.1:0-9583 GCA_050298835.1 Marivivens sp.
CGTCACCGGCGAACAGGACATCCGCCACGCCAGCACCTTCCGAACCGGGCAGCCACGCCGCGACAAACGCGTCCGACAGGTTCAGTTCCGGATTGACCCAAAGCGGCCGGCCGGAAATAAACACGCTGACGGTCGGTATCCCTGCTTCCCTGAATGTCCTGAGCAGGTCCAGGCCGTCGTCGGAGGCGTAATCGACATTGTCCCGGTCACCCAGGCCTTCGGCATAAGGGTCTTCACCAAAAACGACGATACGGTCATCTTCGGCCATAGCGACGTCATGGGCATCGCGGATTGCTTCGATCATAGACATTTGTGTCATGGTCAGAACCCCGCTTCTTGACGTTGACGGATCAGGTGCGGTGGCATTTCTTCGTAGACACCTTCGAACATATCACGTGCCGAAGGGGTTTCTCCGCTTGCCAGAGTTCCGATTTTCTCTGACTCCTTCTGAACGATCTGAACCTCGTTCAGGATTTCGGCCTCCATCTGGGTGTGACGGTCTTCGGTCCACTCCCCAATGGCAATCAGATGCTTCTTGAGACGGTCAATCGGATCACCCAGCGGCCAGTCGGTTGCCTCCTGAGCAGATCGATAAGCTGACGGATCATCGCTCGTTGAATGGCCGCCAGCACGATAGGTGACGTGTTCGATCACTGTTGGGCCAAAGCCGCGGCGCGCACGCTCTGCCGCCCATTTGGCAACTGCATGAACCGCTAGGTAGTCGTTCCCATCCACGCGGATCGACGCAATGCCGAACCCGTGCCCGCGTGCCGCAAAGGTTCCCACCCCGCCACGAGCGATCCCCTGAAACGTGGAAATAGCCCATTGATTGTTGACGATGTTCAGAACCACCGGAGCATTATATGTCGACGCAAATACCATTGCAGAGTGGAAATCGTTTTCCGCAGTGGACCCATCCCCGATCCAACCGACTGCGATTTTGTTATCCCCCGAAATGGCCGAAGCCATTGCCCAACCGACCGATTGTGCGAACTGGGTGCCGAGGTTCCCTGATATCGAAAAGAACCCATACTCTTTTGCCGAATAGAGGAGCGGCATCTGCCTTCCATGCAGAGGATCTTCGGCATTTGAGTAGATCTGGTTCATCATCGTTTTGAGCGGATAGTCCCGCGCGATGAGAAGCCCGGCCTGCCGGTAGGTCGGGAAATTCATATCGCCGGGAACCAAGGCGCGCGCAAAAGCGCAAGAGACCGCTTCTTCACCCAATGCCTGAATGTAGAAGCTCGTTTTACCTTGACGCTGTGCGATGAGCATACGGGCGTCAAACGTCCGCAGGGTCATCATGTGACGAAGTCCTGCCCGCATTTCGTCGGGCGTTAGACCACTTGCCCATTCCCCGACCGCTTCGCCCTCTTTATTGAGGACACGGACAATTGAAAACGCCATGTCGCGGATATCATTCGGGTCTACATCGACCGGTGGCCGGGCAACCGCGCCAGCGCGAGGGAGTTCAAAGCCTGAGAAATCGGGCACATCGCCCGATCTGCATTCCGGCTCTGGGACTTGCAGAGACAGGGGGGCGTATTCATCCATCATTGTGCGAACTCCCGAACATTGTTCTGTTCTTTGGCATTCGCAATGATGTCTTTCACGATGTCGTTTGCAGTCTCTACAGTTGTCTTGTCATTGCGTTTGCTGAGGTCGAGTATATCACGAATTCGCTCTGCAATCCCGTGGAGACGGGCCTCTCGGTAGCTGGTGCCACGTTTGTGAATTTCACCTGCTACGCTGATAATCCCGCCAGCGTTCACGATGTAATCGGGAAGGTAAGAAATTCCTCTTTGTTTCAACAATCCGGCAGTTTCCGGCGTGGCAAGCTGATTGTTGGCGGCGCCGCACACGACTTTGGCGGTGAGTTTGGCAACACTTTCCGCTGTGAGCACGCCTCCCAGTGCGCATGGAGCAAGAATGTCCATATCCTGTTCAAACACCCGATCAGGGTCGCATACGGTTGCACCAAATTTAGTCCGGGCAAAATCGAGAGCTGTCAGATTGACGTCTGAAACGATGAGTTTGGCACTCGCTTCATACAGTTTTCTGGCAAGGCTCATTCCGACGTGGCCGAGTCCCTGTACCAAAACAACTTTCCCTGACAGGTCTTCCGTTCCAAAGGCGTCGTTTGCGCCAACCAACAAACATTGGAACACGCCTTCGGCAGTAAAGGGTGACGGATCGCCGCTCGCAAATTCACCGCCTTCAAGGCCAACAGCGTAGGGCGTTTGCGTCGCAACGATAGCCATATCATCCGGCCCGATACCGACGTCTTCTGCGGTATAGTATTGCCCGCCAAGGCTATGCACCGCTTGGCCGAAAGCACGAAACAGCGCGTCGGATTTGTCGGTTTTGGGGTTCCCGATGATGACGGATTTACCTCCGCCCAGACCTAACCCCGCTGCCGCGTTCTTAAAGGTCATGCCTTCTGCAAGTCGTAGCGCGTCAGTCCGCGCGTCGTCTAGCGACGGATAATCCCACATCCGGCAACCACCTGCAGCGGGCCCGCACGCTGTCGAATGGACACAGATGAATGCCCTCAGACCGCTGTTTTTCTCTTCTACATAAATGAGACGCTCATAACCTGCGGGAGGTGTTTCATCTTTGAGAACAAGCGACATGGAGCCTCCGACTTCCGTGGATAGGTGTTTCCACTCCAGTCTAAAGGGTTTGTCTGGTTGAAAAATAATGTAATACGCGATAATGGCATCCATTCGTAGAGATAATGCAATGTCATTCGGAGTTAATATAGTGATTTTCACCACTGACAGTATCGATCGCAAGTTGATCCGGGCACTCCGAGATGACGGCCGCATGTCGCTTGCGGACCTCGCGCAGCACGTCGGCTTGTCACCGACCCCCTGCAAAAGGAGGCTTACGCGCCTTGAGGAAAGCGGCCTCATTTCCGGCTACACCGCCAAGATCGACCGCAAGGTCGCTGGCTTCGGGATTACCGCCTTTGTGTCCGTCGAACTTGAACAACAACAGGGCGATGGAATCCTAGAGTTTCAGAAAAAAGTGTCTCACTTCGAAGAAGTGGTCACGGGCAGTCTGATGACGGGATCTCAGGACTTTCTTTTGGAAGTCGTCGTTGAGAGCCTCGAAGAATACGAAAACTTTCTACAAATGAAGCTGCTCAAAGTTGGAAGCATTCGTGCAGTTCGCACGCGTTTTGCCCTCCGGAAATTCGTGGATCGGCCGCGCATCCCGTAATCTTTGGCAAGAATGCTCTGGATCAATGACGCAGCTTTCGCAGTCAGGTTAACAATACCCGAGAATGCCTCTGCCGTTGGTACAAGAATGAATACGGTTACACTTGCAACATTCCCAAACAACTTATTGCAGTTGCATCAATTGGAGTCTTGCAACGCCCCCGCCCTTCCAGCGAAAAGGATTAAAAGGATTTCCTATCGCATGGCTGATACCCCGACCCTCTCCGATTTTGATCTGGGCAGCTTTACGCCCTACCGGCTCGCCGTTGCGGCACAGAAACTCTCCGAAATGCTGGCAAGGCAATATCGGGATCAATATGGCGTTTCGATCCCCGAATGGCGGGTGATGGTCCATCTGATCAATATCGAAGGAGCTTCGGTGCGCGACATCGAGAAACGTGTTGCGATGGAAAAATCCAAAGTCAGCCGTGCAGCCTCCCGTCTCGAAAAAAACGGTTACATTCGCAAAACAACCAATGCGCAGGACCGACGTCTGGTTCACCTCGCCCTTACGGAAAAAGGTCACGCATTGATGGCAGAACTCGTTCCCCTTGCTGCGGCATTCCAGCAGGAGATCGCAAAGACACTTGGCGAAACCCTGAACGGGCTCGAAGCGGGCCTGGACAAACTACTTGAGGACGAATGACATGATCCAACTTCACAATTATTGGCGGTCTTCAACCAGCTACCGCGTTCGTATTGCGCTTGGACTAGCTGGCCTTGAGTGGGAAAACCTGACTGTCAATCTGCTAACAGGTGAACACCAGTCTGAAACCCACCTCGACCGCAATCCGCAAGGGTTGGTTCCAGTGTTGGACATCGACGGCATCAGCCTTACCCAGTCTGTCGCAATTATCGAATACCTGAATGACACACGGTCCCTAGGGCTCATGCCCGAAGACCCGATCGGTCGCGCCAAAGTTCGTGCGATGGCCTACGCAATCGCCATGGAGATCGCTCCGGTCTGTAATATGCGCGTTGCGGCCTATGCCAGCGGACATGCAGATGGTGATCTATCGGTCGGCCACTGGATGAGGCATTTCATCACTCCCGGTCTAACTGCCTATGAAAAGATGGTTGGAGATGGACCATACAGCTATGGTGACACTGTAACCCTTGCTGATCTATGCCTTGTTCCGCAGGTCTATAATGCCGAACGCTGGGACGTAGACCTTACCGAGATGCCAAAAATCCGCAGTATTGTTGAACGTCTCAATAAGATTGATGCATTCGCCGCTGCGCATCCTGACAATTTCGAAACCTAGGTTTCCTGCTCTTCGCAGAACTGATCGACAGCGCGTCCAAGCGCTGTCAGTCCGGTTTCGAGCGCCTCTCGCTCGGTAGCAGATAGAATGCCCAGTATCGCTGCCGCTCTTGTCTGCACCTTCGGAGAGACCTGCGCAAACAACGCGGCCCCTTCGTTGGTCATTTCAAAAACACGAAGGCGCCGATCTGCCTCTGATGTTTTCCGGGTGATGAGCCCTTTCTGCTCGAGCCTTTGGGATGCTCGAGTAACCTGTACTTTGTCCAACGTCGTTTTGCGTGAAAGTTCGAGGGAATCGATCTTTTCCGCACCGTCCAACAGGTACAACAATCGCCATTCTTCGCGCGAAAGTCCGAATTCCGCCCCGTAGACAGCCGTCAACTGACGTGAAAAAGCCTCGGCAATTACAGCCAGTGTATAGGGGAAAAATCGGTCTAAATTCATTGTCTTCTCCGTTTCGGCGCCGAACATCATTGCATATGCAACAATTTTTTCTGGATCATACGGAGAAAATGTGCATCATGGCAATCATTGCATTTGCAATGATACTTGGGAGGAACAATGAACACGCCTAGTCTCAAACTCGATCAGATCCATCACGTCGCCTACCGCTGCAAGGATGCAAAAGAAACCGTCGAGTTCTATACCAAGATGCTCAACATGGATTTCGTACTTGCCATTGCCGAAGACCAGGTGCCGTCGACCCATGAACCTGATCCATACATGCATCTGTTCCTCGATGCCGGAAACGGTAACGTTCTGGCATTTTTCGAATTGCCGACAAAGCCGGAAATGGGCCGTGACCCGAACACACCGAAATGGGTCCAGCACATTGCATTCAAAGTCAAAGACCGCGCAACTCTTCTGGCTTTCAAAGACCATCTCGAAGCGAACGGTGTTGAGGTCCTTGGCGTAACCGATCACGCCATTTTCCATTCGATCTATTTCTTTGACCCCAATGGCCACCGAGTCGAGCTCGCCTGCCCTGACCCCGACGAAGCCGCCATGCTCAAACGCCTTGATGACGTAAAGTGGGATATGCTCGAAGAATGGACCCGCACGAAAAAGGCACCCCAGCACGCCGCTTGGCTGCACGCAAAGGAACTAGGCAAAGACAATGCTTAATACCTACGATTTCCCCGAATTCCCCTATGTTCAGTCGGATGAACAAAAATCCGGTAAAGCTACCCGTCATCCGGTGGTCGTAATCGGCGCTGGCCCCATTGGGTTAACAGCCGCGCTGGACCTCGCTGCGCGCGGCATTCCTTCGGTCGTCCTGGACGACAATAACACTGTTTCGGTTGGTTCGCGTGCGGTTTGCTATGCAAAACGCCCTCTTGAAATCTGGGACCGCCTCAATGTTGCCGACAAAATGATCGGCCAAGGCGTTGTCTGGCAACTAGGTCGCGTGTTTGCCCGCGAAAAAGAAGTCTACACCTTTGACCTTCTCCCCGAAGATGGACACAAGATTCCGGCGTTCATCAACCTTCAGCAGTACTATCTGGAAGAGTACATGGTTGAGGCTTGCAACGCCAATCCGCTGATCGACCTCCGCTGGAAACACAAGCTGGTTTCACTACATCCGTCTGAAGACCACGTTCGCATGGTGATCGAAACGCCAGATGGTGAGTTCGACACCGAAGCAGACTGGGTTCTGGCATGTGACGGCGCCAATTCCGACACCCGCCAGATGGTTGGTGCGGACTTTACCGGCCAGTTCTTTCAGGACCGGTTCTTGATCGCTGACATTGTAATGAAGGCCGACTTCCCCACAGAGCGCTGGTTCTGGTTTGATCCGGATTTCCATCGCGGCCAATCCGCCCTGCTTCATAAACAGTCGGACGATGTCTGGCGGCTTGATTTCCAGCTTGGCTGGGAAACAGATCCCGAAGAGGAAAAGAAACCGGAGAATGTCATTCCACGGGTGCGCGCAATGCTCGGTGACGATGTTGAGTTCGAATTGGAATGGGCGTCTGTCTATCAATTTGCGTGCCGTAGAATTGATGAATTCCGCCACGGTCGCGTTCTGTTTGCAGGCGACGCTGCGCACCAGGTTTCTCCCTTCGGAGCTCGTGGTGCCAATACCGGTGTTCAGGACATCGACAACCTGTCGTGGAAGCTCGCTGCAGTCATCCGTGGCGAAGCCCCTGAAGCCCTGATCGACACCTACCATGTCGAACGCGCTTTTGCTGCCGATGACAACCTGTTGAACTCAACCCGTTCGACGGATTTCATCACCCCGAAAAACGCGGCGTCCCGTCGTTATCGGGACGCGGTTTTGCATTTGGCGGAACAACACAGCTTTGCTCGACCACTGGTTAACTCCGGTCGTTTGTCGGTGCCGACGCCATATTCGGAAAGCCCGCTCAATACGCCGGACGAAGATACTTGGCAGGGCAAAATGACTCCGGGGACTTGCGCGACCGACGCACCAATCAAAGTTGACGGTCAGGATGCTTGGCTGCTCGGTCAACTTGGCGAAGGATTTACCCTTTTGGCTCTCGGCGTGGATGCTTCTAAAGTCGATGCGGGTGCGTTTACACCGAATATCCTTTCTCTGGGCAAAGACTTCGATGACCCCGAAGGACTCGTTTCCGAACGTTTCGATCAAGGCGACGGTGCGCTCTATTTGATCCGTCCGGATCAACATGTTGCCGCCCGCTGGCGTAGCTTTGATGCCGACAAGATCCGTACAGCTATCAGCCGTGCCACAGCAGGAGCCGCAAAATGAGCCTGACCCTAACACCCAACATCGAAAATCCCGATGCATTCTACGAAGCATTGACCGATGCGCAACGCGACATGAGTGAAGATCAGGCCAATGACATGAACGCGCGGCTTGTGCTCATTCTTGCTAACCAGATTGGAAGCCTTGAGGACTTGAAAGAGGCGATCGCCCTAGCAAGCGTCTGACTGTGGTAGAGTACCCCGTTTTGGCGGGGTGCTCTGCAAATTTTGCCAATGGTTTTTCAGTTCTTCGTTGTCCTATAGACCTATGTTGAACGGTCGACCGGGGCACCACGACGGCACAGAACATAGAATATCGCGTCACAGGAATGGATTGCCCGTCCTGCGCTGCGGGAGCAATCACAACATCACCGTAGTTTCCAAGGTCAAGACCCGTGTGCGGTTCGTCCCTTCGGGAACCGTCAAGATCGATCATTTCACCGAAGAGTTATTTCACCGCAATTCATTCCGTCGGGATATGCGGGTTCCCCGCGGGGAAGATCGCGTTGCCCACTGAGACGAAATAGCCGCTGCAGTCAAAAACGCCTTCAATCGAGCCACCTTCGCCGGTTAAATATCCTTAACCAACCTCAATGCATCATAAATCGCGGCGTGTGTATTCCGCGCTGATACGGCATCTCCGATCCGAAAGAGTTTGAACTGCCCTTCCGAATTGCGAACAACATCCTGTGACCGCCCCGCAATCAGGGCATCTTGATCAACTTCGCCCATGTTTTCGCTTAGCGGCTTGAGGTCGAAATAGAGATCCGCAAGCGGCAGCGTTCCGTAGTTTACAACCACCTGATCGTAGTGTTGTTCATAGGTATGATCGCTGTAGTCCGTTCCGATCGTCGCACACAAAGTATTCCCTTCGCGCCGAACGCCTAGAAGCCTGCGGGTCACTGTAAATAGTACGTCTTTTTCCTGTAGTGTGCGCATATACGGAACAAGGTTCATGGCCATAATGTCCGGTGCAAAGACACGATCAGGGGTCATCACCTCGACCCTAGCGCCAGACAAAGCCGCAATTTCCGCTGCCTGTAACGCCGGATGATCACCGCTTTCGTCATATATCAATATCCGCGAAGCCGGTTTGACGTCGCCCGATATGATATCCCAGCTTGTCACTACGTCAGTTTGATCCCCTTTGGTTTCAAAAAGCTCTGTATTGGGGAGTCCTCCTGTCGCCACGATTACAACGTCGGGGGATAGGGCAGTCACATCTTCGACCTCAGCCCATGTGTTAAAACGGAATTCTACATCCCGTGCAGCACATTGCGCCATTCTCCAATCGATGATCGATATCATCTCTTTCCTTCGTGGAGAAAGCGACGTCAGCCGCACCTGCCCACCCGGATCAGCAGCAGCTTCGAAAACCGTGACCTCGTGGCCCCGCTCTGCCGCCACCCGAGCAGCTTCGAGCCCGGCTGGGCCTGCTCCGACAACGACTACACGCTTGCGCACGGTCGCTGGCGTGATGTCGTGTGGCATAGTTAGTTCCCGACCGGTTGCCGCATTATGCATGCACAACGCATCGCCTGCCTGATAAATCCGGTCCAGACAGTAGGTCGCGCCAACGCAGGGCCTAATCTCGTCCTCACGGCCTTCCATGATTTTGCGAACAATATGCGGATCGGCCATATGCGCGCGCGTCATCCCGACCATATCCAAAAGACCCGCAGCAACAGCATGGCGCGCGGTTGCGACGTCTGGAATTTTCGCTGCGTGGAAGGTTGGCATTCCCGTGGCTTTTTTAACTTCTCCCGCAAAATCCAGATGTGGGGCGTTCTTCATTCCCTGCACCGGAATAACATCTGTCATTGCCGGATCGGTGTGGATACGCCCGCGGATCACGTTCAGAAAATCGACCTGCCCTGTTGCCGCGAGCCGTTTGGAAATTTCGATCCCCTCTTCGGCTGTAATTCCGCCTTTTTGCGCTTCATCCGCTGTGTAGCGGATACCAACGATGAACTCGTCACCAACGCGCTTACGCACCGCCGCCAATACATCAAGAGGGAACCGCAGCCGGTTTTCCAACGTGTCCGCCCCATAAGGACCAGACAGTTCATTCGTAAGCGGCGACCAGAATTGATCGATCAGGTGACCATAGGCCTGTAGTTCGATCCCATCCATTCCTCCTGCCTTCATCCGCTCTGCCGCATCGGCAAAATCGTTGATGATCCGATCGATGTCCCAGTCTTCGATCAGCTTGGGAAAGGCACGGTGCGCGGGTTCACGGTGTTTGGTGGACGAAACCGAAGGGAGCCAGTCACCCTTGTTCCATCCCGTTCGACGTCCCAAATGGGTCAGCTGGATCATCACAGCGCAGCCATGATCGTGACATCCGTCTGTCAGGTTTTGGATCCAC
>JBNKUW010000102.1:0-9521 GCA_050298835.1 Marivivens sp.
CGTCACGCCCACTCCCGCCACGGCTACCGCCGCCACGCGGCCCAGGCGATGAAATCCTCCGGCAACAGCGCCTTCGACGCCTACAAGACCGAAACGCTCAACCGTCTGATGGACGAGCAGGACCAGTTCGAAAGCTTCCTCGAACGTCTGCGCGAAGCCAAGGACAAGTCCGAATTCGACCAGTTCATGGACGACCGCGCCCGCGCTGCCCGCGCACCCCGTGACGAAGACCTGAACGAAGACGCCTGATTGCATCCTCCGGGTGGCCCATTCCGGGCCATCCATCCTCCCTTTTCTATAGAGACAAAGATGTCGACCTTTACCTATTCGCACGGCCTGCCCGATCCTGCACAACGTTCAGACTTTTATGACGGTGTCCCGATGAAACGGGCCATTGCCTGGGTCTTTGACGTCGTATTGATCGGCGTTCTGGCCGCAATCCTTGTTCCTTTCACCGCCTTTACAGCAGTTTTCTTTTTCCCTGCCTTTATGCTGATCGTCGGCTTTCTCTATCGTTGGAGCACCATTGCCGGTGGATCATCAACATGGGGTATGCGGATGATGTCGGTAGAACTGCGTGACGCGCAGGGACAACGGCTGGACGGGCGGACAGCGTTTATGCACACAATGGGCTATACGGTTTCTGTCACGGTCTTCCCGCTGCAACTGATTTCCGTCCTTTTGATGCTTTTGACTGATCGAAAGCAGGGTTTGACTGACCATGTTTTGGGGACGGCAGCCATAAATCGCCAACTCCGATAACCGTTAAACGGTAAAACATTGGACTCTGAGCGTGAGGTTGATAACCTCGCGCTTGCATTATTTTATACAGGACCCATGCGCCACACACTGCCCATAGCCCCTCAGTTCTACGTCACGGCGCCACAGCCGTGCCCGTATCTGGACAACCGGTTAGAGAGGAAGCTCTTCACCGCATTGCAGGGTGAAGGCGCAGAAAAGCTGAACGATAAACTGTCTCAGCAAGGGTTCCGCCGGTCCCAGAACGTGCTCTATCGGCCGTCCTGCACCGAATGTGCCGCCTGTCTTTCTGCACGGATCAAAGTGTCCGAATTCCTGCCGACCCGCAGCCAGCGCCGCGTAGCAAACCGGAATTCACACCTTGTCCGGCGCGCGACGAGCCCTTGGGCCACCGAAGACCAATACGACCTGTTCCGCAAATACCTCGACCATCGCCATGCGGATGGCGGCATGGCCGATATGGATCTGTTCGAATTTGCGGCAATGGTCGAAGAGACCCCTGTCCGGTCCCGTCTGATTGAATACCGCTCCCGTCATGATCTCGAAAACGCGAACTATGAAAACGTGGAGCTTAAGGCGGTCTGCTTGACCGATATTCTCGAAGACGGGTTGAGCATGGTCTATTCGTTCTTCGATCCGCAACAAGAGCGGAACTCGCTCGGCACCTATCTGATCCTTGATCATGTCCGCATGGCGATAGAGTCGAACCTGCCCTACGTCTATCTGGGGTACTGGGTGCCCGGCAGCCCAAAGATGAGCTACAAGTCCAAGTTCAACGCGCTTGAGGTCTTTTACGAAGGCGCATGGCAGCCGCTCGGTGATCCGGAAAGCTACGAAAGCGCAACCCATCCGTTGTCGGTTGATCCGATCGCAGAACAGGTTGCCCGAATTGACCTCCCAGAAAGCAGAACGGTGCGCTAAGCGCACCGTCCAAAGCTTTCTAATTCAACGAAAATTCAAGATCAGAACAAGAAATCTGTTTCGTCCAGATCGTCCACGTTCACATCATGCAGACGGATCTGCATCTCCTGATATTCGATCACGGCGATGCTGTCCTCTTGCGACAGCAGCAGATCGTCGAAAGCGGCGCCTTTGATCTGAATCTGGTCTTCTCCGTTGGTGAAGTCCTTGACCACATCGGTGCCCTTTTCGGCAAAATCAAAAATGTCATTACCGGCCCCGCCGACGAGTCGATCCGCACCCCAGCCGCCGTGCAGCACATCGTTCCCGTCGCCACCAAAGAGCCAGTCCGCCCCCTTACCACCGTCGAGCACATCATTGCCGTCGCCACCGAACATCCGGTCACGCCCACCACCGCCGCTTAGATCATCGTCACCTTCAAGGCCGAGAATACGGTCATTCCCGCTGTTGCCGTGCATTTCATCGTTGCCAAGGTTTCCGAACATCCGGTCATTGCCGCCGTTTCCGTACAAAACGTCATCACCGTCGCGGCCGCTCACAAAGTCATTCTCAAAACCGCCAGAGACCATGTCGTTCCCGGCCCCGCCGAACATCACATCGCGTCCGATACCGCCGCGCATTTCATCATCGCCGTCACCGCCGCGCAGAACATCGTCACCATTGTCGCCGAACATGGTGTCATCGGAATCCTGACCGATCAGTCTGTCATCACCGTTGCCACCGTGAAGTTCACCGCCAGCTTGCACTCGGTCATTGCCGCCACCGCCGTAAACAACGTTTGCTCCGGCACGGCTAACAATGACGTCGTCGCCAGTTCCCCCGTGCAGCGTGTCATCACCATATCCACCGTTCAGGAAATCATTTCCGGCACCGCCGTCCAGAAAATCGTTGCCGATGTTTCCCCACATCCGGTCGTCATCAGCGCCAGAAGACAGGAGGTCATCACCGTCACCGCCTTCGACGTGATCATTTCCCGGTCCACCGGAAATCTCGTCATTCCCAGCGTTACCAAAGAAACTGTCGTCGCCGCCATAACCTTTGACGACGTCGTCGTTTTCGCTGCCCTCAAAGGTGTCATCATCCGAGGTTCCGTCGAAATCGACCTCCTGACCGACATTGGCAGCATCAATAACTTCGACCGTTTCGGAGGTATCGGTGAATTCTGTGATCGATTCTTGGGAATATCCAGAGAAGGTCCCGTCAGCTTCGGTGTTGATCGACAGGCGGGTCAGGCCGTCTTCGGATTGGTATTCAACAGCGATCTGATCGCCGTTGGGAACAAAGTTCCACTCACCATCGACCTTTGCCTTACCGATGTTTGTAAACCCTTCAAAGGACAGGACCGGAAGAACCTCCCCGCCGGCATCTGCTGTCGCTGTATAAAGCGACGCCGAACCATCCGCGTTCAGAACTTCGAAAAAATAGTAGAAATAGCCGCTATCAGCTTCGTAAAGAAACGTATCACCGACTGAATCAAACAGGGCCTGCGTGTCAGCCAAGACTTCAGTAATCGCCACCATACCCGTACACCCCTTAAGTATATGTTAATATACTTTTGATACCCGATCAGAGGCTCTTCAGAAAGAATTCCGTACCGAAGCCACCGGAATCGTAGACAAATTTGGTGGGATTCAGATGATTTCCGTGAAAACGGAAACAGTATACTCCCATAGCGGTTCTTTAGTTATTCCACTCATCTTTTGATTGTTTTCCTGCACTCGCCATACCAACGAACGATTCGCCCCTCCCGCGACCAATCGAAAGAAAGTTGCTAAATTCACCCCTCTGGCGACATTTTCTCAATAGAAGCGGTTGACGACATTTTCGCAGCGTGCATAAGGTTTGCGCACGACAACGAAAGGCCCAAGGAATGAACAACCTAGTCGTAGTGGTGGGAATTTGGCGCATGGGCCGGTAACGGTTTACCATAACGGTCCCCCATGCGCCTCCGAAATTCTCGGGGGCTTTTTTGTTTCAATAGCGATGACGCAGGATAAGGAAGATTAAAGATGTCACGTCAGATGACCGGCGCGAAAATGGTAGTCCAGGCCCTCAAGGACCAGGGTGTGGACACGGTGTTCGGATACCCTGGTGGTGCCGTGCTACCGATCTACGACGAAATCTTCCAACAGAATGACATCAAACACGTGCTTGTCCGTCACGAACAGGCCGCGATCCACGCCGCCGAAGGCTACGCCCGTTCGACCGGTAAGGTTGGCGTTGCACTTGTTACCTCGGGTCCCGGTGCCACGAACGCTGTGACCGGTCTGACCGACGCGTTGATGGACTCCATCCCGCTGGTTGTTTTCTCGGGTCAGGTTCCGACCTTTATGATCGGGTCGGACGCGTTCCAAGAGGCTGACACCGTCGGCATCACGCGCCCCTGCACCAAACATAACTGGCTGGTAAACGACACCAAAGAACTGTCGGGCATGATCCACGAGGCGTTCCATATCGCCGCAACCGGCCGTCCGGGTCCGGTTCTGATCGACATCCCCAAGGACGTTCAGTTCGCCACCGCCACCTACACCGAAAAGAACAAGGTAAAATCGCACTACCAGCCGCAGGTCAAAGGCGCCATCGAAGGCATCAACGACCTTGTTAAGCTGATGGAAAAGGCGAAAAAGCCGATCTTTTACACCGGTGGCGGCGTTATCAACTCCGGCCCCTCGGCCAGTCAGCTTTTGCGCGAACTGGTTGACGCAACCGGTTTCCCGATCACCTCGACCCTGATGGGTCTGGGCGCCTATCCCGCGTCCGGTGAAAACTGGCTCGGTATGCTCGGCATGCACGGTCTCTATGAGGCCAACATGGCGATGCACGATTGCGACCTGATGATCGCCATCGGTGCCCGTTTTGATGACCGGATCACCGGCCGCATCGATGCCTTCAGCCCGAAATCGAAAAAGGCTCACATCGACATCGATCCGTCCTCGATCAACAAGATCATCCACGTGGATATTCCGAGTGTCGGCGACGTTGGCCACGTTCTCGAAGATCTGCTCAAGGTCTGGAAATCGCGCGGCCGCGTGACCGAGAAAGACTCCGTGGCCAAATGGCAAGCCCAGATCGCGGACTGGAGAAAGGTCAATTGCCTCGCCTACACCGACTCCAAGGAAACGATCAAACCGCAATACGCGCTCCAGCGTCTTGAGGCCCTGACCAAAGACATGGACCGCTACATCACGACCGAAGTAGGCCAGCACCAGATGTGGGCCGCCCAATTCCTCACCTTTGAGGACCCGAACCGCTGGATGACCTCCGGTGGTCTGGGCACCATGGGCTATGGCTTCCCGTCGTCGGTCGGCGTTCAGCTCGCCCATCCTGACAGCCTCGTTATCAACGTCGCGGGTGAGGCTTCGTGGCTGATGAACATGCAGGAAATGGGCACCGCCGTGCAGTACCGCCTGCCGGTCAAACAGTTCATCCTCAACAACGAACGTCTGGGCATGGTGCGCCAGTGGCAGCAGTTGCTGCACGGCGAACGCTATTCGTCGAGCTGGTCCGAAGCCCTGCCCGACTTCGTCAAACTCGCCGAAGCCTTTGGCGCCAAAGGGATCATCTGCAAAGACCCCGCCGATCTGGATGACGCGATCATGGAAATGATCAACCACGACGGTCCGGTGATCTTCGACTGCCTCGTTGAAAAACACGAGAACTGCTTCCCGATGATCCCGTCGGGCAAGCCGCACAATGAAATGCTCTTGGCTGCGGATGCGGAAGCTTTCGCCAGCGGCGCTAACCTAGTTTAAGGAGGACCCGAAATGTCTGCACTACGTATCAAAAAAGGGTCAACCAGCCACTCCGCCTACGACCTGCGGTCCACCTTCGGGGACACGATTGAACGCCACACACTGGCGGTGACTGTTCTGAACGAACCCGGTGTTCTGGCCCGTGTCATTGGCCTGTTCTCGGGGCGCGGCTTCAACATCGAAAGCCTCACCGTCGCCGAGGTGGACCATGAGGGGCACAAGTCCCGCATCACCATCGCAACCATCGGCACCCCGCAGGTGATCGAACAGATCAAAGCGCAGCTTGGTCGTATCGTACCGGTCATCGAAGTCCACGACCTCACCGCCGAAGGGCCGAGCGTCGAACGCGAACTTGGTCTGTTCAAAGTTGCCGGCAAAGGGGATCACCGCGTCGAAGCCCTGCGTCTGGCCGATATTTTCCGCGCCAGCGTGGTGGACACAACGCTCGAAAGCTTTGTCTTCGAACTGACCGGCACACCGGAAAAGATCGACGCGTTTGCCGATCTGATGCGCCCGCTCGGTCTGGTCGAAGTCGCCCGCACCGGCGTCGCCGCCCTATCGCGCGGATCGCTCTGAAATAGGGGCGGCTCCCCCCTTCTTTGCTTTGACAAATACTCATCAGAGGCCGCGCAAGCGGCCTCTTTTCTTTCAACCACCTGTGGTTAGAGCAAGGCCGCTAACGCGGCGCGCCTCCGGCGGGAGTATTTGAAAAGCAAAGAAGAGGGCAGCGCCCTTCTACGTTAACCGATATGCAAGGAAACGCGGCGGTTCTGCGCGCCTTTCTTTTCGACCTTACCGATACGCACAGGGCCGATCTCTGATGTCCACGCCACATGGGTACCACCGCAGGGCTGTAGATCGACCGTTGTTTCACCATCCCCGATACGGATCAGGCGCACCTGTCCTGTTCCTTTGGGCGGTTGCACGGACATGGTTTTGACCAGTCCCGGATTGGCCTCAAGCTCTGCATCCGTGATGTATTCATCGCTCACCCGCAGATCACGGCTGATGAGCCGGTTGAGGTCGTCCTGAAGCTTTTCCTTATCCGCCAGTGTCTCGGGCATATCGAAATCGAGCCGGCCCTTTTCGGTTCCAATCGATCCCCCCGTGACCGGAAGCGGGATGACCACCGACAACAGATGCAGGGCCGTATGGACCCGCATATGGCGATAACGGCGGTCCCAGTTAATTTCCTGTTCGAGTGTCGTACCGACCGGCGGCAGGGCCGAGGGTTCAGCGGGCACTAGAATGATCTCGGTTCCGTCGCCTTTGACCGCCGTCGCAATCTCCAGGCTTTGTTCTCCCCAGCGCAGCACGCCGCTGTCTCCGGGTTGTCCGCCGGAGGTCGGATAGAACAGGCTCGCGTCAAGAACGATCCCGCCTTCGTCGGTCAGGCGAATAACGGTGCCTTGGGCATCGCGTCGGTAGGCGTCTTCGCGGAACAAGGTTTCGGTCATTCTGTGCCCTCTTCTTTGGCGGTTCGCAGTGCTTCGGGGTTTCGCAACCAAAGATCCCGCTGGGCAAAGGGAATTTCGATCCCCTCTTCGGCAAAACGCGCAGCAATCTTGTGGTGAAGGTCCGATTTTGTCACGAGCGAGAAATTCACGTCCCGAAGCACGGCCCTGATTTCGAAATCGAGGCTATCGGCCCCGAACCCCGTGAACAAGACCGCAGGCGGCGGCGACAAAAGCACCATCGGATGCTCTTCGACGATTTCCTGCAAGATGGTTTCGATCCTGTGGGTGTCGGTGCCATAGGCCACGCCGACATTGACGATGATCCTGCCGACAAGGTTGCCGCGGGTCCAGTTGGTGACCTGACCGCTCACCAGATCGGCGTTGGGGATAATCACATCCCGCCGGTCAAAGGTTTCGATCCGTGTGGCCCGAACAGAGATATCGCGGACATACCCCATCTGGCCGCCAACCTCGATCCAGTCACCTTCTGAGATGGGGCGTTCGATCAACAGGATGATACCGGAGACAAAGTTCGACACGATCGTCTGCAAACCGAAACCGACACCAACAGACAGGGCACCGGCAACGATAGCGAGGTTCGACAGATCGATCCCTGCGGTGGTAATGGCGATGAGCGCGGCAAGGAATATCCCGACATACCCGAGGCCCGACACAACAGCATTCTGCCCGCCCACGTCCATCCGTGTTTTAGGCAGGACCGTTGACTTCAACGTCCCTTGCACAAAGCGTGTCACCGTATAACCGACCCCGAAAACCAGTACAAAGGTCAGGAAATCAGCCGGAGAGATACGCGTATCCCCGATGGTGAACCCTTCGCGGAAACGGGTCCAAAGCTCCCAGAGGTCGGCCTCTCGTGCGCCCCAGGTCAGCGCCAGCATCGGCAGAGCAAGGAACAAAAGCGCAAACCCGATCAACACAGGCACCAAGGCTTCGCTTGCCTTTTCGGGGGCCCCCGTGAGCAGCACGTAGATATCAACAACCAACCGCTGCAAAAGCAGGATCAGCCCCAACACACCGAGCGTCGTTACCGCCGGATACAACAGCCCCTGTGCCGCTTCGGAATACCCGAAAAGGGCAAGAACCGGAGCGACAACAGCCACCAGCATTGCCGCCTGTCCGACGATGGAAATAATCCGGTTCCGATAGGCAAGGCTCGCGTCATCGGGCGAACATTCGCGCCAGATCAGACGACCAAAGCCGAATAGATAAACCGCCGCGATAATCTCAACAGGAAACAGCAGGACAGAGCCCGCAAGCCCCGCCGCATCACCGGCAGACAGAAACGACAGCAGCATCGCACCGAACGCCAGAACCCAACCCAGTCCGGCGACCAACCGGCGTGCCTTGCCCCGCACATCGACCTTAATATCCAGCGGACCGGAAAACTGGTCGTTGTAGGGGAAATGGTGTCCTGCGAGCCAGAGCGCGACAATCACGTACAACGCAGCGTCCGGCAAGGCAGAGGCGATCAGTTTTCCGCGGTACCCCAACAGGCCCGAGACGTTCAGGGCGGCTTCGAAAAAGACAATCCCGAGGAGCGGAATAACCACGTTACCGATCGACAAAAGGAACCGCCACACCGCGTTGCCCTTGTGAATTCTCCGGTCAACAAAGGATTGCGCCGCGCGCGTCCACGCCCGCCCCTTTGCGATGAGGATCAGCGCGATCCCTAAAAGCAAAGCAGAGGTAGCGAGGTTCAGCCAGAGCTTTCCCGAACGCAGATTGGTGCGGAACCGCGTTGTGCTTTCGTTCCAGACGGATCCGATCCCCTGCCCCAAAGCGGCGCGGGCGACCGCCCAGTTCGACGGGCTCATCGGGGAATCCCCACGGGTCGACAGGCGTTCGGCTTCGCGCATACGCAGCACACTGTCGATTTCACCAATCAGACCGTTGGCACGGGCATAGGCCTCTTGGGCCAGAATGACAGGCGCCTGCAGTCGGGCGAGCGTTGTCTTCAGCTCTGCCCTGCGGGTGGCGATTGACACCGGCTCGCTTTCGCCCTCGGCAGGCGGCTCTCCGAGTGTCGCAATCTGGTTGGTAACGGTATTGATGCGCCCGCCATTGAGCGATTCCGCATCCAGAAACTGATCCCGCCAAGTAGACAGTTCCGCCCGCAAACGTTCGAGCGCAAAGCTCGACGCGCTGCCGGATTCCAACGCGCGTTCGGCGCGAACAGCAACGCGCGACCACGTACTATAATCAGGAACACCGTCAACGACAGTATCAGGGAGCTGCGGCCCGATGACCTGCGCCGGAGCAAAGCCCGGCGCGACCCCGAAGCCAAGCGTCAGGATCGCGAGAACAGCAAAGAGAAAGGACCGCAAGGCGATCATACGTCCTCGAATACTCCGGGAATTGACGAGGGGCCGTGTTCCAGCCAACCCGGTACCGGCAGGTTTTGGGATTTCAGGAAATCGGGGTTGAACAATTTCGACTGGTACCGCGTGCCATAGTCGCAAAGCGGCGTCACAATCGTATGACCCGGTCCCATTTCCTTGGCCATGCGGATCGCACCGGCGACGTTCACACCGGAGACAGCAGAGGCAACGACTGAGGCCCCTAGACCGCCGACGTCGACGCCCAGACCCACCGATACACCAACCCCGACCTG
>JBNKUW010000103.1:0-9474 GCA_050298835.1 Marivivens sp.
ACAGAAACATTTAATTATAAAACACTACAAACCATCTTAAAAACTGAGCAATTGGAGAGCCAAGCAATTAGGAGTGCTGAGCAATTAGGAGTGCCAAGAAATTAGGAGTACTGAGCAACAGAAGTGCTGCGAACTAAATCAATATTCTAATCAGCTGTCAAGAACTTTTAAACTCGATTCTCAAGTTTTTCATGTTCGTGTACTGGAAAAAATGCGAGCTTGATTAACGGCACTAACGTGTGTAGTTGCCCGATGTGAATATAAAGATAGGAACTTGCTTTTTGTTGGACCAAGTATGCCAAAGGCACCATTGTGTATCAACCCGATAGGACATACAGCATGCTGTATGTCCTGTCGGGTTGGGCCCAGCGGGCATAAAGGCTTGATATAAATGTGTTGGGCGATTTTGAACCAACCTGCAATGATAGGAAAAAAGATGGCAATTTCCCCGTTTTTGGGCAACAGTTCACCTGCATGACGGCAAAGCCATAACCGTCATTATGATTCATTGGGTCCAATAATCGATGGGCGGCAGTTGCGAATAGGTGTCATCGTATGTCAGTTCAGTGTCAACTGTGGGAAAATGCGTATCATCGGATCGGGGCGGGTCATGAATGCGAATTTCCCATAATCCAAGATGCGCCAGCATTTTCTTGATAAGCGCATCATCTTCAATAAAAGAGATGACCTTCATCGGCCCCTGGCACTTTGGGCAACACAGCGGATCGATCTGATAAATTTTCTGGATCAGCCGCGCCCAGTTTCGGCGAAAAGCGGTAGATGAAACAGCCGATTCGACCAAGGCCGGCACCTGATCATCCATACCGACCTTTTTGCGCATGCCGCGTGACTTGTTCGAATAGTAGCCATAATAGCGCACCATCTGCTCGCCCTTATTGGGAATGTGGGTCACCAATAGAGCAAGCCAGTCAAGCGCCTCAAATGTTTTTGATGTTCGGCCATCTTTGGAACTGTAAATCACCTTAGCCTGTCCATCCAGTGAATCTTTGGCCGGTATGTAAGTCATACGTTCTTGGGAAAAACAGGCCCGGATAATATAGCGGGCCAGATCCTCAAGACCTTGATCGTTGTTGGGCCAGATGGTGGGGCCGCAATAGACGTTAAAGCCACTGTGACACCAGGTGAGCATATTTTCAATGACGGCATCATTGATCTTGCCCTCGGCCTTGAGCATTTTGAGCACTTCATAGCGAAACAGTTCTTGCAAATCATTTGGTTCAGGACCAGGGCCTTTGGTAAAAGTGCTTTTGCCTGAAAAGCAGCCATCGGTGGCTATCAGGTGAAGATGTGGATTAAATTGTACAAAATCACCAAATGTGTGAACGGCGATGGCGGCACCGGGGACAGAATCATCGCAAGGAACGAGCTGCTTTAGATAGGCGCTGAGTACATACCAGGAGCAGCGGCTCAGTTTGGCCAGCAGCTTGCGGTTGAACAAAAAATAGATCCGCAACCGTTTGGGGATACTGAACACCCACTGGCGGTGAGGCACCTGTTTGAGCACCTGGGTGCAGAGCCACTCGCCAAACTCCACCACCCTTTTTTGATGGCAAGAGGGGCAAAAGTGACGGCGTTTGCATGAATAGGCCAGCAAATATTCATGGCCGCACGCTTGGCAACGCACCCGCGCAAAGCCAGAATGCAGATCGCCGCACTCCAGGTAACGATAGATCACATCGGTGACATAGGGCCGCCAAAACCCATAGCGTGGTGCATAACGATCCTGCCAGAGCATTTCTAACGGCTCAAAGTGATCCTGGACGCAGCGGAAATAGCCACTGGCCTGCGGGCATCAGGAACAAACAAGTCACCGCAATTACAACATTTATTTCGTCTAACCGCTCCCATTTTCATCGCTCCTCCCAAGGAGCGCAATGTAATTGAGTTATCCAAAAATCAAAATACAGTAATAATTCTATGGGATAGGAACTGATACGGAAGAAAATATAGGGAAGAAGAGTTGATATAGATTGAATTTATGGGAAGAAAAGGAAGAAAAAGGGAATTACATGTTCAGACCGGCGCTATGAAGACATAATAAAATCGCCGCTGACAAAAATGCACATTTTTCTTTATTTTTACCACAAGCTGCCATTTCCTGTGCTATTGGTTGTGGATCGATTTAGCTTGAGGCTACCAGGTTTTGGTATTCATAGTAGAAATGCGGCACGGCCAAAATGGAGAGAATATCTTTTTGAAGTTCATTGAGCTGAGATACAAAGCCATAGCGCTTTCCATCAGGCATCTGCATTTTGCCTTGAACGATGTCTTCGAATTCTTAGAGCATAAACTCGCTGCGCGGGTTACGGACATCTTTTTTGTTGGGCATAAATCCGTCCAGGCCTCGGTCCCGATTGTCGATATTTTTCCTTGCGGTTCTTTCGATCAGCACAAGTATTTGTAAAGCGATTTGGTGTGGGCTCTGGGGGTGTGGGCTCTGGGGGTGTGGGCTCTGGGGGTGTGGGCTCTGGGTCGGACCAGACCAAGTCAATGTATTGATAACAATGGATAATCAGTCTATAAATGGATTTTATTAGAGTCAATAAACTGATTTTTAGAATTAAAAAAGCGTATATAGGAAAATGCAATGGCAAGAGCAAATCGTCATTATGTCCCCGGTCATGTTTGGCATCTTACGCATCGCTGCCATAAGCGTGAGTTCTTGCTTAAATTCTGCAAAGATCGGCTTCGGTGGATGCAATGGCTTTACGAGGCGCAGAAAAGGTATGGCCTGGTAATTTTAAATTATGTCGTTACATGCAATCATATCCACTTAGTGGTATTTGGAAAGGACGGCAGTGAATCGATCCCCAAGTCCATCCAGCTTTTGGCAGGCCGGACGGGGCAGGAGTATAACAGAAGAAAAAAAAGGAAGGGTGCTTTTTGGCAAGATCGATACCATGCTACCGCAATTGAAACCGGTGACCACCTTTTGCGTTGTCTGTTATATGTTGAGAGGATTTGCGATCGGCCGACAAATTCGAAAGGGGGTGCAGGGCTTTGAGCTTCGGGAACCTCAGTCGATCTATAATTCGTTTTTTGAGGTCGAAAAGAAAGATATTGAAGGCAAAAACCTTCGGTTTTGGAGTATTTAAGCCATAATATTAATGGCTTCGCTTGGTCCGACCCGGTTGCGGTTACCATTTAAGCCATAATATTAATGGCTTCGCTTGGTCCGACCCGGTTGCGGTTACCCCGGTTGCGGTTGGCACCCGGTTGGCAAACCCCATTTTCCGAATTCGTCATTTCTAGAGCATGGCCTGGGTTCGCAGAAACCGCGCCAACGTGTGTACGAAGACGCCCGGATTCTCCACCAGACAAAAGTGCGATGCGTTGGGCAGCGTCACGAGGTCGCTCGTCGGGATATGCCGTGCAACCCGAGCCGATGAGCTGGGGTGTGCCACCGAATCCTGGCCGGCTGCGACGACAAGCGTGGGCACCTTGATGTCGTGCAGCATGTCGTAGACGTCGTGTGCGCAGTAGGCCCGCGACATCTTGGAGTACATCCGGAGGTTCTCGGCGCTCTTGAACGGAGCCGACGCATACGGAGCGAACTCGATGCTCGGACTGCAGGCCGACAGGATCGAATTCGCAGCATCGCCCTCCTTGCTGTTCTGACGCTCATGAAACATCGACTGCACGATGAGGTCGGCAACCTGCGGACTCTGGGCAATGGTCGCGTTGAGGTCGGTGAACAACCGGCTGTATTCGCTGCTTTCGGGGTCGGGAGCGTGGTCGCTGTCGTATTTCCCCGCAACCAGCAACAGGGCCCGAACCGACTCCGGATAGTGGCGGTAGTACTCCAGGGCAATCTTGGGACCAGAACACCAGCCCATGAAGATGGCCTCCTCGACCCCCTCTGCTTCTAGAATCGCGCGAAGATCCCGCGCGTGGGCGCGAATTCCCACAGGGGTCTCGGCACTCACCAGACTGGCGTCCGGTAGGCCCCGCTGATTCCAGGTGATGATGCGATAGTCGTGCTTGAAGAATTGGACCGTGGGCCCCCAGAACTCGAGGTCCATGCCAAAGGCGTTTACGAGCACGAGAACGGGCTTGTCTCCCGTAGCGGCGAAGTAGGTCAGCGACAGACCGTCGTGTGTGCAGACCGTGCGTTCCTCCATCGCGTCACGCCGAAACACTTCGAAGACCTCAAGACTCGCGTTGGAACCACGCAGGCTCGCGATGTACGAAAGGGTGTAGCGCTCGATGTCGCGCACGGTCACGAGCGGGGTACGGGCATAGCTCTCTGGCATGTGGCGCAGCGTATTGGTGCAGGCGAATGCCTTGCTGCCGCGCATGTAGTTCGCGTAGAACTCGTAGCTCTCTCGAAACGTCAAATCGACGCTCGCGAACCGCTCGAGGTCTTCGGACATCTCGAGCGTGCGAAGCTCGAGACACGCACCGAGGACGGAGGCAACATCCTGGCACCGTGGTGGGTTGGGGTTGACGATGTTGTAGACGCGGTTGCACTCGCCCGAGCTCCACACGGCAAACACCTGCCGGATTAAATGATCGATGGGGAGCAGATTGATCGGAATGTCGGGTTCGCCGTACAGCTTCAATCCTCGCTCGGCCAGGTAGCCCGGCATACGCCCGGCGAGCCGATGTCGCAGCACGTGCAAACGACGTATCAAACCGTAGAGCCCCATGTCTGAGTTGCTGCGGAACGTGCGCGAGTCGCCGATGATCACGCTAGGACGCAGGATGCGGTAGTCCATCCCGACGGCCTCGCAGTGCGTCACAATGGCGCGCTCGGCAGCTGCCTTGCTCTGTTCGTACGCGTTGAAATAGTCCGCGAACTCTTGGGTCTCGCGCAGTTGCTCCGAAATCTGCCCCACCATCCGGCCGGCGACGTATGCGGTGCTGACGTAGTTGAAAGTGGGTGCACCCAACGCATTTGCCAAGGCGAGCAGCGCCTCTGTGCCCTCCACGTTGGCCGCTGTGATCGCGGCACTGGCTTCGGATTCGTAGGCCAGCGAGGCACCGACGTGCCAGATCTCGCCGATACCAGCGCGCCGGAGCGCGGCGCGCGAAGTCGAACCGATGTTCAAGTCCTCGGCCGAGAGATCCGCTTCGACAATGTGCAGTCGGTTCGCGTGCAAATCGACCTCTTTGGGCTCGCGTCCCTGAACCTCGCATGCTTCGCGTAGCGATCGCAGCAAACGTTCCCGGGGCCCCCGCGGCGGTTTGTTTCGGACCAAACAGTAGACTTGCGCGTCTGTCCGAGCCAGCAGCTCCAGCACCATGTGACTACCGACGAACCCCGTGGCTCCTGTCACGAGAACGGCACTCATGACTCGCTCCCGACGCCGCCAGCGAGCATTTCCACCAGGTCGTCGATCGACGTTACCCCCAACTCCGCCGCGTCCTTGACCTGAAGGCGCCCGGGAAAGAGCTGTTCCAGCTTGATGATCAAGCGAAGAATGGTGATCGAGTCGAGGCCCAGATCCCGCCCCATCAGGGTCATGTCTGCTTGTACGCGGTCCCGATCGACCGAACCGACTTCGGCAATCGCATCGATGACGGCCTCGATCGTGTGTTCCCTGTCCATTCCTTCTCCTGTCTTCTGAGTCAAAGCCGCGACCTTAATACCTTCTTGTCCACCTTGCCGCTGCCAGTGTACGGAAAGTCCTCGAGCAGCTCGACGCGGTGGGGAATCTTGAATGAAGCCAATGCCTGGCTGTGCTCGATCACTTCGTTTTCGCTCAATCCGCTGGACTTGGGTAGAACAAACGCGACCAGCTGATTGCCAAGCCGCGCGTCCTCCACGCCGATGACCGCCACCTCTTTGACCCTGGCGTGCTGGATAAGATGTGCCTCGATCTCGGCCGGAAATACGTTGTGCCCACCGATACAGATCATGTCCTTCTTGCGGCCGACGATCACGAGCCGCCCGTCTGGCCGCATCATTCCCAAGTCGCCGGTGTAGAACCAGCCTTCGGCGTCCACGCATGCGCGGGTGGCCTCTTCGTTACGGTAGTATCCGGGCAATACATATGGACCGCGACAGCAGACCTCGCCCACCGAGCCCGTCGGAACATCTCTGCGTTCATCGTCTCGAATGGCCAGCTCGACACCCTCGATGGGTGGGCCGACTGTGCTCACCTTCTGCTCTTCAGTGTCGTCGAGGTGCGTGATGGAAACGACCGGCCCGGTCTCGGTCAGACCGTACACCACCGCAAAGTTGCAGCCGAGCTCGCGCAAGGTCTGACGACCCACTTCGGGCGGACAGCTGTCGCCCCCCACGACGACGAGGCGAAGGGACGATATATCCGACCGTTGTTTCGCGTTGAACTTCATCAAGAGCTTGAGGCCGCTTGGAACCATGTCCAGAATCGTCACGCGGTGACGTTCCATCGCATCCAACACGATCTGGGGATTGTTGCGCTCCACCAGTATCATGTGCGTCCCGCTCAGTACGCTGATCAACGTCAGTGACACCCCTGCCGATGAAAACAAAGGCAGGGCCGGCAGCAGTACATCTCGTTCAGAGTACTGCATCAGCGCCGCCGTCACGCGCGCGTTGTCCAGGAGGCCGCCGTACGTCTGAATCACCCCCTTTGAAAGCCCTGTCGTGCCGGAAGTGTAAATCGACACGCCAATGTCGTCGCGCGTGATCAAGTCGGAGACCACAGGGGCTTCTGGCAAGTCCTGGCGTTCGAGCAGCTGGGCCAGCTGGGGATGCTTGCCCTCGAGTGTCCCTTCGCCCACCTGCCAGATCGTCCTGAGCTCAGGCAGATCGGCGCTCTCTGCCAGCGACAGCAAGTCGCTCCCGTGCACGTCGGGCTGGACGAACAAGAGCTTGATCCTGCTGTGCCGGAGAATCTGCACGATCTCCTTGGGGCCGTAGAATGCGTTGACGAGGACCGGTACGGCGCCCACGCTGGCTGTTCCGAACAGACATGCGAGAAACGCTGGCTGGTTCGGCAAGAGTAGTCCGACCTGATCTCCTTGGCGGATCCCCGCCTCGTGGAGCAACGCGGCCACGCGATGCGTCTCCGTGGCCAGTCTTCCGTAGGTCCAAGTCTCTCCGTCCATCGTGACGACGGGAAGGTCCGCTCGGTTCTTCGCGTTGAACGCGATTAGCTCGTTGAAGTTGCGAAAGGCAGGCAGTTGCATGGCTCAGTTGGCTTTCTCGGTCTGTGCAGCGCGCTCGACGTTCACGCCGCTGAAGTTGAAGGAGTAGTTGTACTGCGCGACCAATGCGCGCAAGAGACGTAGGTAGCGCTCTCCGGTGGAGCCGACGACGCCTTCGAGCAGTCGTTCCAGATCCGTAATCGGCTGCCCGTCGGGGCGACAGACGTGCTTGCCCTTCTGGATGTCCTCGTTCAGCAGGTCGAGGGACATCAGAAGACGTTTTTTCGGATCCTTCATGAACTCGGAAACATAGCCCTGTATCGAATTGTGGTAGCGCAATCGCTCCGCGAGTTTGTCGTAGATGCCTGTACGCCGAGAGATCGCGATGATTCGATGCACCGAAGTCAACACACCGCGGATCAACGGGTCGTTGTTGCCGTTGGCGATCAAGTCCTCGAAGGACTCGAGATGAAGATTGCCTGCGAGCACCGATTCGCTGCACTTGAGCACGACGTCAGGAGCACTCTTGCCATCCCAACCCACGGTGATCGTCTGGGCCACGGAGCCGTCGATGTCGAGAGTCGACAGCCCTCGACTCAGCTCTCTGTCCGTCAGCTGGTAATGCTCGTATTCCTCGTAGCGCATGTCCTCTCCACGCCCGATGGGAACGATGTAGTTGAAAAAGACGTCGATCTCGCTTCCTTTGGTGTGAATACGACTGATCCTGCCGTCTTCGCCGCGCGCGACATGAGTGACGTGATCGCCAAGCTCTTGCACGATGCGATCGAACACCGGCTTCTGCTTGGCGCCGAACATCTCCCCTTTTACGCTGACGAGCTCGAGAGTCTGCCCGGGAAACACACGTTCGTGCGCTCGAATCACGTTGATGATGTTCTGGAGCTTCACGAAGCGCAGGTGTTCCGTGGTCACCGAAAGACTAAACATCCCACGGCGTTGCTTGAGGTGCGTCGGATGGGCCACCCGTTTCACCTCGTTCAGAACTTCCACGGCGATCTCTTCGGTGCGCGCCCAGAAACAATTGCTGTTGATGTAGTCAAAGAGCACACCGTGCTCGGTCGCCGTCGAAATCGCGGTGTGCAGGGTCTCACGCTCCAGAAAAGGTTCCCCTCCCGTGAGTCCAAGATACTTCACTCCAGCACGCGCGGCCTGAATCACGATCTCTCGCACGTGTTCCGGCGTGAGCCGGATCTTGGTGTGCGGCGATGAATTGGAAGCGCAGTGATCGCAGCGTGCATTGCATTGCTGCGTGATCTCGATGCACATCACGGTTGGACGCCAGATCTCATCCTCATAGCGTACCTCGCGCAGGAGGCGCCGCCGCGCGAGGTCTGCCCAAAGGTCGCAAACATGGTGTAGGTCGAAGGGAAACCCTTGGAGCGTCGCGGACGCATCTGTCGCGTCCGGGAGATCATCGACGACCAGGTCTTCCAAGTAGGCCTGAAGCGTGTCGAGAAACTCGGGCCTGTGAGCCACGAAGCGATCCACGATGTCGTTGGCCTTGATGTACGCTTCGCGACTGCGGGACGCGAAGGCCACCAGACTCTCACATACCTCGTCGTCGACGGCCGGGGTGCCGAGGGCGGGCAAGAGCTGCATGACCTCGTCGAAGCGATTGAGAAGCACCTCTCGCTGCAGCCGCTCGTCCGTTGCCAGCGGGAGTAGACGTGTTCGCGGGGGATTCTGATTCCAAAGAGGCTTTTTGTTTAGAAAAATAGTGATCAGTAATAATCCTTTTTGTACTTCAGGAAGCGGAGCTATGTTTAACTGTGTGGTGTTAAAAATTAAGAGCCGGTTCTTTTGCGACGACCCACTGAACAGTTTGAAGTGTCGACCAGCCTTCCATGCGTCCCCAGCTCGCTTGCAGCGGGTGGTGACAAGGCCGTTCCCCTCCGTCCTGGGCCGCACATGCGCCGCCCAGCCATAGGAATACGCACCATTATGATGTAGCTCATCATACAGGGAGGCTTTTTGCGTGCCCGTATATTTTTTCTCACAAAGCAGAAGTACAGAAGGGAAGCTTTCGCGTGCCTTCTTTTTTATTTTTCTAATAATAGCTTTAGCAAAGCGACATAATGCCTATATAAATCAGGGCGTTCAAGCTTCAATCTCTCAATAAGATCATTTACACGGTCTTTTTTACCGGCCTAATCTGAAACTCTTCTAACGATTTTATTCTTTTATTTTCATACATACCGCGTCAGCTTCAACAAGAGCTATGTTACCATCATTATTGAAATACCGGCCTTTTGAGCTTTGTTATAACTACTGCGGGATTATGACAGAAACATTTAATTATAAAACACTACAAACCATCTTAAAAACTGAGCAATTGGAGAGCCAAGCAATTAGGAGTGC
>JBNKUW010000104.1:0-9464 GCA_050298835.1 Marivivens sp.
GTCGCGGCGAGCTGCATCCGGCCACGCACGGTCGTCAGACGTGGTAACACGTCGAATACGTCTTGAGCTGCGGCCCCTGCCCCGATGACAAGTCCGGCGGCCAGCAAAACATTCTCGGCTTGGAAACCGCCGATTAGGTTCAAACGAGTGAGGTACACCTGCCCTTGCCATTCAAACCGGACATCTTGACCGGTGGCATCAAACCGTTGGGACATCAGACGCAAACGCGCCAAATCGGAACGGCCAACGCCGAGGATTTCCTGTCCCCGTTGCTCTGCGACATTGACGAAATCAATCCCTTTGGGATCATCAAGGTTGATCACAGCCGTCCCTTCGGGGGATAGCACTCTGGAAAACAGGCCGGCTTTGGCGGTGAAATAGGCGTCGAACGTCTTGTGGTAGTCCAGATGGTCTTGGGTGAAGTTGGTCACACCAGCCGCAGACAGCATCACACCGTCCAACCTGCGTTGATCGAGCCCGTGGGACGACGCTTCCATCGCCACATGGGTCACGCCATTGCGCGCTGCTTCGGCCAGAACCCGCTGGAGCGTCACCGGATCGGGGGTCGTATGCCTGAGCGGATGGGTCCAATGCCCCTCAACACCGGTTGTCCCAAGGTTCACGGCAGGAATACCAAGTTCAATCCAGATCTGGCGGCAGAAAGACGAAACAGAGGTTTTCCCGTTGGTTCCCGTTACAGCCACCGCCGTTTCCGGCTGCGGACCAAAGAACAAAGCCGCCGTCTGTGACAAAGTCTGACGCGGGTCTTCTGAGATAATCAGGCAGGCGTGGCTTTCGGCTAATTCTTCTGCCGCGATTTCTGCCCCTTCACGGTCAGTCAGAATGGCAACGGCACCATTCCCAAGAGCTTTGTCTATAAAGGTGGCCCCGTGAACATTCGTACCGGGCATAGCGCCGAACAGATAACCGGGCATGACTTCGCGACTATCGACAGTAATGCCCGTGATGCGCGCCTCGCATCCGCCCTGTGCAGTCAGTCCGAGATCCGCCAATGTTACAGGTATCTGCGTTTCGCCCGTCATCGCTCTGCCCTTTGCTAGTTGGTAGTGAGCGATACACCCGTTAGCGCAGGAGATTCAATCTGTGGTCTCATACCCAAAAGCGGTGCAACGCGACGGATCATTTCAGCCGCCACAGGAACAGCCGTCCAACCGGCTGTCCGGCGCGGTTCATCACCGGTGGTGTCTGTCGGCTCGTCCAATGTAACGATCAACACGTACTGCGGGTTCGATGCCGGAAAGACAGAGGCGAAGGTCGCAATAACCTTGTCGTCATAGTAGCCGCCCGTCGGGCGTACCTTATCCGCTGTACCGGTTTTCCCAGCCACTTCGTAGCCTGCGACCTCTCCGAAAGAGGCGGTCCCGCGTGTCACAACCTGCCGCAACATGCTGACAGCTTCGTTTGCGACCGCCTCACCAACGATCCTTTCGCCCGGACGGTTGTTCGGGTCATGAATGAGCGTCGGCGTCACAAGACGACCACCGTTCGCAATCGTCGCATAGGCCGACGCCAAATGCAGGGGGCTGGCGGACAAACCGTGGCCATAGGAAATGGTCATCGTGTTCAACATCGTCCAATCACGGGGGTATTGCGGACGACCGGCGCGAGCCTCGCCCAGCTCCACAGCAGACACGTCAAGGATGCCGAGCCTACGCAAGAATTCTTCCTGACGTTCCGGACCGATCATTTCAGCAATATGTGCCGATCCAATGTTGGACGACTTAACGATTACGTCCGTGGCTGTGTTTTCTGCCCCGTAATGGTGGAAATCGTTGATCGTGAACCCGCCGGACCGGATGGCCGGAGCGGTCGCAATCATCGTGTCGGGATTTATCAACCCCAAGTCCATTGCCTGTGTGACCGCCAAAATTTTGAACGTGGAGCCGAGTTCGTAGATCCCCTGAACTGCACGGTTGAACAACGGACTGTCCGCCTGATCGCCCTCGGTCAGAACGGCGGGGCGTTCATTCGGGTCAAAATCCGGCAGGGACACCAGCGAAATAATCTCTCCGGTGTGAACATCCATCAGAATTGCCGCCGCGCCCTTGGCGTTCATCAGGGTCATGCCACCCGCCAAAACCTGTTCGGCTGCGGCTTGCACTGTCAGATCCAACGACAGTTGCAGCGGAATCCCTTCGTTCGACGGATCGCGCAGAAAGTCGTCAAACGTCCGTTCAACGCCAGCAACACCTATGATTTCCGCTGAGGCAACACCCTCACGTCCATAGCTGGCACCACCCAGAACATGGGCCGCAATCGGCCCGTTGGGATAGAGCCTCATTTCGCGCGGACCAAACAACAGGCCGGGTTCGCCGATGTCGAAAACCGCCTGACGCTGTTCGGGGCTGATCTGACGGCGCACCCAGACAAAGCTCCGATCGCCGTTGAAATCCTTACGAAGCCCCTCCACGTCCATTTCGGGGAAAATGCGCGCCAATTCGACAGCCGCTTTTTCCGCATCGATCATTTCACGGGGATGAGCATAGACCGAATAGGTGTCCATGTTGGTCGCAAGTATACGTCCTTCACGGTCGGTAATATCGGCCCGCAGGGACAAGATCGGCTCCCCTCCCCGAGAAACCTGCGGTTCTTCGGGTTGGGTTGTTGCGATCACGCCCATTTTCAAAACGATAGCTGCGAAGGCCACAAAGAAGAAACCGGACAGAATAATCAGACGGCTCGCTGCGCGTTCCCGATCTCCGTCGCGCATCGCTTCATGGCGGATGCGTTTGTTTTCTGCCTCGATTGCGTCCGGATTTTCACCGGTCTGACGGGCATTGAGAATACGTGCAAGAGGACGAAGCGGCGTGCGGATCATAGGTCATCCCCCTGATCCCCGTCAGACGAAACGGACACGATCCGCGCCGCAGCCGGCAACAAAGGTGCGGCGGGATACGCCACCTGATCGATGCGTCCGAAACCATCAGGCATCAGCGGCAAAAGCCCCCACCGGTCAAAATTCAAATCAACGAGGTCGCGCAGGCGGTCAGGACGGTTTAGATAAGCCCATTCAGCGTTCAGCATCCGAAGCCTTGTGTGGGCTGCAGCAATTTGCCGGTTCAGTGACCGGACATGGGCAATCGAATCCTGTGTTTTATAGTTTTCCTGATAGGCCCAAAAAGCCGATCCAATCACGCCGAGAGCTGCGAGTACGTATAACAAACCACGCATTACCGTTCCCCTTTGCGCATAGGCATACCAAGTGCCTTGCGCGCTATATCTCCCGCAGGTGCATCCGTGCGCCGACCAACGCGCAGCTTGGCCGACCGGGCCCTCGGGTTTTCCGCCAATTCTTGTTCATCCGGTCCGATGGCTTTCTTTTCGACCATTTCGAACGCGGGGTTTTCCTGAACAATCTCAGGAGCATAACGGTTTGCATTGGCGGTCCTGCCCGACCTTGCCTGAAAAAACCGTTTCGCCATTCGGTCTTCGACCGAATGGAACGTCACAACAGCAAAGAGGCCACCCGGTTTCAACGCCCGTTCGGCGGCCATCAGCCCTTCGGCCAGCTGTCCATATTCGTCATTCACTGCAATGCGCAGCGCCTGAAAGGTGCGTGTCGCGGGATGGCTCTGCCCTGGCTTTGGCCGTGGGAGGCATCCTTCGACGATCTTCGCCAATTGCAATGTGGTGGAAAGCGGCCGCGCGGCCACGATCGCCTTTGCGATCCGACGCGAGGCGCGTTCTTCACCATAGAGATAGATAATGTCGGCGAGCTCGGCTTCGTCCAGTTCGTTGCACAGATCCGCCGCAGAGGTGCCAGACTGGCTCATCCGCATATCGAGCGGCCCGTCCTTCATGAACGAAAAACCGCGATCAGCCTGATCAAGCTGCATGGATGACACGCCAAGGTCCAGAACCACGCCATCAAGGTTCTGCGCATAGCTGTCCATTTCGGAAAAGGTGCCCTGCACAAATTCTATCCGGTCGCCATAGTCGCCAATCCACGACTGCGCCATTTCAAATGCCAACGGGTCGCGGTCCACACCGATAACTTTTTCCGCCCCCGCATCCAACAAAGCACGCGTATAGCCGCCCGCTCCGAAAGTGCCGTCAAGCCAGACACCCGAAACAGGAGAGACCGCCCGGATGAGCGGCCTGATGAGAACTGGAATATGCGGGTCGCCGTCGGAGGGCATCTAGGTCCCTCCTTTCAGCATTGTCAGTGGTTTAAAACCAGGCCCGCGCGCGGCCAGCTTGCGGCGAATATCGGCTTTGACCGTGCTCTGGAACGTTTCGTTGTTCCACATCTCGAATTTGCCGACCATGCCGCGGAAGTAGATTTCGCCTTCTTCGATGCCGAGCTTGTCACGGATCAGTTTCGGTAGGATCGCCCGACCGTCCTTATCAACTTCGACCGAAGTGGACTGGGTCACATAAAGATAGGACAGCAATTCCTGATCGTCGGACTGCTCACGCGGCATCGCGTAAATCTCGTCCTTGATCCGCTGGTGTTCATCGACGGTGTAAACTTCGACATTGTTTTCGAGGTGATCACCGTACACGATCTTCAATCGAACCGGACCGCCCTCTTCTGCAGCAGGATCTCCGTCACGAAGGGTGCCGCGAAACGCAGCAGGGATCGACATGCGACCCTTTTTGTCCACCTTCTGGGTGGTTTCACCTTCGAACGCCTGAACCACTGTCCCGCGGTTCCTTTCCTCTGCCCCCAAATTTCACAAGCCCACAAAAGGGAACGGCGGATCGAACTGCTGCCACTGTTCGATCCGCCGACACTGTCCCTTACGGGAAGTCCAGCAACGCGCGCCACCTGGGGGGATGTCTGCTCGCTCGCGCGCCGGATCTCTGAATATCGGAAGAAGCGTGTGCCTGTATGAAACCTGCTATTTTCGCCTCTGGGCTCTTTTTAAGTTCGGCCCTTGGTATTTGTTATCACGCTGCTTCCGATGTGATGACTATGGCGATTTCAGATGTTCATGGCAACAACTTTTGTGAATTTCTGTGAACTCATAGGGACATCTGTGAGATTCCTCCTGACCTCACCCCCTTTCACCAGAGCGTGACTTTGGAAGATACTCCGCAAGCCGGATAGCAGGACACAACATATAGTGTCACAACCTCAAAACCCATAAGGTTCACAGAAGGTCATGTGGTTTAAAAAAAATCTTTGACCACTTCGATGCAAGAAACCACCGGATGTTTTTGTTCATTTTTTGTTCAGGTATCTCACGGGTTTTCACACCAGAGTGATTCGGTGAAAGGGCTGAATTACCCTCACGCTTCCCCGATTTCCCCGGCAAGTTCACAGAAAGTCATCTGCTCCAATGCAAAAGGCCGCCGGGTGAAATCCCCGACGGCCTTTCAGCACTTCATGTTCGATAAGTGTAATTTCTAGATTAACCCACCGTCGATAAAACGTTGTGCCAACTGGGCATATGCGTCCGCCATAGGCCCCTCGCCCACGGCGACAGGCGTACCGCTATCACCTGCCAAACGTGTATCAAGATCGATCGGCAGCGCCCCAAGGAAAGGAACGTCCAACTCCTTTGCCGCCGCTGCAACACCACCATGACCAAAGATGTGTGCCTCGTGACCGCAATTCGGGCAATGGAAGGTGGACATGTTTTCGATCAATCCGAAAACCGGAGTCTTCAGCGTCTTGAACATATCGAGCGCTTTACGCGCATCGAGGAGCGCGACGTCCTGCGGGGTCGAAACCACGATAGCGCCGGACAGGTTGGTTTTTTGGCAAAGAGACAACTGGATATCACCTGTCCCCGGCGGAAGGTCGATGATCAGCGCATCAAGCTCTCCCCAGTTCACCTGCCCTAGCATCTGCTGCAACGCGCCCATCAGCATCGGACCACGCCAGATCACTGCTTTGTCCGGATCCACCAGCAGGCCGATAGACATTACAGTGACACCATGCGCATGAAGCGGCTCGATACGTTGACCATCCGGAGACGAGGGTCTTTCAGATAGGCCCATCATCCGCGGCTGGCTCGGACCATATATATCGGCGTCAAGAAGTCCGACTTTCTTACCTTGCATGGCCAGAGCGACGGCGAGGTTAGAGGAGACCGTCGATTTGCCAACGCCACCCTTACCAGAGCCCACAGCAATAATGCGTTTTACGCCCGGAATGCCTTCGGGGCCGGCTTGCGGTTTCGGGTGACCACCAATTTTGAGGCTCGGCGCGGCTTGTTTCGACTGCGCAGGTGCTGACGGACCGTGCGCAGTGAGCACCGCGGAAACATCTGCGACTCCAAACTCGGCCTTTAGCAGATCAACGGCCGCCTGACGCGCACCTTCCAAAGAACGGGCGTCTTCTGGAGTAGCCGCTTCGATAACAAAACGAATCTGGGAATCACTGACAGCCAACGCACGGACAAGATCGCGGGAAATCAGGTCGCCGCCTTGCGGTACACTGATTTTGCGCAAAACCTCGGCCACCTTTTCTTTACTTAACGTCATGTGAACTCCTATCCATTTTGCGCTCGTTTTCACAGCAAACTTGTGTCGATCCGCACAAATCGCAACCCCCAATTGCTACGAAGGTGTCCATTGACCATTTCGTACGCAATAGGTCAGCGCTTCGTATGCATTTGCCGCATAGCAGCATTGACGAAAGGCCCCGTTGTGCAAACGCAGCAAAAGCACCAAATTGCAGTCAACGGCAACAACGCCACGGTCGCAACGACCAAACAGAGATACGCAGCCTGAACAAGGCAAGAACGAGAGAAACGAAACATGGCATACGCAAACGACATCCAATCCGGTCTTAGCGGGGCTTCCTTCCTGAGCAACCTGCGCGCGGCAATCGTTGACGGTTACGCAAAACGCCGCCTCTACAAAAGAACGATCAACGAGCTCTCCTCCCTGTCGAGCCGTGACCTTGCCGACCTCGGCATTTCGCGCTCCATGATCAAGAGCATCGCTATCGAAACGGCCTACGGCGCCAAATAATTGAATTCGGGGGTCCTTCTCCTCCTCCCTTAGGACCCCTGACAGACGATCCGCTCTCTCCTCCTCCCTGAGTGGATCGCCCTAAAAGCGGCGGCGCTTACCTCCTCCCTAGCGCCGCCGCCGCAAGTTAGAAGATTACGAACTCTCCTCCTCCTCCCTGAGGGTTCGTGACATAGCGGCGGGATCTCTCCTCCTCCCTGATCCCGCCGCATACAAAATAGAATTACGGGCCTTTCTCTCCTCCTCCCTGAAAGGTTCGTGAAAGAAACAGACAGTCTCTCCTCCTCCCTGACTTGTCTGTTTCGCCCAGCGAACGCTCTCTCCTCCTCCCTGAGCGTTCGTAGAATAGCGCGGCGGCACTCTCCTCCTCCCTGAGTGCCGCCGTTTGCTTTTCAGAGGACCTAGCTTCGCAAATCCTTGGTCGTGTCCATCACCATGTAGCTGGTGATCGATCGCACTTGCGGCACTGTGCCGAGCGTTTCGGTATGGAATAACTTGAATGCCGAGAGATCTGCGACTTCGACCCTGAGAAGGTATTCAAACGCCCCCGCCACGCTGTGGCATTCTGCTACTTCACTGGCGCGGTCCATCGCGACCTCGAATTCGTGTTGCGCTGCTTTGGTATGTTCCGACAATCCAACCATCACATAGACAAGAAACGCTCGTCCCTGTTTTGCCGGGTCCAAACATGCCCGATAACCGGTGATTACGCCCCGCTTTTCAAGGTCCTGCACCCGTCGCAAGCAAGCCGAAGGGGACAGCCCGACTCTATCCGCCAAAGCAAGGTTGCTAATCCGTCCGTCACGACTCAGCTCACGCAATATCTTTTGGTTAATTCTGTCATCATCAGCCATTTGTTGCGCTCTTTCCAAATTTTCACACAACAAAACAATCTCATTGCGCGGGATTGAGTGCAAGATCAGCGCATGATGACAATTGACCTATTCATAGCCCTGACTGGCTTTGCCTTTGTGACCACGGTGACACCGGGGCCGAACAACATGATGCTTTTGGCCTCTGGCGCGAACTACGGTATTCGCCGGACGTTGCCGCATATGATTGGCATTTCCTTCGGTGTTGCCATCATGTTGGTCATTGTGGGCATGGGGCTGATCCAGCTTTTTGATGCCTACCCCGTCACATTGACTGTGATGAAATGGGGGTCGGTCGCCTACTTGCTCTATCTCGCGTGGAAAATCGCAAACGCAGCGCCGAAATCGCCCGAGGCACCGGATGTCGCAGGCAAACCGTTCACCGCTCTCCAAGCTGCAGCCTTTCAATGGGTAAACCCGAAAGCGTGGTTCATGGCGCTGACTGCGATCAGCGTTTACGCGGGCGACCAAACTGTGTGGCAGATCGCCATCGTGGCAGCGGTTTTCCTCGCGGTCAGCTTTCCGTCTATTTCGGTCTGGGTCGTTCTAGGCCATCAGGCACAGCGGTTTCTGCAAAGCCCCACCCGTATACGATGGTTCAACATCACCATGGCCGTGCTGTTGGTGCTCACACTGATTCCGATTTTCGATCACTAGAACGGAACGTCGTTTGCTTGCGCGGCTGGCACGATGAACTTTGCGACCACTTTCTTCGTGCCCGCCTTGTCGAATTCAATTCCGAGCTTGTCGCCCTCGATCTCCATCACCTCGCCATAGCCGAATTTTTGATGGAACACGCGGTCGCCGATCGTAAAGGACGACACGGCCGTCGCATCAATCGTCAATCCGCGGGTTTCAGACGGTTGCGCCATTCCGCGTCGCTGGCTTTGCGCCTGCATCCGTTTCCATCCCGGAGAGGCATAAGCATCTGCCCGCGCGGCGCGATCCATGATCGTTTCGGTCCCGTAGGACGGTGACGCCGCACCGAAACCGCCGCCATAAAGGCCCGGCGGGGTCAGCACGTCGACGTTTTCTTCGGGAAGTTCATCGATAAACCGGCTCGGTAACTGGCTCTGCCATTGACCATAGACCCGCCGGTTCGCCGCAAAGGAAATCGTGCAGAGCATTTCCGCCCGTGTGATCCCGACATAGGCCAGACGGCGCTCTTCTTCGAGCCCCTTGAGCCCGCTTTCGTCCATGCTCCGCTGCGACGGGAACAGACCGTCCTCCCAGCCAGGCAGGAAAACTGCCGGGAATTCGAGCCCCTTGGCGGCATGGAGTGTCATGATGCTGACTTTCTCTTCGGCATCATCGGAATCGTTATCCATGATCAACGCAATATGTTCGAGGAACCCCTGCATATTGTCGAAATTCTCGAGCGCTTTGACCAATTCCTTGAGGTTCTCCAAACGCCCCGGTGCTTCGGGTGTTTTGTCGTTCTGCCACATGGTCGTGTAGCCGGATTCATCCAGAATGATCTCGGCCAGTTCGACGTGGGTATCCTCTTCGGCCCGCAATTGTGCGTACCAGCGGTCAAGTCCTTGCACCAATTCGCCCAGCGCTTTACCGCCCTGCTTGAATCCCTCTAAAATGAATTCCAGGTGTTCATCGGTATGGGTGGCGGTAAAAGAGGTACGAATAATA
>JBNKUW010000105.1:0-9270 GCA_050298835.1 Marivivens sp.
CGAGGAGTTCTTCGGCCTTGATCTTGTCAATCTTGTTGATGGCAAGGACAACGCGAGACTTCCCGACACCTTCGTTCAGTGTTTCGAGAATACGTTGAACGCCCTCGGTTAGACCGCGATGTGCTTCGATCAACAAAACGACGACGTCCGCATCTGACGCTCCGCCCCAAGCGGCGGCAACCATTGCGCGGTCCAAACGGCGACGCGGTCGAAACAGACCGGGGGTATCCACGAATACGATCTGATTGTCGCCTTCCATCGCGACGCCGCGGATACGCGCACGTGTGGTTTGAACCTTGTGAGTGACGATCGAAACTTTCGCACCGACCATCCAGTTCAAGAGGGTGGACTTGCCAGCGTTGGGTTCGCCGATGAGGGCAACAAAGCCTGCGTGGGTGGTGGGTTCGGTCATTGGGGTACCTTTGCAAGCAATGATTTGGCGGCGGCCTGTTCAGCCTGCCGTTTTGAGCCGGCCGTAGCGCGTTCGCTATCGCCGTTGTCCAAGCGGACTTCAATAGTGAATACAGGTTGGTGGTCTGGGCCGTCGCGAGAAACGACTTCGTATTTCGGCGGTGTCAGACCACGGGCTTGTGCCCATTCCTGTAGTGCAGTTTTTGGATCGCGTGCATCTTCGTCAACTGCGTTAATCCGTTCTCCCCAAAGTCGGAGAACTGCGGTTCGGGCAGCGTCAAAACCAGCGTCGAGATAAATTGCGGCGATGATTGCCTCCATCGCATCACCGAGGAGAGCATTTTTGCGGCGACCGCCGGACTTTTGCTCTGACCGTCCAAGCTTGAGAACGGCACCAACGTCGATCTCTTTCGCGACATCAGCGCAGGTCTCCTTGCGGACCAATGCGTTGAAACGAGGGGCGAGAACACCTTCGGATGCGGTTATATCTGCTGCAAACAGCGCCTCGGACATAACGAGCCCAAGGACGCGGTCGCCCAGAAATTCCAGACGTTGATTATTCGCGCGATGCGGAGAGGACATCGAAGGGTGGGTTACAGACCGCACTAGTAATTCCGGCTGTTCAAACCGATGACCCAAGCGGTCCTGAAATTGTTGGAGCTCTGTCGAAAGTTTCATTCTACTGCCTTGAACAACCGCATCGGGGACCACGTCCAGAACTGAATTGGGCTGCGCCCGTCGAAAGAATAGAGTATCCGAAGAACGCGCCCGATAACAGCGTCCTTGCTAACCAGCCCGAGCCCGCCTGCAGTGGCCGCGATCCGGCTGTCTCTTGCGTTATCCCGATTATCCCCAAGAAGGTAGTAGTAACCTTCGGGCACAGTGATCAACTCAACCCTGTCACGGATACCGTTGTTGAGAACGGACAAAACGGGATAGCTTGCTCCGTTATCCAGAGTTTCCTGAAACTGGTTCTTTAAACAGACAGCTCCTTGACCAACGGCGCCATTGGCGCACAGCGGAAGTTGGCGGAGTGGACCCTGAGGTTCCATAAGCTCAGAAAACGGTTCTAGCGGTGTGTGTACGGCTTCGGACCCGTTTATAACGGGCACACCGTTGTGGATGCCAATAGTGTCTCCCGGAAGGCCGACAACACGAGAGAAAACGATTTCACCTGTTGTTGCGTGCCGGACAGCGAAAACCTCGCCTCGCTCCGGAGTGCGGTTTAAACGCCAGACCGAAACAACATCACCTGCAAGAACAGCCGGTTTCATCGAAGATCAGACCGCGAAATATGGCGTCCAAAGCGTCCTGCTTAACGCCAGTATCGCAATGAGTACTGCCGCTAAAAAGCCGAGGCTGCGGAACAGCGTCATTTCATGAAGGCGTCTTTGGCCGTGTGGCTTTGTAAATAAAATCGCGAGGAGAAGGACGTTCAAAATCGGGACAAGTACCAGAAACACCACCCCAACCGGCCACCTAATTTCGTTGAGGCGCCGCACAATATGGCCAAGGTAAGGAACAACCAACAGTGAAACCGTGATCCATGTGCCAACTTCAACCAGCCGGGCGGTGTGGCCAAATTGGTCCAGCATGTACAGCGGGGAGGTGGCTAATAGAAAAACACAGGTCACCAAAAACAGACGAAGGCGCGTAGTGCGCCCTGTCCATTCGAAACCGTCTTGATAAATCCTGATGGGGTTCAGAGATTGTCGCATCGTTATTCGATTGCTTTAAAGAACCTGTCGCTACGCCACGTCCAGAATGCGAGGATTGATTTGCCAGCGGAGGAGAACATGATCCGGTCCGCACGTCCTTCGATGTCTTCACGGCGAACGAACCCAACACCGGAACCGGAGATCGGATCCCACGGAACGCGGCTGTCGATCGAATTGTCGCGATTATCGCCCATAAAGAAGAAGTGGTCTTCGGGGACGACGTAAACTTGGGTGTTGTCCGTGTCGATCCGACGGGATGTCATGTTGCCATCGGACACGTTGAGGATGTTGTGGGTGACACCGTTCGGTAGAGTTTCAACGAACGCATACTTGATACACTCATCACCGTTTGTCTCGGCACACCGCGGGCGGAGCTGTTGTGGGCCTTGCGGTCCGTTCGGTTCAGCAAAGTCTCCAGCCGGCTCGACCTGAACGGGTTGGTCGTTGATGTAAAGCAGACCATCGATCACCTGGATGCGGTCTCCGGGGAGGCCGATCAAACGTTTGATATAATCCTCACCTTTTCCACGGTGGCGGAACACGACAACATCGCCGCGCTCGGGTTCTGAACCGAACAGACGGTCGTCTGCGCCCATGAACATTCCGCAAAAATCATCAGGGCCGAGGTCAATGCCAAGGCGGGGAATTTTGACAGCAGGGCACGAGGCGTAGGAATAGCCATAGGCCATTTTGTTTACGAACAGAAAGTCACCAATCAGGAGAGTGTCTTTCATTGATCCCGACGGGATCCAGAAGGGTTGGAACAGAACAGTGCGGAAAACACCCGCAATCAGAAGAGCGTAGACAATTGTCTTTACGGTCTCTTTGATACCGGCCCAAAGCCCGTTTTCTTCTGACATTATCTGCTCCTGAGGTTCAACTTGGTCTAAATGCGCAGCGGAGAGGATGGTGTCAACCCGCCAGTGGACGAGCTTCGATAACAACAAACGCTTGCGCCCAAGGGTGATCATCAGTCAGCGTCACATGAATAACGGCTTCGTGACCTTCTGGGGTCATTTCCTTGAGCCTTTCTTCGGCCCATCCCGAGACAGTCATGACGGGTTGACCGGTGTCCAGATTGCTCACGGCCATGTCTTTCCAGGAAATACCCATGCGCAATCCAGTACCGAGCGCCTTGGAGCAGGCCTCCTTCGCGGCCCAGCGTTTTGCGTAGGTTCCTGCGGTATCGGCCCGTCGTTCTGCTTTGTGTTGTTCGCGTTCAGTGAACACCCGGTTGCGGAAACGGTCTCCGAAACGCTCAAGTGTTCCGGCGATGCGGTCGATATTGGCGAGGTCGCTGCCGATGCCGAGGATCATTCGGTCAACGTTCCTTTTTTCCGGAGAGTTTGAATCTCCGCTTTGGCCAGGACTTTGGCAAAATGGCGGTTCACGAGATAGTTGAAAGCGGAAATCAGTACGAGGATCCCGACGATCAAGGCTAGTCCGGTTGTGTCACTCATCATGTGACGGACAGCAGGCGATACCAAAGCCGCGACGGGGATGGTCAACAGGTGAACCGCTAGACCCATAAGGGTGGCCTTGCGCGCAAACTCCGCTAGTTCGTCTTTTGAAGGTTCACGTTTGTTTTCCCGTGCAAAATATTGACCGGAAACCGATGCCGCGGCGATCGCCGGAATAACACCTGTTGCACCCGTCGGGATGTCAAATCCGGTCAAGGCAGAAACGAGAGAAAAGAGGATCGGCAGGCCAAAAGTCACACCCGCAAAAATGATCACATATCGAAGATAGTTCATTGGATTATCCTTCCCGGGCTTCGTCCATCAGACGGCGCATTTCCTGAACTGACGCCGTGAGGCCTCGGAAGATGGCCTCGCCGATCAGGAAATGCCCGATGTTGAGCTCCATGATCTGTGGCAATGCTGCTATTGGCTGGACGGTGTCGTAGGTAAGGCCATGACCGGCATGCACTTCGAGGCCTAGAGAATCCGCCAAGGCCGCCATGTCGGTTAGGCGCTTGAGCTCTTCATCACGTTCAGCAAATTTACCTTCTGCATGAAAGTCACAATAGGCGCCGGTATGTAGTTCGATAACCTGCGCACCGATCCGGTGGGCCGCCTCGATCTGACGCTGGTCGGCTGCAATAAAAATCGACACACGACAACCAGCGTCGCGCAGCGGTGCAATAAAGTGGGCAAGCCGGTTTTCCTCTTTTGCCACCTCAAGCCCGCCTTCGGTCGTGCGCTCTTCGCGTTTTTCCGGAACGATACAGACCGCGTGCGGTTTGTGTCGAAGTGCGATTTGCTGCATTTCGGGTGTCGCAGCCATTTCGAAGTTAAGAGGCTTTGTCAGGGTCTGGATGAGCCCCTCAATATCTGCATCGCTAATATGGCGGCGGTCTTCTCTCAGGTGGGCAGTGATACCGTCTGCACCGGCTTCTTCAGCCAGCTTTGCTGCGCGGATTGGGTCCGGGTACGCGCTGCCGCGGGCATTCCGCACGGTAGCTACGTGATCAATGTTTACCCCAAGGCGAAGTTCTCCGGCGCTCATCGCATTCCCCATTGCTGATTTGTTCGGGTGGACACTAGCGGGATAATTAGTCCGCGTCAGGCATCTTTTCAGACGGATGTGAAAGCTGCCCAAGTCTTGAGCGAAGCTTTTTCCGCCGACTGTTCTGGTAGACCGTCAACAGCGGCAAAATCGCGAAATATGAAACAACCGCCGCAGCAAGGCCGGGCAGGATAGAGCCGACAAGAAACGGTAGGTATACGTCGTCAAAAAACCGGGCCAGCCGTCCCCATTCCATGCGCTCAGTAGTAAATAGTGCGATGAAATTGTGCCAAAGATCGCCCATCGCTCCGTCGAACATATGACCGATCGGTTCCATCATGTTTCCACCACCTTGACGCCCAAGTAGGCGATGACCGACCCAAAGAGAGGAAACTGCAATCGGAACAGTGGTAAGTGGATTGAAAACGAACGTGCCAAGAAGCGATGCCAGCACGTTCCCACGCACAACGATAGCAAGCAGCCACGCAATAACAAAATGAAGGCCATATAGCGGAACGAAACCGGTAAAAACGCCTGCAGCTAGACCGCGTGCAATCTTTTCAGGTGTGTCGGGGAGGCGCCGAATTCGGTGTTTGACGTATTCAAATGCACGAACCCAACCACCTTTTGGCCAAACCAGATGCCAGAGCGTTTTCCACAATGGTCGTCTATCGCGACGTTTGAACACTAGTTGGACGCTCCTGAAGCCTCGGTACTCAAAGACGGATCGCGACGTCGTGAGATGGAGGATACGTTGCTTTCAGCTTCGAGAGCGGTTTTTACCCGATGCAGGTGTTCAATGTCCCTCAAGTCCACATCTACATGAAGTCGGTAGAAATCCGGCTTTCGATCAAGGAAGTTGAGGTCCGAAATATTGGCATCTTGTTCGCCGATAATCGTGCAAATACGTCCGAGTACTCCAGCGTCGTTGCTGATAGTCAGGTCGAGAGTGATGGTGTGGGTGGCTTCGTGCAGGCCATCTTGCCAATGCAAATCAATCCAACGTTCGGGCTCGTGATCGAAATCAGCGAGCGCGGGGCAATCGATCGCATGAATAACTACACCCTTACCACGATAGGCCAGTCCAACAATTCGCTCGCCAGGGACAGGCTGGCAGCACGGAGCGCGCTTGTATGATTGGTCCCCTGAAAGTCCAACGACGGCTTTGGCTTTGGCGATTTCATCACCGTCGCGTTCTGCAAGGTCCGGATAGATGGCACGCACAACCTCGCGGCTGCTCAACTCTGCGCTACCAAGACGCGCCAGCATGTCATCAACATCTTCAAGCGCGAGTGTCTTCGCCGAAGTGCGAAGCGCCTTGTCCGTGGCTTTCTTGCCAACGTTTTCAAAGGCAACGCGTGCCAATTCCCGACCAAGTTTGATATATCGTTCGCGGTCTTCTTCGCGAAGTGCGCGGCGAATGGCCGTTTTAGCACGGCCAGTAACAGCGATGTCGATCCATGTCGCCTCGGGTTTTTGGCCCTCTGCAGTGATAATTTCGACCGATTGGCCGTTCTTTAACCGGTTCCAGAGTGGAATTCGCAGGCCATCTACCTTTGCGCCGACACAGGCAGCGCCAATACGGGTGTGAATGGCGTAAGCAAAATCAATCGGAGTTGCGCCACGAGGAAGCTTGATAACATCCCCTTTGGGCGTGAAGCAGAACACTTGGTCCTGATACATCTCCAGTTTTACGGCCTCAAGGAATTCGTCATGGTCATGTTCGCCGTCTAACCGCTCGGACAGCTGGGAAATCCACATAACGGGGTCCACAGCGAAACGGTTCTCAACCAGTTCACCGTTCTTGTAGGACCAATGCGCGGCAACACCTGTTTCGGCGACTTCGTGCATCTCACGAGTACGTATTTGAACTTCGACCCGCTTGCCGTCGCGCCCCGATACGGTGGTGTGAATGGATCGATAGCCGTTCGATTTCGGTTGGCTGATGTAATCCTTGAACCGGCCGGGGACAGCGCGCCAACGCTGGTGGATCGCGCCGAGGACTCGATAACAGTCCGATTCCGTCTCCGTGATAATGCGGAACCCGTAGATATCGGACAAACGACTAAAGCTCTGATCCTTCTGCTGCATTTTGCGCCAGATGGAATAGGGCTTTTTGGCACGGCCATACACTTCAGCTTTGACGCCGGATTTTTCCAGTTCGATCCGCATATCGGCGGTGATCTGTTCGATCACATCGCCTTTCTCTTTTTGCAGAGTCACAAAGCGGCGCATGATCGATTGTCGGGCATCCGCATTCAGAACCTTGAACGCCAGATCTTCGAGTTCGTCCCGCATCCATTGCATACCCATTCGGCCAGCCAATGGGGCATAGATGTCCATGGTTTCGCGGGCTTTTTGAGCCTGCTTTTCGGGGCGCATCGAACGAATTGTCCGCATGTTGTGCATGCGGTCAGCAAGTTTGACGAGGATAACGCGAAGGTCACGGGTCATTGCCATGAACAGCTTGCGAAAATTCTCGGCCTGTTTGGTATGGGTAGACGTTAGCTGGATATTGGTCAGCTTGGTAACGCCGTCCACGAGCTCTGCGATTTCTCGACCGAACCGGTTTTCGACTTCGGAGAAACTTGCGGGGGTATCTTCGATCGTGTCGTGCAGCAACGCGGTGACGATCGTAGCGTCATCCATCTGCTGTTGCGCAAGAATGCTGGCAACAGCGACGGGGTGCGTGAAATAAGGTTCCCCAGAATGACGAAACTGCCCTTCGTGCATCTCTTCGCCATAGGCGTAGGCATCACGGAGCAGTTTTTCATTTGTTCGGGGGTTATAGGCGCGGACCAGCGCGACAAGTTTGTCTACAGAAGAAATCTGGTCCTGCGCCATAGTTTTGTCTGGCCGATACTAGCGTTGACCCTGTGCATCCATAAGTTGGCGCAGCAGCTTTTCTTCGGACATATCGTCGTCAGCTGGTTTATCAGCTTCAGCACCCATAAGGAGAGCCATTGCGTCATCCTCGGGTTCGTCAACCTCGATCTGGGTCTGGTGCGACTCGATCATACGTTCGCGGAGGTCGTCCGTCAGCTGGGTTTCGTCTGCGATTTCACGCAGGGCAACAACAGGGTTTTTGTCATTGTCGCGGTCAACCGTGATCGGGGAACCTGCGGAAATCTCGCGTGCACGATGTGCTGCAAGCATTACCAGTTCGAACCGGTTCGGAACCTTGTCGACGCAATCTTCTACCGTCACGCGGGCCATAAGCGCACTCCACTACATATCATGTGGTCCTAGGAAGCACCTGACATAAGTGCTTGTTAGCAGAATGACAAGAAGATTCCGCAGTGCGGCAGGCTAGTCGTACGGGACGACTTCGGCAACGTCAGTTTGCGAAAGCTCGGTCAGCATTTCTGCAACCGATTTCTTTAAAACTGGGTGGTTCCAGTCGGGCGCTACATCGGCCATCGGGACCAACACAAACGCACGATCCTGTATGCGAGGATGGGGTATCAGCAGCTCTTGAGGCGTTTCGACCATTTGTTGCTCTAGAGGAAGCTCTATCCAATGGTGAAGACGTTCTTCGTTCGGGTGAATTTCCTGATCGAGTGCGAGCAAGTCGATATCCAGAGTCCTCTGACCCCAACGGACTTCCCGTGTCCGTCCAAATTCGGCTTCAATGTCGTGAAGCTCCGTCAGGATTTCAGGGGCGGTTAGCGCGGTTTCCACCCGAATCACAGCATTCGCAAAATCAGGACCTGCGCCGGCAGGAAAACACGGTGTGCGATAGATTAAACTACTTTCGGATATATGACCTATCCTGACGGATACTGCACGTATTGCGAGTGTTATAACCTCTTTTGGAGATCCGTTTTTTGACTTAGCGTTGGAGCCAAGTGCCAAAAGTGCACAGCGATCCATTCTTGAGTACATCCTGACTTTCGAAGTGTTTTGCGCCAAATTGATATAACGTCCTAAGCCCAGTCTCCACACACTCACGGATTTGCGGCTAATTTTATTGGAAGGGATTTTTTATGTTCTACAAGGACGAGCGCCTTGCGCTTTTTATTGACGGCTCCAACCTTTACGCAGCTGCAAAATCACTCGGTTTTGATATCGACTATAAGCTTCTACGTCATGAATTCATGCGTCGTGGCAAAATGCTGCGGGCGTTTTACTACACCGCCTTGCTTGAAAACGATGAGTATTCGCCGATCCGTCCGCTGGTCGATTGGCTGAACTACAACGGATTCACCATGGTGACGAAGCCCGCCAAAGAATACACGGACAGTATGGGGCGCCGTAAAGTTAAGGGAAACATGGATATCGAGCTTACCGTCGATGCCATGGAACTCGCCCCGCATGTGGACCACATTGTGCTCTTCTCGGGCGACGGTGATTTCCGCCCGCTTGTAGAAGCTGTTCAGCGGAAGGGTGTACGGGTCTCAGTTGTTTCGACGATCCGCAGCCAACCCCCAATGATTGCAGATGAATTGCGCCGTCAGGCAGATAATTTCATTGAGCTGGATGAACTGCGTGACGTTATCGGACGCCCGCCGCGCGATCCGCGCCCTGAAGACTTCGAAAGCGAAGACTAGGCGCCCATTGAACGGCTGACTTTGCTGGACAGTGCCCGAGAGTGAGACTACCTCTCGGGTATGACCAAATCGCCTTTGACACT
>JBNKUW010000106.1:0-9242 GCA_050298835.1 Marivivens sp.
AGAACCGAAATGCTAGATCTGATTAACGTGAGTTACGATACGCAGATCCCCAACAATGTGGGACTGTCATCGGACAAACGGGTACTCAAGGCGCTGGAAAAGTGGCACCCGGGTTATATCAACTGGTGGAATGACCTGATCCCAGACAACTTCCAGAAATCTCTTGTTTATCTACGGACCGCTGTTTCGGTTGATCCTAAAGGTTGGGCAAAATTCGACTATGTGAAAATGCCCGACTATCGCTGGGGGATCTTGCTCGCTCCGCAGGTTGAGGATCGGAGAATTCCTTGTGGCGAACACGCCGGAGAACTCGCATGGCAAGAAGTGCCCGGTGAATATCGGAATATGCTCAAGCGTCTGATTGTCATTCAGGGCGACACTGAGCCAGCATCAGTTGAACAACAGCGGTTCCTCGCTCTGACTGCGCCGTCGCTTTATGACATGCGCAACCTGTTCCAAGTGAACGTGGAAGAAGGTCGTCACCTCTGGGCGATGGTCTATCTGCTCCAGAAATACTTTGGTGCCGACGGCCGTGAAGAGGCCAATGACCTGCTGCTTCGTCAGTCCGGTTCTGAAGAAGCTCCGCGTATGCTGGGCGCCTTTAACGAAGAAACGCCGGATTGGCTGTCGTTCTTTATGTTCACCTACTTCACCGACCGTGATGGCAAAATGCAGTTGGAATCGCTGGCTCAGTCCGGGTTTGACCCGCTATCGCGCACCTGCCGCTTTATGCTGACTGAAGAAGCTCACCACATGTTCGTAGGTGAAACGGGTGTTGGGCGCACGATTGAACGCACTTGTCAGGTGATGAAGGAAAACGGGATCGACGATCCTTATGACACCGATAAAATCCGAAGCCTCGGTGTGATCGACCTTCCGACCATCCAGAAGAAACTGAACCTGCACTACACGATGTCGCTTGACCTGTTCGGTCAGGAGGTTTCGACCAACGCGGCGAATGCGTTCAATGCAGGTATCAAGGGCCGGTACATGGAAAACCGGATCGACGATGACCACCAGCTGCGTGATGCGACCTATCCGGTTTGGAACCTCGTGAACGGTGAGGTTGTTCGTGAAGACGTCAGCGCGCTGACAGCGATCAACATGCGCTTGCGTGACGACTATACCCGCGATGCTACGGGTGGTGTCGGTCGCTGGAACAAGATCATCGAAAAATCCGGTATCCAGTTCGAACTCAAACTGCCGCACGAAGCATTCCACCGTCAGATCGGTGTGTTCTCGGGCGGTTGCTTTAGCCCCGATGGCGAAAAAATGTCGAAAGAAGCCTACGAAGTCGCGGTCAAAGACTGGCTGCCGACGAAGGCGGATGGCGATTTTATCCAGTCGCTGATGGTTCCGGTGTCCGAACCCGGCCAATACGCGAGCTGGATTTCGGCTCCGAAGGTCGGCATCGATAACAAGCCGGGCGACTTTGAATACGTAAAGCTGCACATGGCCTAAGTGCTCATTCCGGGCGGGTTTTGAACCCGCCCGCGTTTCATTGTGAGGAGGATAAAATGATCAACCGTTCTGTTTTGACCAAGTTGAAAATCCGAGCAGCGAACAAGTCCTGTCTTGGCTGTGCTGATTGCAAAGGATCTTGCTGGGCAGCATTCGAACTCGCGACGACTCCTGCTGCAATTTTGAAATCTAAAGAAAAGTAACGATGACCAAGCCGCTCAAACAACACCTGATCGACCCGGAAATCTGCATCCGCTGCTATACCTGTGAAATGACTTGCGGGTTGGCGGCAATTGTTCACGATGACAACAACGTCGTGGTCGATGCGGAAAAGTGCAATTTTTGCATGGACTGTATTCCGGTTTGCCCGACGGGATCGATTGATGAGTGGCGCGTCGTGAACACTGCTTACTCGGTCGAAGATCAGTTCGGGTTTGAAGAGCTGCCTGCGCAAGCAGATATTGGTGGTGATGACGATGACACTGGTCTGGAGGCGATGGATGACGCCATGGCCGCCCTTTTGGCAGAAGCGCACAAAGGGGCTGGCGGGAAATCCAAAGCACCCGCGACCGCGTCGAAACCAACAGTGAACCTTTATAATCTGGGCCGTCCGGCCGTTGCGACGGTGCAAGGAAATTATCGCCTGACTGGCGATAGTAGCGACAACGACGTGCGCCACATTATCCTTGATTTTGGTGGTCTGCCGTTCCCTGTTCTTGAGGGGCAGAGTATCGGGATCATCCCTCCAGGAGAGGATGATAACGGACAGCCCCACCTTCCGCGGCTCTATTCGGTGTCCAGTCCCCGCGATGGAGAGCGCCCGAACTTTAACAACCTGTCCCTAACGGTAAAACGAGAGGAGCAGGGGCTCTGCTCGAACTACGTTTGCGATCTGAAACAGGGCGATAAGGTGCAGGTCACCGGCCCCTTTGGTGCGACGTTCCTGTTGCCGTCAGATGCCGAAGCGCACCTGATGATGATCTGCACAGGGACCGGGTCTGCGCCTTTCCGCGGCTTTACGTTGCGTCGTCAACGCGAAGCCCCGAAAGTCGCGAACAAGCTGACTCTCTATTTTGGGGCGCGAACGCACGACAGCCTTCCATATTTTGGGCCACTGAAAAAGGTGCCAGAGGAGTTTCTGCGAAAGCATTTTGCCCTGAGCCGTCAGGATGGGCAGCCGAAAGCCTATGTTCAAGACAAAATCCGTGAGAATGCTTCGGAGGTTGCGGGGCTTTTGAAAGACCCCAAGGGCTACATCTACATTTGTGGCAAGAAAGAAATGGAAGCAGGTGTCGAACAAGCACTGAGTGATATTGCGCGCGCAGAAGGCTTGGAATGGCGTGAACTTCGCGACAAGATGCGAGACGAAGGACGTTATCACGTAGAGACCTATTAATGACATTCGAACACGAAATTCGCGTCACTTGGGGTGACTGCGATCCGGCAAGAATTGCGTATACTGCCCGCCTACCTTGGTTCGCGTTAGATGCGATTAATGCCTGGTGGGAACATCATCTCGGTGATGGCTGGTTCCAGATGGAGATAGACCGGAATATCGGAACGCCGTTTGTTCATATGTCGATGAACTTTGAAACACCGGTTACGCCTCGGCATAGGCTTCGGTGTCAGGTTTGGCCGACCAAACTGGGTGAGACATCGATAGGCTTCAGGGTGGAAGCTTTTCAGAACGGGATACGGAGTTTTACAGGCGATTTTGTCTGCGTGTTCATTGTTGCAAATGAATTTCAGAAAACGATCCCGCCAAAAGAGATTAAGGATATCGTTGTTCCGTTGCTTCGCCCAGCAACTGATTAGCAGTGTGCTCACTTAATTGTGTTGAGGTCGCTTCGGAATATGCTTAGGTGTGCACTATAATTCACCGGTGCGCAGAAGCATGAGCGAGATTACAAATTTCAAAGGCGAGGTCGTCCAGGCCGCGAACAATGATCCGGATGCCGCAGTCGAGGCACTAATTTCCCGCGTGGGCGAGCGAGTCCGGTTTGCACGCGAACGAAAAGGTATCCCGCGGCGTGTTCTATCTGAAATGTCGGGGGTGTCACCTCGTTATCTCGCGCAGCTTGAGGCTGGAGAGGGCAATATCTCAATCGGTCTTTTGCAGCGAGTAGCGATTGCGCTGGACCACCGGATTGAATGGCTTGTCGGAGAAGAGGACCCTTGGACGTCTGAGGTGCTCCAACTCGCGGATCTATATCGCGCAGCGAGCCGCGATGTCCGTGATAAGATTGGTGAATTGCTCAATCCGACGGCTGGAAAAGCCAATCGTGGAAACCGTGTCTGTCTGATCGGTTTGCGCGGTGCAGGCAAGTCTACCCTTGGTGGCTTGGTGGGGTCGTCTTTTGGTGTTCCTTTTGTTGAGCTGAACAAAAACATCGAAGAGCACGCCGGCATGCCGGTGAACGAGGTTTTGGCCTTCTATGGTCAAGAAGGGTACCGCAAGCTGGAAGCCCAAGCGGTAGATCGAATTGTTGAAACCTATGACAGCGTGGTTCTGGCGGTTGCAGGTGGCATCGTGGCAGAGCCGGAAACCTACAAAAACTTGCTCAATCATTTCCATGCGATTTGGGTGAAGGCATCACCTAATGAACATATGGATCGGGTACGCGCGCAGGGTGATACGCGTCCGATGGCTGGTATTCCCGAAGCCATGGACCAGCTCAAATCTATCCTGACAAGCCGTGAAGCGCTCTATGCCCGTGCAGAAGCCGAATTGGATACAACGGGGAAATCCGTGCGCGAAAGCAGTGACGAACTTTACACCCTAATCCGGGAGCGCGGCTTTTTCTAAGCTTGCAGAGGGTATATGCATTATATTACACATGCAGGTGATATAACGCATTTGGAGGTGTGGCATGACTGTTTCCTGTCGTCGGGAGGGCGCTGTTGGCTATGTCACAATCAGTAACCCGCCGGTAAACGCGATCGGACTTGAGGTCCGCCGTGGTCTGCTTGCAGCAGTCGACTGGGCAGAAGCCGAAAAGCTCGACCGTGTGATTGTCACGGGTGACAATGGTGTATTTGCGGCGGGCGGCGATGCTCGGGAATTTGACGCTCCTCCGGTCGAGCCACATTTGCCGGATGTCCTCAACCGCATCGAAGCAGCCTCGATGCCGTGGATTGCTGCGATAAACGGTGTTGCACTTGGTGGCGGTTTGGAAATCGCGCTTGCCTGCCGGTATCGGGTGGCCGATCCGTCTGCCAAACTTGGCCTTCCAGAGGTAGGACTAGGCGTCGTTCCCGGTGCTGGTGGAACCCAGCGTTTGCCCCGTTTGGTCGGTATGGAAAAAGCGCTAGAGTTGATCCCGACCGGCAAAACAATTTCTGCTCATGACGCTCAGACTATTGGGCTGATTGACCTGGTTTCGGATACCCCCGTGGTCGACGCCGAAACTGTTGTTCCTGAAGAGTTGGATTTGATTGTCCCTCTCTGCGATCGGCCCGTAGATTTTGTTGTTGAGACGGAAGCAGCGATGGCGCTTGCAGACAAGAAAGCGCCTAATCAGAACGCACCGAAAGAAGCCATCAGGCTGATCGAACTAGCGAGCAAGTCCGAGTTTTCAGTGGGTCTCGCTGCCGAGCGGACGACTTTTATCGAATTACGCTCTGGTGAACAGGCCCGCGCTCTGCGGCATATCTTTTTCGCTGAACGCGCGGCAAAACGACCTTCATGGATTTCCGCCTCTCCTGTGAATGTAGAAAAAGCTGTGGTTGTCGGCGGCGGAACGATGGGTGCGGGGATCGCCTATGCCCTTCTTTCTGCGGGCATCAAAGTTTCAATCCTCGAAACCGACGAGGACGGTGTCGAGCGTGCAAAAGCGAATGTTGAGAGGATCATTGGTCAATCCCTGTCACGTGGTTTCATTCCCGAAACCAAAGCTGATGCGTTGCGGGAGAGGTTCGATGCGACGACGGACTACAGTACCGCTGGTCAAGCTGACCTTGCCATTGAAGCGGCTTTTGAAAGCATGGAGGTCAAGCAAACCGTCTTTACACGGCTCCAAAAGGTCATGCCGAATGATGCCGTTCTTGCCACGAATACATCATATCTTGATCTGAACGCGATTGCGGAGGTGCTGGACGATCCGAGCCGTTTGGTCGGGCTGCATTTCTTTGCGCCAGCGCACATCATGAAATTGCTGGAGATCGTTCAGGGTGAACACACCTCGGAACGCGCACTTGCTACGGGATTTGCTCTGGCAAAACGATTACGGAAAATCCCAGTGTTGGCGGGTGTCTGTGACGGGTTCATCGGGAACCGGATTTTGCAGCGGTATCGCGAGGCGGCAGATACAGTTTTCATGGACGGTTCCACTCCTTGGGAAGTGGATGAGGCCATGGTTGAGTTCGGGTATGCGATGGGACCGTACGAGGCGCAGGACCTTTCCGGGCTTGATATCGCTCATGCGAACCGCAGACGTCAGGATGCAACACGTGATCCGAACCGCCGCTACATTCCCATTGCGGATCGAATGATCGAACTGGGCAAGCTTGGTCGGAAAACCGGAGCAGGCTGGTATCGTTACCCTGGTGGGGCAAAAGTTGACGATCCGATTGTTGCGGACCTCGCGCTGGAAGAGTGTCATTTCGAAAAGCGAACCCGTACTGACTATTCTGAAGATGAAATCCGGCATCGTTTGTTGCTTGCTATGATCAACGAAGCTGCGGATATCCTGTCCGAAGGGATCGCACAAAATGCGCGCGATATCGATCTGGTCACGGTCTTTGGCTATGGGTTCCCGCGTTGGCGAGGTGGACTGATGCACTTTGCCGATACCATCGGGGTTCGGAAAATCCTCGCCGATCTGAATACGCTCTGTGAGGAGGATCCACTGGTTTGGAAACCGTCACAGGTCATTCAGGATTGTGTCGAAAAGGGCATATCTTTTGCCGATTGGCAGCGCGGCTAGTGCTTGGAATAGCGTTGTAGAACAGCGATGTAGTTTGCGCGTTCGTAGGCCTCTGGATTGTCCATATTTTTGTGGCTCATCCGCCCGCGAATATCGTCGGGTGAGTTCAATCCACGTTTTGACAGCCACTGATCCAGCCCGTCGACTAGCACCCTCATGTGGTCGATGCCGTGCCGCAGAATACTCGCTGTGGTCATGACGACGTCAGCACCCGAGAGCAGGTATTTCACCACATCCTCGGGTTGGTCTACGCCTGTCGTCGCTGCAAGGGACGCATCAATCCGTCCGGCCAGAACGCCGGTCCAGAGCAGCGGTAGGCGCATTTCGTATTGCTGGGACAACTCCAGACTCGGTTCCATAGTTAACCGCGCCGGATCAATGTCAGGCTGATAAAAACGGTTGAACAGGACGAGCCCCTTTGCACCAGCTTCGACCAGTTTTTGCGCCATATGACCGGTCGAAGAGAAGTACGGAGCAATCTTAACCGAAACGGGTATGTTCACTGACTCGACGACGGCTTTCACGATGCCAAGATAGCGCTGTTCGATCTCTTCCCCGCTGACCATCGGATCGGAAGGGACAAGGAAAATGTTCAATTCGATCGCCGCAGCTCCGGCTGCTTCAAGGTCGCAAGCATAATCGATCCAGCCACCTTCGGTCACGCCGTTCAGGCTGGCGATTACCGGGATGTCCAATTCTTTGGTTGCTTTCTCAATGTCGATAATATGCCCTGACGTGTCAAAGCCATAGGTTGCCTGCGTTGGGAAATAATTGAGAGCCTCTCCGTAGCTGTCGCTACCGTGGTCGATCAACGCGTCGATAACGTCCAGTTCGTGTTCGATTTGTTCTTCGAACACCGAAGGCATCACAACAGCTCCTGCGCCGCAATCTTGTAACCGTTTCAAATTGTCGAGATTGCGGTTGAGCGGACTGGCGCTCGCTACGATGGGGCTTTGTAAGGTGAGCCCGAGATATCTGGTTGTCAGGTCCATGTATCAATCCTCACTGCTTGCGGGGGCCAGCCATCGTTTCCGACGAGTTCGGTCCAGAGGTCATTTTAGAGAAGTCCTCGTAGGTGCGGTATTTGTCATGGATCGCCTGCTGCGCTTCGGCTAACAGAGCTGCGGCATCCTCGGGTCTACTTGCTGCGAGGGCACTGTAGCGCAGTTCGTTATAGGCGTAGCTACGGAACGGTAGCGATGGTCGTGGACTGTCGAGCCTGAATGGAGCATTTCCAGTACCGCGTAGCGCGGGATCGTACCGCAAAAGCGGCCAATAGCCGGAGGCAACAGCCTTGTCCTGTTGTGACAGCCCCTGACGCAGGTCGAAACCGTGCGCGATACAGTGACTGTAGGCGAGGATCAGCGATGGGCCGTTCCACGCCTCTGCCTCCCTGAAGGCTTGGAGCGTTTGCTGCGGATTGGCCCCCATAGCGATCTGCGCAACGTAGACGTTTCCGTAGGCAATGGCTTGCATAGCGAGGTCTTTGCGTGCTGTGCGTTTCCCAGCAGCGGCAAATTTGGCTATCGCGCCAAGCGGTGTCGCTTTGGACGACTGACCGCCGGTGTTCGAATAAACCTCGGTATCCATGACAAGCACATTCACATCGCGGCCAGAAGCCAGAACATGGTCAAGTCCTCCGTAGCCGATGTCATAGGCCCAGCCGTCACCACCCACGATCCAGATCGACCGACGGACAAGGTGATCTACAAGTGACAACAGATGTTCGGCTGCCGGCTTGTTCTTGATGGCCAATAGGCGAGTTTTCAAAAGAGCAACCCGTTCGCGCTGGGCGCGGATTTCGGATTCACGGATTTGTGGTGCCTTCAATATACCTTCGACAAGATGCTCACCGACTTCGGAAGCGAGCCCCCTTGCCAGATCCTGCGCCATGGTCAGATGTTTGTCGGCAGCGAGCCGGAAGCCAAGGCCGAACTCTGCGTTGTCTTCGAACAGGGAGTTCGACCACGCTGGCCCGCGTCCTTCTGCGTTTTTCGTCCATGGTGTCACAGGGAGGTTCCCACCATAGATTGACGAACACCCTGTCGCGTTTGCGACCATCAAGCGGTCCCCAAACAGCTGGCTGAGGAGTTTGACATAGGGCGTTTCCCCGCAACCGGTACACGCGCCCGAGAACTCGAACAATGGTTCGAGGAACTGAACACCACGCACGTTTGCGAAATCGATGCGTGCACGGTCGTTGACAGGCAGGTTTTCGAAGAACGTGATTTCTTTGCGGGCGGGTTCGATTAGGGGCGTTTTATCCGACAAATTGATCGCCTTGATGCCCGGTTCTGTCGGGCTAAGCGACGGGCAAGCCTCTATGCAGAGCCCACAGCCGGTACAATCTTCGACGTAGAACTGTAGCGTGAAGCGAGTGCCCGGATAGCCCCGCACGTTGACCGGCGCTGATTTGAAACCGTCGGGTGCACCGTCGAGTTTGTCCTCGTCATAGTATTTCGCGCGGATCACGCTGTGTGGGCAAACAAAGGAACACTGGCCGCACTGGATACAAAGGTCCGTCCGCCAGACGGGGACCTCTTCTGCAACGTTCCGTTTTTCCCACGCCGCGGTGCCAGAGGGGAATGTGCCATCGACCGGCATTGCACTGACGGGAATATCGTCGCCAAGTCCTTCCATCATTCGTGCTGTAACATCGCGTACGAACGGCGGGGCGTCGGCTGGTACGATCGGTGGTACAGGAACCGTACTGGTTGCTTTGGAGGGAACCTCGACCCGATGCAGCCGCTCCAATGCGCCGTCAACCGCCGCCCAGTTCTGTTGGACGATACGGCGGCCTTTGCGGCCGTAGCTTTTCTGGATAGCCTGTTTGATCGCTGCAATGGCTTCGTCACG
>JBNKUW010000107.1:0-9204 GCA_050298835.1 Marivivens sp.
GGTTGGCGGAAATGGAATTCTGGATCAGAATACGGGTATTCTGAATTCCGGTAGCCACTGAAAGATCCTCAGCCAGATGAAAAAAGCCGGCCTCGACCCAACCGATATTCGCATTCTTAGTGCGGTTCAGCAACATGGACAGTTGAGTAAGGCGAAGCTGGCAGAGATGGTGAATCTTTCACAAACTCCCTGCTGGGAGCGCCTGACCAAACTCAAGGCGGCGGGCTATATCACGGGGTATCGCGGAGAAATCGCACTTCATAAACTATGTGACTTCACGTCTGTTGTGGTGACGGTATCGCTTACCCATCACAGAAAAACGGACTTTGACCGGTTCGAGCGTCAGGTCCATTCGCTTCCTGAAATTGTCGAGTGCATCGCGACGGGTGGTGGTATGGACTATGTGATGAAGGTTGTGACACCAACTCTTGCGACTTTTCAGGATTTGCTGGATCGCTTGTTTTCTGCAGAAGTCGAGGTTGATCGCTACATGACATACATCGTTGTGCGCCATGTTAAGACGAGCCATCCGAACATTGCTGCGCTGATGAATCGATAGCGCAGTAGAGTCTCAGACTATTCAGTCTGGGAACGGCCTCAAAAAGGGCCCGAATAGTCGCCAAACCCATCTGATTTTGGACCGAACGCACACGACACCCTCGATAATAAATGTGCATTCAGTGTTGGTCACAACCGCGGGAAAGCGGGCCAGAGAGGGTAACAAATGACACAAGTAGAAGACTTCGGTTTCGGTACTCAAATCCGGAAATCTCCTTTTTTCGATGCGACCGTTCGTTGGGGCGCAAAGGGATTTTCGGTTTACAATCACATGTATATCCCCCGTGATTTTGGTGATCCGGTTCAGAACTTCTGGAACTTGGTGGATGAAGCCATTTTGTGCGATGTCGCGGTTGAACGTCAGGTAGAAATCACCGGTCCGGATGCGGCGAAATTCGTCCAGATGCTTACGCCCCGCGATCTGTCCAAGATGGCCGTCGGACAGTGTAAGTATGTCCTGATTACCAATGCTGCAGGCGGCATTCTCAACGATCCGATTCTGCTCCGTCTTGCTGAAAACCATTTCTGGATTTCGCTTGCTGACAGCGACGTTCTTTTGTGGGCTCAAGGTGTGGCTGTTCACTCTGGTTTGGATGTGTCGATCTGCGAACCGGATGTGTCTCCGCTCCAGCTTCAGGGGCCGAAATCCGGTGAAATCATGCGTGCCCTCTTCGGAGAAAGCATCATGGACCTTCGCTACTACTGGCTGCGCGAAGTAGAGCTGGACGGCATCCCTCTCATTGTGTCGCGGACCGGTTGGTCGAGCGAACTGGGGTATGAAATCTACCTGCGTGACGGAAGCTATGGCGATGCGTTGTGGGAACGGATTATGGCTGTTGGCATGCCGTTCGGCTTGAAACCCGGGCACACGTCATCGATCCGCCGTATCGAAGGTGGGATGCTGTCCTATCATGCGGATGCTGACATCAACACTAACCCGTTTGAACTCGGGCTTGATCGTCTTGTTAACCTCGATATCGAGGTCGATTTCATCGGGAAAGAAGCCCTGCGCCGGATCAAAGAAACTGGCGTTAGCCGCAAGCAGATCGGCCTGATAATTGACGGTGAACCACTACAAGGACCAAACACGTCCTACTGGCCGATCAAGGTAAACGGAGAGGACGTGGGCAAAGTTACCTCGGCCGTTTATTCGCCGCGCTTGGGCCAGAACATCGCACTGGCTATGGTTTCGGTTGAATACGCCAACCTTGGGACTGAATTTGACGTCTATTCGCGCTTTGGTGTCCACGCGGCGAAAGTTTGCGAAGTTCCGTTCTTTGATCCCAAAAAGAAAATCGCGGTTGCGTAAGAAAACATAGGAAATAGCAATATGTCCGATCTGGCAATCGAACTGAATTGGCAACGCCAAGAACCCGAGTTTGCGGCTGGTAAATACTCCGCAGAGCATACTGTGCGGTACAATGACAGCTACGAAGTTTCGGCCGATGCTGCCCCTGATTGGGGCGGCAAAGCCGAAAACACCAATCCTGAACAAGCGTTGGCGGCGGCACTATCAAGCTGCCACATGATGACGTTCCTTGCCTTGGCAGCCAAAGCCGGTTGGCCGGTGGCAGGCTATCAGGACTACGCCGAAGCCCATTTGGGAAAGAACCCCAAAGGACAAATGTCCGTGACCCAAATCGATCTGCATCCCGTGGTGCGATTTGATGCCGGATTTTCTGTGTCTGACGAAGACATGGCGCAAATGCAGGATCGGGCTCACCGCTACTGTTTCATTGCTAACACGCTGTCGGACAGCGTGGAAATCAACGTACTCTAGGGATTGGCACCATGTCTGATACAGAGATCCTGTTGCAGTCGCTGGATGCCAATGGTGTTTTGCGGCTGACCTTGAATGACAGCACGCGTCGCAATGCTCTGTCAGAGGCAATGCTCAAGGCGCTGGGCGAAGCGTTTGCACAAGCGGGCGAAAACCCTGATGTGCGGGTTATTATCTTGGCCGCAAACGGGCCAGCCTACAGCGCGGGTCACGACCTCAAGGAAATGACGGCCGGTCGTACCGCTAAAGACCGTGGGCGGGCTTACTTTACCAAGGTCATGGCGATGTGCTCGGGCGTTATGCAAGCCATCGTCAATTGTCCGAAACCTGTCATTGCCGAAGTCGCAGGCGTTGCGACGGCCGCAGGGTGCCAGCTTGTCGCAAGTTGTGATCTCGCAATCGCGGCAGAAACCGCGCAGTTCAGCACACCAGGAGTTCATATCGGGCTGTTTTGTTCCACACCGATGGTGGCCTTGTCCCGAAATGTATCGAACAAGCACGCGATGGAAATGCTCATGACTGGGGATATGATCCCCGCAAATCGTGCCGCCGAAATGGGGTTGGTGAACCGTTGCGTTGCCCCTGAGCAGTTACAGAACACCACAATGGAGTGGGCTGTGAAAATCGCGTCGAAATCCAGCATGACGCTCGCAACTGGCAAACGGGCTTTCTACGAACAGCGTGAAATGAGCCTTGCAAATGCCTATGCCTTTGCGTCGAATGTGATGGTTGAGAATATGCTTGCCCGCGATGCCGAAGAAGGCATCGGTGCTTTTTTGGGTAAGCGTAGCCCCGAATGGCAGGACGCTTAAAACATGACGACAAATCCCTACAATGACGGTTTGGACCGCAATCCGGCCAACTACCAACCGCTGTCGCCAATAACGTTTTTGGAACGGGCCGCCACTGTGTTTCCACACCACACCGCAATGGTGCATGGGGCTTTGCGTCGGAACTATGCAGAGTTTTATACCCGTTCGCGGCAATTGGCGTCGGCCCTTAGCGCAAAGGGGATTGGTCGCGGCGATACTGTGTCGGCTATGTTGGCCAACACACCTGCAATGCTGGAATGCCACTACGGTGTCCCGATGTGTGGCGGCGTGCTGCATTCGATCAATACACGGCTTGATGCGGCAATCATCGCGTTCCAGCTCGACCATGCCATGTCCAAGGTGGTGATCGTCGATCGGGAATTCATGGCCCTGATGCAAGAGGCGCTGTCCCTCGCTAAGGTCAAACCCCTGTTGGTCCAATACGATGATCCGGAATTTACGGATGCCACCGATCCCGTAGAAGCAATCGATTATGATGCCTTTGTTGCGACAGGCGATCCGGAGTTCGCGTGGCTCATGCCCGACGATGAATGGGACGCCATTTCGATCAACTACACCTCGGGGACGACCGGCGATCCCAAAGGCGTCGTCTCCCATCACCGTGGGGCGTATTTGTTGGCGCAAGGGAATGCGCTGACAACCTCAATGCAGAAACACGCGGTCTATCTGTGGACCTTACCGATGTTCCACTGCAACGGCTGGTGTTTCCCGTGGACCCTGTCCGCCATCGTCGGGACCCACGTCTGTTTGCGTCAGGTGCGTGCCGAGCCGATCTGGAGCTATCTGGCCGACGAACGTGTCACCCATCTGTGTGGTGCGCCGATTGTTATGTCGCTGATGATTTCCGCTCCGCAAGAGGTGCAGCGCCATCTGGATCACACCGTTCAGTTCTTTACAGCGGCCGCCCCGCCGCCGGAAAAGCTGCTCGCTGACATGAAGTCGGCCGGCTTTGATGTAACCCACCTTTACGGCCTGACGGAAACCTATGGTCCTGCTGTTGTGAACGATTGGCACGACGACTGGTCCGCGCTTCCTCCTGCAGAACAAGCAACTCTGAAATCACGTCAGGGTGTGCGGTATATCCCGCTTGAACAATTGGATGTGCTTGATCCTGAAACGATGCAACCGGTTCCGCGCGACGGCGAAACTATGGGCGAAGTCATGTTCCGCGGAAACGTCGTGATGAAAGGGTACTTCCGCAACCCGCACGCAACGGAAGAAGCCTTTAAAGGCGGGTGGTTCCACTCCGGTGATTTGGGCGTCATGCACCCCGATGGATACATCCAGCTCAAGGACCGTTCGAAAGATGTGATCATCTCTGGTGGTGAGAACATTTCCTCGATCGAAGTCGAAGAGGCGCTGTATCGTCACCCAGCAGTTGGGGTGGCCGCCGTTGTTGCGATGCCTCACGAAAAATGGGGGGAAACACCCTGCGCATTCGTCGAAGTCGCGCAAGGAAAAGAGGTCGATGCAGACGCGCTGCGCCAGTGGTGCCGCGAACACCTCGCCCCGTACAAGGTTCCCGGCAAGTTCGTCTTTATGCCGATCCCGCGGACTTCTACCGGTAAAATACAAAAGTTCGTGCTGCGGGAAACCGCCCGCGAACTGGCGGGGTAAACCTGTCGCGACAGGATGGCGTACAAATATTTTTGGGTTTCATCCCAAGTCAATCTGGGGTTTCTTTGAAAGAAAGGAGCCCCAGATGCGTTTGTTCTTTGCCCTCGCCGCACTTCTCACCCTGACCGCTTGTGGAGTGCCCCTCGTTCCTTTCATCTGACTTTCGTCAGTTTTGGTCGTCCTGCACATTGCACTGGGCTTCGATTTTCGGACCCAGTTCCCTGAGACTGTTCATCAACGACGTTGCGTCGTTCAGGCTCATGTTGGAAAGAACCGACATGACGCTGTTCGGGTCGAAGGCGAGTGTTGAAACCATCGACATCTGGTCTTCGGTCAGTTCGTCCTTCGCGACCTCATAGACACACCCACAGGCTTTGCGGTTGTCTTCGCCGGCTTGCTGAACGCAGTTGGTGACAAATGCCTCTTTCTTTGCGTCCTTCCCGCACGCTGAAAGCGCAACAAGCGCCATCATTGTGATCGCTGTTACCGGTTTTGTCATAGTTGCCCCCATTGACCCGTTAACGTCCTCGTTTGCTCCGTTTGTTTCCGCCTCTTTGTCCCGAACGTCCGGCTGTTGAACGACCAGAGGAGCGTTTGGTGTCTTCGACCGCCTGATCGACGGCAGACTGACGGGCGAGCGGATCGTCCGAAATGACAAGATCGACGGTTTCCAGCCGTTTGATTTCGTCGCGTAGCCGCGCGGCCTCTTCGAATTCGAGGTTCTCTGCCGCCTTACGCATGTCATCGCGCAGGCTGTTGAGGACGGTTTCCAGATTGCCGCCGTGCAGTGGCTTGTCGATTTTTGCCGTAACGCGGGACTGATCGGTGTCGCCCTGATAGAGTCCGGCTAGAATATCCTCGACGTTCTTTTTGACCGTCTGCGGGGTGATCCCGTGTTCTTCGTTATAGGCCATCTGCCGTGCACGACGGCGATTGGTTTCGCCAATAGCCCGCTCCATCGATCCTGTGATCCGGTCAGCATACATGATCACACGCCCTTCGGCGTTCCGCGCGGCGCGACCGATGGTCTGCACCAGCGAGGTTTCGGACCGCAAGAAACCTTCTTTGTCCGCGTCCAGAATGGCAACCAGCCCGCATTCGGGAATGTCTAAACCTTCGCGCAACAGGTTGATCCCGATCAGCACGTCAAATGCGCCAAGCCGCAGGTCGCGCAAAATCTCGATCCGTTCGATCGTGTCGATGTCGGAGTGCATATAGCGAACCCGCACGCCCTGTTCGTGCAAGTACTCGGTCAAATCCTCGGCCATGCGTTTGGTCAGGGTCGTGCAGAGGACGCGATATCCGTCCGCGGCCACCCTGCGAATTTCATCCAGCAGATCGTCGACCTGCGTTTCCACGGGCCGAATTTCGACCTCAGGGTCCAACAACCCTGTGGGGCGGATGATCTGTTCGGTGAACACACCGCCGGTCTGTTCCAGCTCCCATGCTGCTGGCGTCGCGGAAACGAACACCGACTGCGGGCGCATGGCATCCCATTCCTCAAACTTGAGGGGACGGTTATCCATACAGGACGGTAGCCGGAAACCGTGTTCGGCAAGCGTGAATTTCCGCCGATAATCGCCCCGATACATGCCCCCGATCTGAGGCACGGACACGTGGCTTTCGTCCGCAAACACAATGGCATTGTCGGGAATGAATTCGAACAGCGTGGGCGGCGGTTCACCCGGCGCACGCCCCGTTAGATACCGCGAATAGTTTTCGATACCGTTGCAGACACCCGTCGCCTCAAGCATCTCGAGGTCAAAGTTCGTCCGCTGCTCCAACCGCTGCGCTTCGAGGAGCTTGCCCTCCTCCTCCAACTGTTTCAGCCGCTTGTGGAGTTCCTCTTTGATCCCTTTGATCGCCTGATTCATCGTCGGGCGCGGGGTCACATAGTGGCTGTTGGCGTAAATCCGGACCTTTTCGAAACTGTCCGTTCGTTCGCCCGTCAGCGGGTCGAACTCGTGGATCGCCTCTAGCTCTTCTCCAAAGAACGACAGACGCCATGCCCGATCTTCAAGGTGGGCAGGCCAGACTTCCAAACTATCGCCTCGCACGCGGAAACTCCCGCGTTGAAATGCCGCGTCGTTTCGGCGGTACTGCTGCGCGACCAGATCGGCCATCACCTGCCGCTGGTCGTACATTTTGCCGACGTACAAATCCTGTGACATGGCAGAGTAGGTTTCGACGGACCCGATACCGTAAATGCACGACACAGACGCCACGATGATCACATCGTCCCGCTCCAGCAACGCCCGCGTAGCTGAGTGGCGCATCCGGTCGATCTGTTCGTTAATCTGGCTCTCTTTCTCGATGTAGGTATCCGAACGGGGCACATAGGCCTCGGGCTGATAATAATCATAGAAGGACACGAAATATTCTACGGCGTTTTCGGGAAAGAACCCTTTGAATTCACCATAGAGCTGCGCCGCGAGCGTTTTGTTAGGCGCAAGGATAATCGCAGGCCGCTGCGTTTCTTCGATCACTCGGGCCATCGTGAATGTCTTACCAGTGCCCGTCGCACCGAGCAGAACCTGATCGCGATCCCCGCCATTCAACCCCGTAGTCAGTTCGACAATCGCGGTTGGCTGATCGCCTGCCGCAGAGAAATCGCTGTGCATGACAAACCGTTTTCCACCTTCCAGCTTTTCCCTTTGTTGGGGGCTGCGGTGAAGCATCGGCATGTCTTCGGGATTGTTGTTATGCATCGGGCGCTCCTGCTATCGGCCCTATAATGTACTCTTTATGTTCTACTTCAAGAGCACATTCGATTATCGCCAAACTTGTGCCCGATTTGACCTCTAATTTCTTGGGGGAAATCATTAGCAACTCTTGGGGAGCATTCCTTTATGCGCCAAACAATCAAAATCGTCCTACTGTCATCTGCCTTGCTGCTGCCGTTAGGCTCTACGATCTTTGACATCGATTCCGGTGCGGCTTTTGCGCAAGGAAATGGGAATTCCGGCGGACACGGTCGCGGCAACGGTGGTGGAAATAGCGGTGGTGGTGGAAACGGCCGGAATGACCGCGCCGCGAACCACGGCTCGGTAGCGTCCGAACTCAAGGGGTTGAACGCAGCGCACGCGAACGAACAGGCGTTTTTGAACGCTGCCCGCAACAGTCAGGTTGGCGGTATTGCGGCATATCGTGAGGCGACAACCTCGGCGCAAACTCTTCTTACCTCGTTAACGTCCCAAGGCATTTCACCCGACGATTTCGATCCGTCGACCCTACCCACGTCCGAACAAATCGCGGACTATTTGGCTATTCTTGACAGCTCATCGGCGACTTATGATCCGGCGTCCGCTACCGCACTACTGGAAAGCTTTGGCTACACAGATTTTGCCGCGCTCGATCCGGCAGCACCGGACTATCAAAGCCAATATGACAGCTTGCTTACCCGACTGAGCACAGAGACGGAGTCCCGTCTGACCGTAAACCAACAGCTGGTCGATTACTTCGATGCCTCCGGTCAGGAGACGGCTTTGCTGGACGAACTCATGCCCGAAGGTGGGTTGTCTGACGCCGCAATGGCCGAATTCCGTCAATTGCTGGGGCTTTGATAGGCTGAAGCATCACAAGGCTTATTGCATCGCCCCCCTATTTTTTGGATAAGGGGGCGAATTCAAAGGAGCTATTCCATGCGCGCACGAATCTATCGCCCCGCAAAAAATGCAATGCAGTCCGGTGTCGCCAAGACAAAGCATTGGGTTTTGGAATATGCTCCCGCATCTGCCCGTGACGTTGATCCTCTGATGGGTTGGACATCTTCTGATGACACCCAATCGCAAGTGAAACTGCGTTTTGACAGCAAAGAGGCTGCTCTCGAATACGCGCAGGAACACAACATCGACGCCGTCGTTCAAGAGCCGAAAGTCCGCAAGGCAAACCTGCGCGCGATGGGCTACGGTGAGAACTTTGCGACCAACCGTCGTGGTGCGTGGACCCACTAAGCTTGTAAATCGGAGCAAAGTTGTCTCGAATTCGGGGCAAAGATCCCGCGAAGACTTTCCCAGCACAAAATGTAGGCGCCCAATGGGCGCCTTTTCTATATGTTGATTGCAGGCTGGAATTGGCTGATTTGATGCCATGACCACGTCAGATCGTGAGGCTTTAACCTGGATATCGCTCTAAATGTGCGATGGATCAGAAACGCGTCTTGTGCATTTGGGCGGGAAGCCGACATTCGCTGCAAATGGGACCAAGGTCCGCTTTGAGCTATACTCGATTGGTCTTCCTCCAACCTTAGTCTATTGATGAATGACGGTTGAGGCCCAAGTACATCCACAAAAACCGTGGTGCCTTCAATTTCCATTGGGACCATTGCATGAGCGAAACTGATCGACGTCTAAAAGACCATTTGAACACAAACCAAGCCAAGCGTGAGCGAATGTGCTTAGAAATTCTGTCAGTCCA
>JBNKUW010000108.1:0-9118 GCA_050298835.1 Marivivens sp.
CCGGCGCGGAGCTCGCCACCGTCGAGTATCCCGTGCCCCGCGGAAACGTCGACGCGTGGGGGGACGACTACGGTAACTGGGTGGATCGGTTCAACGGCGGGGTCTCCTTCGTGAGCGATACCGGCAGCGGATTCGATGATAACTTCAAAGGAAATCGGTTTTGTGCGGCCTTTGGCCGATTCAATTGCGGTAACAAGTGCGTCAACCGCATAGACGTCTTCTGCGCAACCAACCTTGGGAATCATGATCTGGTCAAGGCGGTCGCCTGCTTGTTCAAGGAGGTCGACAACATCACGATACCAGTAGGGTGTATCCAGACCATTAATCCGTACGGAAAGGTATTTGTTACCCCAATCCACAGTGTTGATCGCTTCGATCGCATTCGCACGGGCCATCTCTTTGTCAGAGGGGGCGACCGAATCTTCGAGGTCGATATTGATCACATCGGCTGCACTCGCTGCCATTTTGGCGAACAGTTTGGTGTTCGATGCTGGGCCAAAGAGTTGGCAGCGGTTAGGGCGGGCAGGGGCGGCAGGTTGGATACGGAAAGACACTTCGATTCCTTTCGGTAAGGAAATTACGTTTTAGTTTGGTAATTGGTTAGGAAATTGCGCGACTAACTGCAAGGATATTTTGCAGTTGCAGCATGAGACCTTTCTGCAGGATGGCGAAAACAATTTCCGTAGACACCCGTTTGACAGGCTTGACGCAACCAGTGCCATGACCCATGACGCTGGTCAGTATTGTATGGAGGACCATCATGACCCGCACCGTCTATGTAAACGGAGAGTATCTGCCCGAGAACGAAGCAAAGGTTTCGATCTTTGATCGAGCGTTCTTGATGGCGGACGCGGTGTATGAGGTCACTTCGGTGATCGACGGAAAGCTGGTAGACTTTGACGGCCACGCCAAACGTCTTGATCGATCACTGTCCGAACTCGAGATGCGCTCGCCAGTAACAACGGATGAGTTGCTGCAAATCCATCGTGATCTGGTCGAAAAGAACGATCTGAAAGAAGGTGGTATCTATTTGCAGATCACCCGTGGCGCACCTGCTGATCGAGACTTTGCATGGCCCGATCCGGACGAAGTCGCGCCGGGCATTGTTTTGTTCACCTTTGCCAAAAACCTGATCGATATGCCGTCGGTTAAAACCGGTATCAAAGTTATCTCGATCGAAGATCAACGCTGGGACCGTCGTGACATTAAAACGGTTCAGCTCCTCTACCCTTCATGGGGTAAGATGATGGCTAAAAAGGCCGGATGTGATGACGCATGGTTGGTTGAGGACGGTTTTGTGACCGAAGGCACCTCGAACAACGCTTATATCGTCAAGGGCAACAAAATCATCACGCGGGAACTGTCGAACGACATTCTCCACGGTATCACCCGTGCAGCCGTCCTGCGGTTCGCTTCCGAAGCTCAATTCGAGGTCGAAGAGCGCAACTTTACAATCGAAGAAGCCCAGCAGGCGGATGAAGCGTTCATCACCTCAGCGACAACTTTTGTGCAGCCAGTTGTGGAAATCGATGGCGCAACTGTTGGTGCTGGCGAACCAGGCAACGTATCGCTACGTCTGCGCGAAATTTATATTGAGGAAAGCCTGAAAACGGCGATCTGATCACGTAGTGACTTCGAGGATCAAAATGTCGGAGACTGTGAGGGTCTCCGTCCCTTGGACTAGGGCGACATCTACATCATTCACGCGGACGAGCCAGCCTTCATTGGTCTGAGCGACTGAGATATCGTTCGGAGTACCGGCTGGAATTTCCAGAGCAAGGTAGTCTTCATCCCGATTGAAGTCGGTGATCGTGGCGACGTTTTCAGACCAATCTACTTCGACATCGAATACATCGGCGCCGCTACCGCCGGTGCCTGTTGCACCATGCATCAGGTACAACAGGTCGTCGTCGTCACCCCCGAACATTTGCGTATCGGTTCCGCCGCGTAGAATGTCCTGACCTGCGCCGCCCCGTAAGGTGTTTACTCCATAAACGTCGATGAGCTTGTCGTCACCTTCGCCGCCGTTCAGAGTGTCGGCACCACCGTTCCCGAAGATAACGTCATTGCCTGCGCCGCCATCAACACGGTCCGCGCCATTGCCCGCGCGAATGTGGTCATCGCCCTCGTTCCCGAAAATCTGGTCAGCGCCGTCTTCTCCGTTCAGGATGTCATCACCTGTTCCGCCAGAAAGCCAGTCCTCGCCCATACCGCCGTGTAGACGGTCCGTTCCAGCATCACCTGTGAGAACGTCGTCACCAGGGCCACCGGCAATTAGATCGTTTCCGTCACCGCCTGTTGCAGTGTCATTTCCTTCGCCGAGGAAAAGGTTATCGTCACCAGCTTCACCCGTGAGGCTGTCATCACCGCCCCAAGTGTAGGCCGTGTCATTAAAGTCCGAGCCCAAGGCGGTATCGTCGGTATCCGGCGGAGGGGAAGAATCCAATGGGATCATGGCCCCACTGAGTAGGGCCACACCAAACGAAGCAAGGAGTAGCGCGAGGAGCATTTTCTAGCACCTAATTTGACTTTCTTGCTTCCATAACGGCAGAAAAGCCGTCAATCTGAGTCAAATTGGCAAAGAAATTGCAGCTCCCGCGCTTTCATTCTAAGGCTATTCGGCTTTACCTACGTTTTCGGCATAGGACTTTTCAAAAGCCTTTTGGGTTTCTGCTGACGCTTCGGTCTGGAATTTATTTTTCCAGTCGTCATAGGGCATACCGTAGTAGATTTCTCGTGCCTCGTCTTTGGACATTTCGATGCCGCGTTCGTTCGCGGCCTCTTGATACCAACGTGACAAACAGTTTCGGCAGAACCCTGCCAAATTCATCATGTCGATGTTCTGAACATCGGTGCGCTTTTCCATAAGGTGGTGGCGAAGGGTCCGGAATGCTGCGGCTTCGATCTCGATACGGGTTTGGTCGTCCACTGGGGCCTCCTTTGGGTGCGTAACAGGCAATTCAGGGTTCTGAATGTCACTCGTTTGGAAATGTCACAAGCTGGAACTATAAAAAGGTAGAGTTGAGGGAGGTTGCGTTTTGGGCAATAAGGGGGGTAAGGAGTGTTAGCGTTAACAGCCAACGGCCTACGCCAAAGACGAGGATTTACCTGATGAAACGCCATCGCAACGTAAAAATCGTTGCCACGCTGGGGCCAGCATCCAGCACATACGAAGTTATCCGTGCACTGCATGAAGCAGGCGCCGACGTTTTCCGCCTGAATATGAGCCACGGCGAGCATTCCGAGATTCGCGCGCGGCATGAAATCATTCGCCAGGTCGAAAAGGACTGCAACAGCCCGATCGGTATTCTGGCCGACTTGCAGGGGCCAAAGCTGCGCGTCGGAAAATTTGCAAATGATGAAGAGACTCTGGTCGAAGGTCAGGATTTCCGTCTTGATCTGAATGAGGCCGAGGGGGACAGCACCCGCGTAATGCTGCCGCACAAAGAAATCTTTGATGCACTGGAGCCGGGTGCGAACCTGTTGGTGAATGACGGAAAAATCCGTTTGCGCGTCAAAGACTGCGGTCGGGACTTTGCGAATTGCGAAGTCACTGTTGGTGGTGTCATTTCCAATCGCAAAGGCGTGAACGTCCCTGACGTAGTTCTTCCTGTTGCAGCGCTTTCTGAAAAAGACAGGAAAGACCTCGAGTTCGTTTGCGAGCTCGGCGTTGACTGGCTGGCCTTGTCATTTGTCCAGCGTCCAAAGGATGTCGAAGAAGCGCGCGTTCTGGCCAAAGGTCGCGCGGTCGTTCTTGCGAAGATCGAAAAGCCGGCCGCTGTGAAAGCGTTCGACGATATTCTAGCTGTCTCCGATGGAATCATGGTTGCTCGCGGTGACCTTGGTGTTGAATTGCCGGTTTCGAGTGTTCCTCCGATCCAGAAGCGTTTGATTCGCAAATGCCGTGCTGAAGCCAAGCCGGTGATCGTTGCAACGCAGATGCTCGAGTCGATGATCGAAAGCCCGATGCCGACCCGTGCAGAAGTTTCGGACGTCGCCAATGCGATTTACGAAGGTGCGGACGCAATCATGCTTTCGGCTGAATCTGCAGCAGGTCAGTACCCTGTCGAAGCGGTTCAAACGATGAGCAACGTTGCCCAAGAGGTCGAAACCGATAGCACCTATGTTGAGATCCTCGAAGCTTCCCGCAAGATCGATCACGTAACTGTAGCTGACGGTATCGTTGCCGCCGCGCGTGAGATTGCCGAGAAGACTGACGTTAAAGCGATTTGTTGCTTCTCCGAGTCGGGATCGACAGCACTTCGTGTTGTCCGCGAACGACCCCGCGTGCCGATTATCGCGCTTACCACGATTGAACGGACCGCGCGTCGTTTGTGCCTTAGCTGGGGTGTGGATACGGTCATGACCGGTGAGATCGACCGCTTTAAATCCGCAGTGATCGCGGCCATTCGTGCGGCAAAGGCTGAAGGTGTAGCAACCGAAAAGGATATGATCGTTGTAACCGCGGGTGTTCCCTTTAACACGCCTGGGTCTACGAATATTTTGCGGGTTGCTCCATGCGAGGAACGTTTGATTCACAGCTCCGATAGGGATTAAGCTGCCCTAAACGTATGTAGAGGCACGTATATGGACGCAGATCTCTTTCTTGTAATCGGGATTGTGCTACTGACCTTTGCGCTTCCACCAATATTGGGGGCGCTCTCTGAAGGTCGGGCACCAAGGGCAGCGGCAATAGTCGTGCTTGTTGGTGGGACGCTTGTCGTTCTGGCCGTGAATCAAAGGCCATATACGTTGGATGAAGTTCCCCGCGCATTCGTGAGAGTTGTGGGGAAATTCATCAACTAATCGCTTGCTAAAAAAGTCGCGGCGGCCTATATGGCCCGCTCTAACCGCGCGACCGGCCGATAGTGGCATGCCGAGTCGCGCTTATAACCGAACCCCTAAAGGAGACGGAAATGCCCAAGATGAAGACCAAATCGAGCTGCAAAAAGCGGTTCAAAGTTACGGCCTCTGGCCGCATCAAAGCCGGTCAGGCTGGCAAGCGCCATGGCATGATCAAGCGCACCACAAAGTTCATCCGTGATGCCCGCGGCACCACGACCCTGAGCAAGGCTGATGAGAGCATCATCAAGCCGATGATGCCCTACTCTCGCTAAGGAGATCTGATCAATGTCGCGCACCAAAGGTGGTACCGTTACCCATCGTCGTCACAAGAAAGTCCTAGACGCTGCAAAAGGTTACTATGACCGCCGCAGCCGGACCTTCAAAGTTGCCCGTCAGGCCGTAGACAAGGCCAACCAGTACGCAACTCGTGACCGTAAAGCTCGTAAGCGTAATTTCCGTTCGCTTTGGATCCAGCGTATCAACGCTGCTGTTCGCGCGTTCGATGAATCGCTGACCTACTCGAAATTCATCAACGGTCTGGCAAAAGCTGGCATCGAAGTTGACCGCAAAGTTCTGGCCGATCTGGCCGTTCACGAGCCGGAAGCCTTCAACGCTATCGCTGAGAAAGCCCGTGCTGCTCTGGCTGCCTAAGCTCTGAACAGTTCCGAATTTGAAAGGCCGCTCCTTCGGGGCGGCCTTTTTCGTTGCGTTCATGTAGCGTGAGCGTCTGTGCTGTGGTCAACCTACCGCCCAATGCTTGCCCCTTTGGCGCGGTCGCGGTAAGTGCCTGCCAAGCAATCTGCAAAGGGCAAGTCATGGACGACCTGAAAGCGAAATATCTGGACCTGATCGCAAATGCCGCTGACGAGGCTGCGATCGAAGAGGTCCGCCTTGCCGCTGTTGGCAAAAAGGGCGAAATCGCCCTGAAAATGCGTGAATTGGGCAAGATGACGCCCGAAGAGCGTCAGGTCATGGGACCGGCTCTGAATGCGCTCAAGGACGAAATCAACACGGCATTGACCGCGAAGAAAGTGGCGCTGGCCGATGCCGCGTTGGACGAGCGGTTGAAGACCGAATGGCTCGACGTGACGTTGCCTTCGCGTGGTCGCCGTCAGGGTACGATCCACCCCATCAGCCAAGTGACCGAAGAGGTCATGGCGATCTTTGCAGATATGGGGTTCGCGGTGGCCGAAGGCCCCCAGATCGAAACCGACTGGTATAATTTTGACGCGCTGAACATTCCGGGTCACCATCCGGCTCGTGCGGAAATGGACACTTTCTACATGAAGCAGACAGAGGGCGATAACCGTCCTCCGGTTCTGCGGACCCACACGTCACCGGTTCAAATCCGTACGCTGGAAAAACAAGGTGCGCCGATCCGTGTGATCGCGCCTGGCCGTGTGTATCGTGCGGACTACGACCAGACCCATACGCCGATGTTCAATCAGGTCGAAGGCCTCGCTATCGGCAAAGACATCTCTATGGCGAACCTCAAGTGGACGCTTGAGGAGTTCTTTTCGGTGTTCTTCGGCAAGCCTGTCAAAACCCGCTTCCGCGCATCGCACTTCCCCTTCACAGAGCCTTCGGCCGAAGTGGATGTGCAATGCCGTTGGGATGACGGCAAAGTGACCGTTGGAGAAGGTGACGATTGGCTCGAAGTTTTGGGGTCCGGAATGGTGCACCCCAAAGTGCTGCAAAGCGCAGGTGTCGATCCGACGAGTATCAGGGCTTCGCCTTCGGCCTCGGCGTCGACCGCATCGCCATGCTCAAGTACGGCATTCCCGACCTCCGCACCTTCTTCGACGCCGATCTGCGCTGGCTGCGCCACTACGGCTTTGCCTCTCTCGAAGTTCCGACCCTGCACGCTGGCCTGAGCCGCTAAGGAGACACTGATATGAAATTCACACTGTCCTGGCTCAAGGAGCATCTTGAGACGACCGCAACGGTCGATGAAATCGCGGAAACCCTGACCGACCTAGGGCTCGAGGTTGAAGGGATCGAAAACCCTGCTGATCGCCTGAAAGCGTTCAAAATCGGGAAAGTCGTGAGTGCCGAACAGCACCCCGACGCCGACCGTCTGCGCCTGTGCAAAGTTGCGACCGACGAAGGCGAATTGCAAATCGTCTGCGGTGCGCCGAACGCCCGTGAAGGCATCACCGTCGTTGTCGCGCGTCCCGGGGACTACGTTCCCGGCATCGACGTGACCCTATCCGTCGGTAAAATTCGCGGCGTCGAATCCCATGGCATGATGTGTTCCGAGCGCGAACTGGAACTGTCCGACGAACACAACGGCATTATCGAGCTCCCTTCGGGTGAAATCGGTCAGAGGTTCGTCGATTGGCTTGCTGCTGATGACCCAACCAAGGTCGATCCGGTGATTGAGATCGCAATCACACCGAACCGTGGTGATGCACTGGGTGTTCACGGGATTGCCCGTGACCTTGCCGCACGTGGTCTGGGTACGCTCAAGCCGCTTGAAGTTGAAGTTGTCGAGGCAAGTTTCGAGTCCGACATTGATGTGACCATCGACGATGACACGCTCGACGGTTGCCCGCTGTTTTGCGGTCGCTTGATCAAAGGTGTAAAAAACGGTCCGTCTCCGCAGTGGCTTCAGGATCGTCTGAAGGCCATCGGCCTGCGCCCGATTTCGTTCCTTGTCGATGTGACCAACTATTTCACTTACGACCTGAACCGCCCATTGCACGTTTTTGACGCGGACAAGGTCGCTGGAAATCTGCGCGTTCATCGTGCCAAGGGTGGCGAGGAAATCGTAGCTCTGGATGAAAAGGCCTATACGCTCCCCGACGGCACAATGGCTATTTCGGATGACAATGGCGTCGAAAGCATTGCTGGTATCATGGGCGGTGAGGTTTCGGGCTGTACCGAAGAGACCGTCAACGTCTTTGTCGAAAGCGCGTGGTGGGATCCGGTTCAGATCGCTTATGCTGGCCGCGCATTGAAAATTAACTCGGATGCACGCTACCGATTTGAACGCTCCGTTGATCCGGAATTCACATCTGTTGGTCTGGAGCACGCCGTTCGTATGATCGTGGACATTGCCGGTGGCGAAGCATCCGAAATGGTGGTTGCCGGATCTGTCCCGAACTTCAACAGGTCCTACAAACTGGATGCAGGCAGGGTTTCAAGCCTTGTTGGCATGGACATCCCCGAAAGCACACAGCGTCAGACGCTGACCGCGTTGGGCTTCCGCATGGTCGGAGATCAGGCTCATGTGCCAAGCTGGCGTGCGGACGTTCAGGGGGAGGCCGATTTGGTCGAAGAAGTGGCGCGTATTGCTTCGCTTACTAAACTGGAGGGCAAACCGATGAGCCGCGCGCAAATCGGTGTTCCAAAGCCGATCCTGACTCCTTTGCAGGTTCGGACGTCCTCTGCACGTCGTACCACCGCGACGCTGGGGTACAACGAATGCGTGACTTATACGTTCATTGACCGCGTTGCGGCAGCACTGTTCAACGGTGGAACCGAAGCAACAGAGCTTGAGAACCCGATCTCGAATGATATGAGCCACATGCGCCCCGATCTGCTGCCGGGGCTCTTGCGGGCCGCGGCGCGCAATCAGGCACGCGGATTTGCTGATCTGGCACTTTTCGAAGTGGGACACGCATTCCACGGTGTGAAACCCGAAGAACAGCACCTACAGGTTGCCGGTTTGCTGGTCGGCCGAACAGAGCCGAAGGATGTTCACGGTGCTTCGCGTCCCGTTGATGTCTTTGACGTTAAAGCAGACGCAGAGGCAATTCTTGCCTCGATGGGGGCTCCGGCCAAAGTTCAAATTTTGCGGGATGGCCCGTCGTGGTTCCACCCCGGTCGTCATGGTCGCATCTGTCTGGGTCCGAAAAAGGTGCTCGGGATTTTTGGTGAGGTTCATCCGAAAATTCTGGCTGAACTTGGTGTTAAAGGTCCGGCGATGGCCTTTACCCTGTTCCCCGAAGAGCTGCCTTTGCCGAAAAACGTCAACGTCGCCCGTCCGGCGATGGATATTTCAGAACTTCAAGCGGTCGAGCGTGACTTTGCCTTTGTTTTGGATGCGAACGTCGAAGCGTTGAATGTTGTGAATGCGGCAGCTGGTGCAGACAAAGCGCTGATCGAAGAAGTTCGTGTGTTTGACGAATTCATTGGCGGCGATCTAGATGGTGAATATTACATTAGCGAGTTTGGCTATGGCTACCACGATATTGAATTGAGCGTGGCCCCGGAAGTGGGTGATGTGGATGTGTATAAAGTCAACCACCACGGGAGCGATCATTCCAAT
>JBNKUW010000109.1:0-9112 GCA_050298835.1 Marivivens sp.
TCGATGGCGATCCACGAGAAGCCAGAGTGCGTCAGGCGCTGGCCATCAGCGAAAGTGAATTGCGCGGACTATATGCGGGCCAAATCTACTGGCAAAATATTTGCGAATGGTCCCGCCGCGACAAACGCGTCCTGACCCGCCGCGTCGAACGGTTTGGCGCAATTACGCTGGATGACCGGCAGTGGACCGACGCCGATCCGCAAGACATCGCCGCCGCCATGCTCGACGGGGTGCGCGACCTCGGTCTCCGGCTCGGCGGGGCCGCCGCACGGTTCCGCGCCCGTGTCGAACTCCTCCGTGCAGGTGGTTCGGACCTACCTGCGATGGACGATGATAGCCTGATAGCGACCATCAACGACTGGCTCCTTCCCCATCTGACCGGCGTCCGCACAGCGAATGACTGGAAACAGTTCAACCCGCTCGAAGCGCTCAGGGGCATGCTGTCGTGGGACCAGATACAACGCCTTGATCGCGAGGCACCGGCGAATTTCGAAACGCCCTTGGGGCGGAAAATTCCCATCGACTACGATGGGGAGCTTCCCCAAATCACCCTCCAACTCAAAGAGATGTTCGGCGTCACCCGCCACCCAATGATCGGCAAAACCCCGCTCCGCGTGACGCTCCTCTCTCCCGGTCAGAAACCGGTGCAGGTCACGGCGGATATTCCGGGATTTTGGGTTAATTCCTATCCCGACGTGCGCAAGGATATGCGGGCAAACTATCCCAAACACCTCTGGCCCGAAGATCCGACCAAAGCCGACCCGACACTCAGAGCTAAACCGCGACATTAGCGTCGTAAAATACGTAGAATCTTCAGAAAACTCGGTCCAAATTGCAATTCTGGGTCGAATTCGATAAAGTCTTCACCGAGGTAACAGCAGTAGAATTATATGACCCCGATTTTTCGGAAAACTTGGCACGGCTTGCCCGTCCCCATTCAGAAACGCCCGCCAATTATTCAATACGCGGCGCTGTGTTTGCGTGGAAAACCGAAAAAACGTGAAATTCTCCTGATTACATCGTCGAACGGTCGTTGGATCATTCCCAAAGGCTGGCCCGATAAGGGGCTTTCCGGTGCGGAAACCGCGCTGTCTGAGGCATGGGAAGAAGCCGGCGTTGTCGCAAAGAAATCCGACGTCGAAAAGATCGGCAAATATCGCGGCATCAAACGGTTTGACGATGGCACCGAACACCCGTGCAAAGCTATCGTCTACACAATCGAAGTCAGAGATATGAGAGACGACTATCCCGAAGCCGGACAGCGTGACCGGAAATGGGTACGGTTGTCAGATGCAGCAAAAGAAATCGACGATCGCGATTTGGCAAAATTCATCGCCAGAGAGGTGATATAAGAAAGGCGGGCCAAAGCCCGCCTTTGCCGTCAATCAGACACCCAGACAGTACCGCATAACGGCTTTTTGTGCGTGGAGCCGGTTTTCTGCCTCATCAAAAATCACCGAATGCGGTCCGTCCATCACCGCACTCGTCGCCTCGTCATCGCGGTGCGCAGGAAGACAGTGCATGAACAGCGCGTCAGATTTCGCACCAGCCATTAGGGTTTCGTTCACTTGATATGGCCGAAGTTGGTTGTGGCGACGTTCACGAGCGGACTGCGGATCATGCATGGAGACCCAAGTATCCGTGACCACCAGATCAGCCCCGTCAACCGCCTTCATCGGATCGCGTTCGATCACGACGTTCGCCCCTTTGGAGCGGGCTTCTTCAACGAATACGGCTTCGGGATCAAGCGGTGCCGGACCTGCAAACGTCAGATCAAAACCGAACTGACCTGCTGCGTGAGCAAAGCTTGCGAACACGTTGTTGCCGTCACCAAGCCAGACAACTTTTTTACCCGCAATAGAGCCGCGATGTTCCTCAAACGTCTGGATATCTGCCATGATTTGGCAGGGGTGTGTGCGGTTGGTCAGACCATTAATAACTGGCACGTCGGCATATTCCGCCATCTCTAGCAGCGTTTGTTCCTCGAACGTGCGGATCATGATCATGTCCACGTAGCGCGACAGGACCCGCGCAGTATCGGCAATCGTCTCACCGTGACCGAGCTGCATGTCAGCACCCGACAATACCATCGTCTGCCCACCCATCTGGCGCACCCCAACGTCGAATGACACGCGAGTACGGGTCGAAGGTTTTTCAAAGATCAACGCGACCATGCGTCCATCAAGAGGCTTGTCCGCGTCTGGCGTGCCTTTGGGCAAACCGCTACGGGCCGATTTCATGGCTTTGGCGTTTTCGATGATCGTACGCAGATCGTCTGCTGGCGTGGTGTTAATGTCGAGGAAGTGGGTCATATCGGTTTCTTTCGTCGATGGGGTCAGGGGGCGCTGCCCCCTCTGGCCTCACGGCCATTCACCCCCGGAATATTTGGAAAGCAAAGAAGCTCAAGCGTTCTCCACTACGGTTGCGGCAGAGTCGAGGCGGGTGATGGCTTCGGTAATGTCTTCGTCGGTGATGTTGAGCGCAGGCAGAAGGCGCAGAACATTATCGCCAGCAGGTACGGTTAGGACGCCATGGTCATAGCCCGCATTCACAACATCGATGTTGGCGGGTTTGCATTTGAGGCCCAGCATCAGGCCGGATCCACGTACGCCTTCGAAAACATCTGGGTGGGCGGCTACGAGACCTTCGAGTTTTTGACGCAAGAAAGCGGCTTTGCGGTTCACCTCTGCAAGAAAGCTATCTTCGGCGACATGTTTCATCACTGCGTTACCGACCGCACAGGCCAGCGGGTTGCCGCCATAGGTGGACCCGTGCGTGCCTGCGGTCATGCCGGACGCCGCGTTTTCCGTGGCGAGAACGGCGCCAAGAGGGAAGCCGCCGCCGATGCCTTTGGCGACCATCATGATGTCCGGCGTCACACCCGACCATTCATGGGCAAAGAGTTTGCCGGTCCGGCCCACACCGCATTGAACTTCGTCCAAAATCAGCAGGATACCGTGTTCGTCACAAAGATCGCGCAGGCCCTTCAGGCATTGGTCGGGGAGCGGGCGAATACCGCCTTCGCCCTGCACCGGTTCGATCAGGATACCGCAAACATCAGGCTGTTTTGCGGCCTCTTGCAGCGCCTCGTGATCGCCCCATTTCAGGTGTTTGAAACCGGGCAGGAGCGGACCAAACCCTTTGGTCATCTTTTCCGATCCTGCAGCCGCGATACCGGCCGAGGACCGCCCATGGAACGACCCCTCAAACGTGATGATCGTCGTCCGTTCGGGGGCACCTTTTTCATAGTGATACTTCCGCGCCATTTTCACGGCGAGTTCGCAAGCCTCCGTTCCCGAGTTCGTAAAGAACGCGGTATCAGCAAAGGTCGCATCGGTCAGCCGGTCAGCCAATTCCTGCTGTGCAGGAATGTTATAGAGGTTCGACACATGCCAAAGGGCGTTCGCCTGCACCGTCAACGCCTCGACCAGATCGGGATGCGCGTGGCCCAGCGAGTTCACAGCAATCCCGGCACCGAGGTCGAGGTAACGTCGGCCCGACGCCTCGGTCAGCCAGGAGCCAGTCCCGGAAACAAAAGACAGAGGAGCACGGTTATACGTCGGCAAGACGGTGGGGATCATATCGTAAACCCTTGTTAGAAAGCCCGATTGGTGCCGGAGAGGCATGGGCGTGTCAATGTGTAAGAGAGAAAGATGAGCGCGCAAAACGGCACGCGGCGCTGAAAAACTTCAGCGTCGGCGTCGAATCAGTTTGGTTTCGCGTGTTTTCATCATGAGGGTGCGTTTAGGGAAATCATTCCTGCGATGCTAGTATTATTTTCCGATGTGGTCCCAGAGGGCCTCAGGGAAAAGGGGGATGCAGCGGGATTTCAGATCGTCCGGATGCCACCAGCGAGCGACGCAGCGTTGCCCGCCATCCTCCAGAAATTCCAACGGTGCATCAATGTCATGCTTTGAGGCGTCGAAAGTGACCTCTGCCACGATCAGAATTTCATGACCCGCGACATCGTTCATTGTAAACAGATTCTCGAAAAACAGCGGTAAGCCACTGATCGAAATCGCCACACCCAGTTCCTCATGAAACTCGCGTTTCAGAGCCTCTGACCATGTTTCTCCGAACTCAACCGTTCCACCCAGAGGCCGCACGCCGGTCAGGACATCGTGGCGATCACGCACCTCTGCCGCGAGGAGCCGCCCTTCGCGCCAGTGAAGTCCGAGTGTTTTGACTCGAATACTCTGCGCAGGCGTATAGTTCGACGCGAAGGTCACGGCTTCAGACGATATCCGTTGCGGAACCAGTACCAGCAGATCGTCAAGACGAGCGTGCAGGCAACAATGGCGACCCACAGGCCGTGCCATGGGCTCCCGTCCGATACGCCGATCATGCCAAAGCGCACCCCGTCGATGATATAGAAAAACGGGTTCACGTGGCTCAGTGCGCGGAGCACGGGGGGCAGCGCGTCGATGGAATAGAATGTCCCAGACAGGAACGACAGCGGTGTTACGATAAAATTCGAAATTGCTGCTAACTGATCGAATTTGTTTGCAAAAATAGCAGCAACAATGCCAAGGCTACCCATAAATACCGCACCAAGGATGACAAAAACCAGCACCCACTGTGGATGCACCATCCCGACGCCAAGAAAAATCCGGACACCGATCGCAATGACCACAGCAACAAGTACCCCCCGCGCAACAGCGCCAACAACATAGCCGGTAACAAGCTCGGCTGCACTTAGCGGTGGCATCAGAGTATCGACGATATTGCCCTGTACCTTGGCCGAGGTCAGCGAGGAGGACGAGTTCGCAAAGGCATTCTGGATCACGGTCATCGTCAGGATACCGGGGGCGAGGAAATGCATGAAGGGCATTCCCATAACATCGCCGCGCTGCGACCCGATGGCGATTGTGAAGATCAGAAGGAATAGACCGGCGTTTATTAACGGCGCCATGATCGTCTGCGACCAGACATTCAGGAACCGTAGGACTTCACGACGAATAAGCGAGTAGAGTCCCAGCCAATTTACGGCGCCAAAACGGCGAACACCCATTGTTGTCTGTTGCTCCATCCCCGTAATCCTCGTATTTCGCGATTCATTTGCGATTCGGGCGCTTGTATCCCGCGCACTGGTGCTTAGAATAGAACACTGACCAATGATGCAAGGCCGGATGCTGAGTAGCGCCCGCCAAAACTAGCCGAAGGAACGCCATATGTCCTGGACCGACGAACGCGTCGAGCTGTTGAAAAAGATGTGGGGAGAGGGCCAGTCGGCCAGCCAGATCGCCAAGGAACTCGGTGGGGTGACCCGTAATGCGGTCATCGGCAAGGTTCACCGCTTGGGCCTGTCCAACCGTGCAAGCGGTGGGTCATCTTCGGCTCCGTCCAAACCTGCCAAAGAGGCAAAGGTCGACGCCCCCAAGGCCGCAGCGCCCAAACCGAAACCCGCGCCGAAACCCAAGGCAGAACCCAAGACCGAATCTGCAGAGCCGGTCCCCGTCCCAATGAGCGCCGCCCGCAAGGCGATCATCCCTGCCGGTCAGCCGCTTCCGCCGCAGCCATCTGCCAACGAAATCTCGGCTGAGGCTCTGGCTCGCGTGAACGAGGTCGAGAAGACCGCGAAAAAGCTCACGTTGATGGAACTCACCGAACGGACCTGCAAATGGCCCATCGGTGACCCTGCAACTCCGGACTTCTGGTTCTGCGGTCTGCCCGTGCAACAAGGCAAACCCTACTGCGAGGCCCACGTAGGCGTCGCTTTCCAGCCGATGAGCTCCCGCCGCGACCGCCGTCGCTAGGGCTCGACCGGACCAAAAAAACCAAACCCGCCGCGCAACCGGCGGGTTTTTTCTGTTTATGAGGACAGTGATGGAAGCTTTTCTGGGGCCAAATGTCTGGACATGTCTCTGTGCGTTTGACGACGGCTCGCCCGCAGTTCAGGTCGCCTGTCTGTTTCACTGATCAGAGTAGTGAACGTCCATTTAGTACCTCCAAATATTTGCGAGATACACTTGATGACACCGCGAAACATTCCGATCCGTCCGATCTGACATTTCGTCATCCGTTGCCATAATCCCGCCCGATCCTCTAACTAGGCTTAGAGAAATTTCCCATAGCGAACCGGATTCCCGGTTCTATTTGAGTCGGTTTTGGTCATGGCTTTTCGTCAATTGTTTTTATTGGTTTTTCTTGTTTTCACTGGCTGTGGAGAGATCATCCTAGCCGACAATTCCTCACGGATTCTTGTGATGGGCGATTCTCTCATGGCCGTGAACCGGACCTTTGGCGCTGCCGTCGCTGACGCTATCGAAGACGAATTGGACGAACCGGTTACTGACCGATCTGTTATTGGTGCTCGCGTTCTTGGCATCATACCCATCAGCGCCCAATACACCGAGGGCGATTGGGACTGGATCGTTATGAATGGCAACGGCAACGACATTCTCTTCGGATGTGGATGTCGCGCCTGCGACCGCAAGGTGACGCGCCTGATCTCTGAAGACGGGCAGAGTGGTGCGATCCCCGATATGGTCAGAACGCTCCGCGAAACTGGCGCACGCGTGATCTATACCGGTTATCTGCGCACTCCGGGTGTCACTGGCCCGATTGAAGACTGCGCACCTATTGGGGACGAGATGGACCAACGGTTGGAACGGATGGCAGAGGCTGACGACGGTGTAATTTTCGTCTCGCTTGCTGACATCGTCCCTTTTGGCGACCGGAGTTATCACGGTCTGGACCTTGTCCATCCTTCCATCAAAGGAAGTGCGGCGATCGGTTCCCGCATCGCGGAAGTGATCCGCCGCGCAGAAAACTAGCGACCGTTTTCCCGTTCTGCCCAGTCACGTAAGGGTGCCAATGCTTCGAGCAAACTCTCCCCTTGAGGGGTCAGCGCATATTCTACCCGTGGCGGGATTTCGGCAAAAGCGGTCCGGCTGATTAAGCCGTCACGCGTCATGTCTTCGAGTGCTGCACTCAACACCTTGTCCGAAACACCTGGAAGCGCCTCTTTCAGATCGCCATATCGTAAGGTTCCTTCTGCCAGAACCACCAACATACGGGGCTTCCAACGCTTGGACACAAGGCCAAGCGCCAGCTCATACGGACAGTCCGTGGACCGTGTGCGAAACGTGTATTCCATTACTTACCAATACGTGAGTTTTGCGCCTCGGTCTAGCGGTGCCCTGAGCAGCACGCCCAACATAGCGGTTTTACCGCAACACCGTTCGCAAGCTCGATACCCGCTGTCACTCTTCCCTGCGCGCGTTGACGTGGCACCTTCCCGTTCATACGTGCAAATCCGAGCCCTTCACCTATTGGATTTCTAGATGCCCAACACCGCCCTCATCACCGGCGACTCTTCCGGCATCGGACGCGATGCTTGAAGAAGCTTAAGGTGCGGACACCCTCTCTGAAAAAGTCTCAGCGCTAGATGTGCGTCCGTCGAAGCTCTCATCAACAACGCTGGTTTCGGTGGGCACGGATCATTCCTTGTCCGCGGCCTCTCAACCGACCTCAATATGATCGATCTTAACGTCAAAACGCTGGTCACACTCTCCCACAGGATAGGTCGAGATATGGCCGCCCGCGGTGGAGGAAAAATGCTGCACGTTTCGTCCTCTGCCTCGTACCTTCCGGGGCCACTTCAGGCCGTGTATTTCGCGACCAAAGCTTTCGTCAGTTCATTTTCCCAAGCCATCGACCAAGAGATGCGCCCCCAAGGCGTCACCTCTACCAAATTGGAACCGTCGTTTGTCGAAACTGAGTTTGTCGATGCTGCGAATCTAAATGGTACGCGTCTGGCTAGGAACGGCGCGAATGCTGCTGACGTTGCGCGGATCGGCTATGAGGCGATGATCTCAGACAGGCTTCGTGTGGTGAATGATACAAAAACGTCGGTCCTCGTGAATTGGATCATTCCCCTTCTTCCGCGCCGAACCGTGTTGAAAACCATCGTTCAACACCAAAGCAAGTAGTCGGAGAGTGGTAGGTCACACAACCTGCCCCTCCTCTTCATCCCTATCGCGCGCGTGAACCGTTAGCCCACTTGCCAGAATGCACAGCGCGGTGACGCCTTCGCCCCGATCCTGCCGGAGGACGCATTCTTCGGCCACGACTTCGGCGAATCCGGCATCACGCAAAACACCCAATACATAGTCTCGCGAATGGGCAAATCGGCGGCTTTCGCGCAGCGTGAGTGGCGCATCACCAAGCTCCACCGAAAAAGCCAACCGTCCGTTCGACGCCAGTGATCCCGCGCACCAGCCAATCACTCTTTCCAGCGCGCCAAGATATATGAACACATCCGCAGCGATGATTAGATCATAGCGATCCTCACCGACTTCCAGCGTCCCGATGTCCCGTTTTTCAAGCAGGTCATAGAGCCCCTTTGATGCTGCTTCTGAAAGCATATTGGCCGAGATGTCATAGCCCGTCAGATGCTCGCAATACTCTCTGATTTCATCAGCAACCAGCCCAGTTCCACAACCAAGATCAAGTGTCCTGTCTGCCCACTCAAATCCGTTTTGCCGCAACAAATCGGTCAGAATCTTTGGCCCTCTGTATCCGAGCTTTTCAACCAGTGAGTTTTCGAACCGTTGTGCGTATTGATCAAACAGCATTTCCACGAATGCCGTTGGCATCGTTTCAACCACTGTCGCGGTGACCAGCCCGCGCTTTAGACCTGCACCCATCACGTCAGTCGGATCAGCAGCAATCGCTCTATCCCATGCTTTCAGCGCTTCTTGGGTTTCGCCCACGACTTCGAAATACTCACCCAGCTTGAACCATCCCGCAGCCCAGTTCGGTGCCAGTTCTAGCGCACCAGCCAATACCTCGACCGCGCCGGCCATATCTCCTAGATAGGCCAGTGTTTCGGCATAAGATCCACGCCGGTCAACTGCGGGATCGCCAGAGGAAAAGACCTTCCCCACCATCGTTTCTAACTTTCGAAAGTTCCGCTCATTTGCCACTAGGCCACGCGACGGAAGACACGCTGCACCCGAAATTTCGTGCATCAGCCGCGCTTTAGATTCGGAACCCTGAGTCTGTCAATCGGCTACATACGTGGGAATCCTCTTCCCCGAGGGGGCAAACCGCACTATATGCGCGCTCATGTCCCAGAACCCGCCGAACCTCCGCCCCGACCTCGCCC
>JBNKUW010000110.1:0-8687 GCA_050298835.1 Marivivens sp.
CGGCACCGTGACCTGAAAATCGGAAAGCGCTTCGAGGAGAAACGCCTCAAACGGTTCATCGGTCCGGTCTACTTCGTCGATGAGCAAAACCGGCGGACCGTTCCGGTGCGGGCGCATCGCCTGCAAAAGCGGTCGTTCGATCAGATAGTCCTCGGTAAACAGCTCTGCTTTGAGTGTGCCACGCTCCGCCCCGCCCGCTGCTTCTGCCGTACGGATAGCGATCATCTGCTCTGCAAAGTTCCATTCATAGACCGCCGAAGCAGCATCGAGCCCTTCGTAGCACTGCAAACGGATCAGATCGCGGCCCAGCGCGGCTGCGATGGATTTGGCGATTTCTGTTTTGCCTGTACCTGCTTCTCCTTCAAGGAAAAGGGGGCGCCCGAGTTTCAGAGACAAAAACACAACGGTCGCAAGTGCCCGTCCGCACACGTAGTTCTGGGCGTCCAGAGCGCTCTGAACGTCATCGATACTCTGTATCTGCATTTGTCTCCTCCATTTCGGCTCATGCTGCACCCTCACACCTACCGGTCAAGTCATGCCTTGGTCGCAGATAGCATTTTCCGGCTCAAAAACAGTGGAACCGCAAAAGCGACTTGGGTTCTGCCAATTTCTGCCGCATTTAACAGGCTATAGCGGGGATGGGGCGGGAAAGAAGAGCCGAAAGGCAAGACGTATGTATCAAGTTCCGTGTGATTTTAAGTCCGAGTTGAAAAATCTGGCGGTGGACGACTGGTTCGACGCGCTGGACGATCTGGCAGAAGAGTACGGCCATTATGAACCGCTGGGGGGGAACTTTGCAGCGGCTTTTATTGAGTCCGGTCCGAAACTGCTGGTCACGTTTGAGAACCATTCTGAGATAATCGCAAACTCGGAAGAGCATGAGCCCATTGGTTTCCGGTTTGTGCGGGCCTTTGGCTGGTCCCATCTGGCTATCGTCGCGCGCGATGACAGTTGGTTTCGGGATGAATGGATTTACCGCTATATCGACCGGCTGATCGACGACGGCTTTTTCGAAGACTTTGAAAGCGTCCTGTTCTACGGCAATCACCGTGGCGGGTATGCTGCGACCGCCTATTCTGTGGCTGCTCCGGGATCGAGAGTTCTGGCGCTCCGACCGGTGGCAACGCTTTCACACTCTATCGCAGGATGGGACCGCCGGTATATGAAAGACCGCCGGTTGGATTTCACGACGCGCTACGGATATGCGCCGGCGATTGTCGAAGTGGCTTATCGTTGCTATGTCATATCCGACCCCGGTGTTCTGGAAGATTCCCTGCACACTGCATTGTTCACTGGAACCAATACGACCCGGCTGCGCGTGCCTTATCTGTCTGACAAGATCGATAGTGGCCTGTCAGAGATGGGGATCCTCAATGATGTGGTTCAGATGGCCATGGAAGGCACACTCGACCCGCTGTCCTTTGCGCAATTGTTCCGCGCCAGACACAGACACCTGAGGTATCTGCGTTTTCTGGTACGCTCTGCAATCGATCAAGGCCGCACTCAGCTTGCCGCTCAGGTTTGTCGCGCTGTCCTTGCAGACCAACCCCGCCCGTATTTCGCACGCCAATTGCGAGAATTGGAAAACGAACTGACGGATGCTGTTGCCGAGTGATCCGACCTATGGCGCCCCTTCACACAAGCGTGTAAAGGGAGGCTATGAGTGATACACCGACGACCCGCCTGACGATCCGACGCCCAGATGACTGGCACCTGCATTTGCGGGATGGCGCCATGTTGGAAGGCGTTCTCCCCGAAACCGCCCGCCATTTTGGCCGCGCGATTGTGATGCCGAACCTTGTTCCACCCGTTGTAACCGGGGCGCAGGCAGCAGCCTATCGCGACCGTATTCTGGCTGCCCTGCCGGAGGGTAGCAGTTTCACTCCGTTGATGACGCTCTACCTAACTGAAGAGACCGATCCAGAAGATGTTGCTGCCGCTCATGCAGCAGGTATAGCGACATCGGTGAAGCTCTATCCGGCTGGTGCGACGACGAACTCTTCCTCGGGGGTTCGTGACTTCGATAAAGTGCGCGGCGTTCTGGAAAAGATGGCCGAGATCGGAATGCCCCTGTGCGTGCACGGTGAGGTTACCGACAGCAACATCGATATTTTCGATCGCGAAGCAGAGTTCATTGATCGTGTTCTGCACCCGATTCGCAAGAAAACCCCTGATCTGCGGGTCGTGATGGAGCATGTCACGACTGCTGACGCGGTTGACTACGTACGCGATCACCACAAAAACCTTGCTGCGACGATTACGACGCACCACCTGATCATCAACCGCAACCATATCCTTGCCGGTGGGATCAAACCGCATTTCTACTGCCTCCCCGTTGCCAAACGCGAAAAGCACCGGATTGCACTGGTTGAGGCAGCCACATCAGGCGATCCGCGGTTCTTCCTTGGTACGGACTCCGCCCCGCATTCAGACCCTGCCAAACTGCAGGCCTGTGGATGTGCCGGTATTTTCAGTTCGACGAATACCATGTCCTGTCTGGCCGAAGTCTTTGAAGCAGCAAAGAAACTGAAAAAGCTCGAAGCTTTTGCGTCGCTGAATGGCCCGCAGTTCTACCGTCTGCCAGCAAGCGAAGAGACGATCACCCTGGTGAAGGGCGAGCCTGTTACCTACCCCGAAAAGATCGAAACCGGCGCGGGTCCTGTGACGGTCTTTGATCCCGGTTTCCCGCTGCATTGGCGAGTTGAAGCCTGATATCCGGCTCCGCCGGAGCCTCCGGCGGGAGTATTTAGAAAAGCAAAGACGGACGAAGACGTGATCCCCTCCTCCTATCCGACCAAGGCCGAGATGGCAAAACTGACCGCTGGTATGCTGCTGGAAATCGGCGCGATCCATTTCAATGCGACCGAACCGTTGACCCATGCGAGCGGCAAAAAGGCCCCGACCTATATCGACTGCCGCAAGCTGATTTCCTTCCCGCGCATCCGGTCGACCCTCATGGATTTCCTGTCGGTCACAATCATGCGCGAAGCCGGTTTCGAAGCGTTCGACAACATCGCAGGCGGCGAAACGGCAGGTATCCCCTTTGCTGCGCTGGTAGCAGAGCGTCTGGCACTGCCGATGACCTATGTACGTAAGAAGCCCAAAGGCTATGGCCGCAACGCCCGCATCGAAGGCGCGATGACCGAAGACCAGCGGGTTCTTCTGGTCGAAGATCTGACCACCGATGGCGGGTCAAAATTGTCCTTCGTAGACGCGATCCGTGATACCGGCGCCACCTGTGCGGCGACGGCGGTGATTTTCTACTATGGTATCTTTGAAGGTGTAGAGCAGACACTGGCCGAACATGGCGTTCAGCTGATGCACCTCTGCACATGGTGGGACGTTCTTGAAGTTGCCAAAGAGCGCGACTCTTTTGATGCGGATACGCTGAACGAAGTCGAAGCCTATCTGCGGGACCCGAACGGCTGGTCGGAAACACGCGCCTGACGCCAGGAAAGCTGCGCCGGAATCTGCCGACGTCCCGATACGGAATCGGCAGATTTTGGGAATCCCGCTCTGTGTGATACAAGATACATGGCCTTGGAGGTTTTCCACAGGCCATCCACAGGGATATACATTTTGCCCTGAGCCACAGGCTCGGGTATCACCCCACGTCAATGGGGACATTTTTGGTCGAACGGTAGGCAGATGAACGAAGTCGCGGCATTCAACGCAAGCGGAACAGAAACCACTGAGGCCGATCCGGTCCCCCATTCGATTGAAGCCGAACAGCAGTTGCTAGGCGCAATCCTGACCAACAACGACATTTTTGACAAAGTGGCCGAAGTCATCACCGCCGACCATTTTTATGATCCCGTGCACCAACGGATATATGACGTTGCGCGGGCGCGGATCACATCGAATGCACTGGCCTCTCCTGTGACGCTCAAGGCGTATCTGAAGGATGACACGGGGCTCAAGGAACTGGGTGGTCCGGCCTATCTGGTGAAACTGGCGGGGTCCGCTATTTCGTCCTTTGCCGCGCGTGACTATGCGCAGATGATCTATGACTTTGCGGTACGTCGCGAGTTGATCAAGGTCGGCAAGAATATCACCGACCGCGCAACGCGGGTCGAGGTGGGGTCTGAGGCAGGTGAACAGATTATCGAGGCCGAACAGGACCTGTTCAAGCTGGCCGAGAAAGGCAAATCCGAAAGCGGGTTCACATCGTTCGTCAAAGCCGTGACCGAAGCGGTTTCGACCGCCAACGCCGCCTACCAGCGGGGTGGTGGTCTATCGGGTGTTTCCACAGGTCTGATCGATCTGGACCGGAAACTTGGCGGCTTGCACCCGTCGGACCTTTTGATCCTTGCGGGTCGTCCGTCGATGGGGAAAACCTCGCTCGCGACCAACGTCGCCTTCAACATTGCAAAAGCCTATAAAAAAGGCCGCAAACCTGATGGCACCGAAGGGGCGATCGAAGGCGGGATCGTCGGGTTCTTTTCGCTCGAAATGAGTGCGGAGCAGTTGGCGGCGCGTATTTTGTCTGAAGCGTCCGAGGTTCCGTCCGAACAGATCCGTCGCGGCGATATGACGGAACAGGAATTCCGCCGGTTCGTCGATGCGGCAACCCAGCTCGAATCCTGTCCGTTGTTTATTGACGATACCCCTGCTCTGCCGATCTCTCAGGTCGCGGCGCGGGCACGGCGCTTGAAGCGTCAGCACGGGCTGGATGTTCTGATGGTCGACTATCTGCAACTGTTGCGCGGCACCGGACGGGGCAGCGATAACCGGGTTCAGGAAATCGCAGAGATTTCGATGGGCCTCAAGGCAATCGCAAAAGAGCTGAACATCCCTGTGATCGCTCTGTCCCAGCTAAGCCGTACCGTAGAAAGCCGCGACGACAAACGTCCGCAGCTGTCAGACCTTCGTGAATCGGGCTCGATCGAGCAGGACGCCGACGTTGTTATGTTCGTGTTCCGCGAAGAATATTATGCCGAACGCGAAAAGCCGTCCGAGGACAGCCCGAACTATGCAGACTGGCAGGAACGTATGTCCCGTCTGCACGGTAAGGCCGAGGTCATCATCGGCAAACAGCGTCACGGTCCGATCGGGTCAGTTGATCTTTCGTTCGAAGGTAAATTCACCCGCTTTGGCAACCTCGCCAAAGAATGGCAGCAGAACACCCACGACGATTATTGATTTTTCCCTTGCTCCCAAAGGAAAGCCGCAGCAAAACACGCCCATGGGAACAGGACTTCTTACGATCGATCTCGACGCTCTGGTCGCCAACTGGCGGGCATTGAGCAAACTGTCAGGCAGCGCCGAGGCCGGTGCAGTGGTTAAAGCGAATGGATACGGTGCGGATTCGGGCCGTGTTTCTGCAGCGCTTGCCCAGAACGGGGCAACGAAATTCTTTGTGGCGACAGCCGAAGAAGGCCGACGCGTGCGGCGGGCCGTTGGCCCCGAAGCCACGATCTATGTTTTCAGCGGCCATATGGAGGGGGATCAGCCGGCAATCCTCAAGCAGGGGCTTGTCCCGATGCTCAATTCTTTGGATCAGGTCACACGCCATTTCGAAGCAATGCCCGGACACCCCTTTGGCATCCAGCTTGACACCGGCATGAACCGGCTCGGTATGGAATTGGCCGAATGGAAGGCCGTGGCATCGACCGTTCTGGAACGTGCTCCGCAACTGGTAATGAGCCATCTGGCCTGCGCGGACGAACCTGAACATCCGATGAACGGCTATCAGCTCAACCTTTTCAAAACCATGACCGACGGGATTGACGTGCCTCGTTCGCTTTCGGCAACGGGTGGGATTCTGTTGGGCAAGGACTACCATTTCGACGTTACCCGCCCTGGTATCGGCATTTATGGCGGACGCCCGTTCACAGACGCCAAACCCGTTGTGCAGCTGGATTTGCCCGTTATCCAAACCCGACCGCTCATCAAAGGTGAGGTCGCAGGATACGGGAACACCTGGCAAGCCAAGCGTGACAGCATAATCGCAACAGTGTCTGGCGGATACGCTGACGGCATTTTGCGCGCCATTTCGAACAAAGCCACGTTGTGGGCGGGTGACACCCCTTGCCCGATCGTCGGTCGAGTGTCGATGGACCTGATTACGGTTGACGTCACTGATCTGGCAGAGGTGCCCAAGGCGCTGTCCCTTTTGAACGCAAAACAGACCGTCGATGACATTGCCGATATCGCGGGCACAATCGGCTATGAAATCCTGACATCGTTGGGATCGCGCTATAAACTCCAGTATCAAGCGTCGTGACCATGATCGCGCGTCTTGGCAGAATGGTTTTGGCTGGGCTGGCGTTTGTCGGACGGCTCGTGCTTTTTGCTGCTGACACCATCGCCCATCTTGTTCGTCCGCCGTTCTATTTTCGCGAGCTTTGGAATTCCTTGCTCCAGATCGGCTACTTCTCTTTGCCGGTCGTCGGACTGACGGCGCTGTTCACCGGTGGTGCGCTCGCGCTACAAATTTACGCAGGTGGCGCCCGTTTCAGTGCCGAAGCTGTCGTACCCCAGATTGTCGGCATCGGTATGGTTCGCGAACTTGGTCCCGTTCTGGTTGGTTTGATGATTGCGGCCCGCGTGACATCGTCCATCGCGGCTGAGATCGCGACGATGCGCGTGACGGAGCAGGTGGATGCACTGGTAACACTGTCCACCAACCCTATGAAATACCTGACACTTCCCCGCGTATTGGCGGCAACATTGGTGATGCCGTTGCTTGTCGCCGTGGGTGACGTCGTGGGCATTTTCGGTGGTTTTCTGGTGGGAACGCAGTCGCTCGGCTTCAACGCATCCACTTACGTTAAGAATACAGTCGATTTCCTCGAAGCTCTCGACATTATTTCGTCGCTGGTTAAGGGCGCTGCCTTTGGCTTTATCGCGGCTCTGATGGGCTGTTTCTACGGAATGAACTCCGGTCGTGGCGCCCAAGGCGTTGGCCGCGCGACGAAAACCTCCGTGGTTGCGGCAGCGATCCTCATTCTCGCGGCGAACTTCCTCCTCACACAGGCGTTCTTTTCGATATGATCCGGTTGACCGACGTTCATAAGGCTTTCGACGACAACCACGTCTTGCGCGGGGTGAACCTGCATGTCCCAAAAGGCCAGTCGATGGTTGTAATCGGTGGGTCTGGTACTGGCAAATCCGTGCTGATCAAATCGGTGCTGGGTCTGGTGACGCCGGAAAAAGGTGTGATCGAAGTGGACGGCGCTGACGTCACCCGCCTGCCCCGTGACGCATTTCTGGCGCGGTTCGGGATGCTGTTTCAGGGGGGCGCGCTGTTCGACAGTCTCCCTGTTTGGCAAAACGTTGCCTTCCGTTTGATGCGGGGCGCGTTGAAACGCCCCAAGGCCGAAGCCCGCGAGATCGCGATTGAAAAACTCCGCCGTGTGGGGCTCGGTCCTGAAATTGCTGACCGCCTGCCCGCTGAACTGTCAGGTGGCATGCAGAAACGCGTAAGCCTTGCACGCGCCATCGCAGCAGAGCCCGAGATCATCTTTTTTGATGAACCGACAACGGGACTCGATCCGATCATGTCGGGTGTTATCAATGACCTGATCCGCGAGATTGTGGTTGAAATGGGTGCAACCGCCGTGACCATCACCCATGACATGACAAGCGTTCGCGCAATTGCCGATCGGGTGGCGATGCTCCACCGTGGTAAGATCCGTTGGGAAGGGCCGATCGCCAATCTGGACACCTGTGGGGATCCCTACGTAGAGCAATTCATCAACGGACGGGCGACCGGTCCTATCGAAACACTCCGCTGACGATTCGGGGATTGTTTCGAAATTCCGAACGATCCACCCTCACGTCATGGAAATGTTTTCATATCAGCGGCATACGGCGAAAAATTAAGAAATTCCTTTGAGTTTCAAGGCCATTAACCTATCCTTTAGGATATTGTGACTGGTTGGGGGACCGGTAATGTTTGTTAGAGCCGCCGCGGGTTTGGCGACCCGCACTTTTCATGCGTTTTCATTCTTTTTGCTGGTTGTCTTTGCAACGGTCCTGACCGGCTATACTTTGCTATCGCTATTCGGGATGGCACCTTGGCTTAGTGCCGAATTACGCTTTGGGGACGTTCAGACCGTCGAAGCGGGCATCTACATTCAGCTTGCCCTTACGGCGATCTTTCTGGCGTTGATGTTTTTTGTACCGTCAAGCACCCGTTTGATGGAACTGGAAAAGAGCCACCGGACCTTCCGCCTTTCTATGGAAGACGTGGCCAAAGCCTATCATCAATGCCACACCGCAGATCGTGCCGGTCTGTTCACCATGAGCTCTGAATTCGATGCCGTGCGAGAACGTATCCAGTACCTTAACGAACACCCCGATCTTGCCAGCCTCGAAGGGGATGTGCTCACCGTTGCTGCCCAAATGAGCGAAAAGGCCCGCCATCTTGCGGACGTCTACAGTGATGAACATGTGGCGCGGGCGAAAACCTTTTTGCGCGAACGTCAAGAAGAAGCGGAACGCCAACAACGCCAGATCGTCGAAGCCCTGCACATCTGCAGACAAATCCGCGACTGGAGCAAACAGGTCAACGCCGAAGAAGCATCGGTAAACAAGCAGCTTGCCCAGCTTGATAAAGAACTACAGGCTGTATTGCCCCAGCTTGGCTACGGGTTCGAAGAAGAAGACGCAGAACCCGAAACCAATGTTGTCCAGCTGCCCCATCAAAAACCTGCGGCAGAATAAGGGCTTGCCAAATACCG
>JBNKUW010000111.1:0-8680 GCA_050298835.1 Marivivens sp.
GGGTTTTGCTGCGTTCATCCTGGCAGGTCACTACCAACCCGCTTGGTTTATGGGTGATCCGGATCGCGGTGTCATTCTTCTGGACGTGCTGCCCACCAGCGCCCGAAGACCGCATGGTATCTATGCGGATGTCATTGGCGTTGATCTGGATATCCACGTCTTCTGCTTCGGGCAGAACAGCCACCGTCGCGGCAGAGGTATGGATACGCCCACCGCTTTCGGTTTCGGGAACGCGCTGCACACGGTGCACACCGGATTCGTATTTCATGCGGGCAAAGACGCCCTCGCCCGCGATCCGCGCAGTGACCTCTTTGACGCCACCCAATTCGGTCAGTTGCTCTTCGAGGATTTCAAATTTCCAGCCACGTCCTTCGGCATAGCGCTGGTACATCCGCAGCAGATCACCGGCGAACAATGACGCCTCGTCCCCGCCCGTCCCCGGACGGATTTCCATGATCGCCGGACGTGCATCCGCCGCATCCTTGGGCAAAAGCGCCAGACGGACGTCCTGTTCCGCCCCCTCCAGACGCTCTTTCAGGTCCGGCAGTTCTTCTTCGGCCAGTTCCTTCATGTCGGGGTCCGAAAGCATCTCTTCGGCCTCGGCTATGTCGGAAACGATCTGACGGTATTCCGTAACGGTTTTCACCACCGGCTCAAGCTCTGCATATTCGCGGCTGACGGTGGCGATTTCGGACGGTTCTACGCCCCCGTTCAACTTGGCTTCAAGGAACTGGAAACGTGAAATGATCTGGTCGAGTTTGTCGCTAGGTATCATGAGCGAGAGCAATGGCGTGAAGCCCGTGCAAGGTCAAGCCGTCAGAGCCCCGCGATCAGCAGCCATGCTTCAATCCGTTTGCGGTTTACGCCCATATCCCCCCGTCCGAACCGCAGATGACCGGAAATGACGATCTTTCCGTCATCTGTCAGGTATATGTTCGTGTAATCGGGAAATCCCCAGAGTTTTGAGCGGGTGACATAGAGGAGATGCCCCTCTTCCACCGAACCGGCCAAAAGCTGCGTGCGATCCGTGGCCTCGGCAATATCTGCCAGATGCGCAAGGGGCGCCGTGTCATCCGGCGATGGCGCCCGCACTGCGGTAAAGCCGCCTTCCAACGGATAATCACCCACTCCACCGGCTTCGGCCACCGCATTGCGGCGCAGGAACCGCGCGGGATCAGAGGGGGCAAGCCGCACATAGGCGGCAAAACCGGCAATAAGAACAATCAGTGCAATTAAGACGCTGGTCACAGATTTCACTTCCGCTTGTTCCAGAGGTTCAGACAGCACAGCTCCATCGCGACATGTGCGCCAGCAACCGCTGTGATGTTTCCATGATCGAAAGGAGGGGACACTTCGACGACATCGCCGCCGACCATGTTGATCCCTGCGAGGTCACGCAACAGTGCCGCCGCCTGCCACGTCGCCAGACCGCCCCAGACGGGCGTTCCGGTGCCCGGAGCAAAGGCCGGATCAAGCGCGTCGATGTCGAATGTCACATAGGTCGGATTGTCCCCGACGATGGATTTGGTCCGTTCAATCACCCACGGCAGACCCATTTCATGCACCGATCGTGCGTCAATGTAATGCATCCCCAGATAATCGTCACAGACCGTTCTGATCCCGATCTGGACAGAGCGTTTCGGGTCCACATAGCCCAGCTTTACAGCCTTATACATGAACGTCCCGTGGTCGATCCTGTTGAAATCGTCATCCGCCCAGAGGTCCGAATGGGCGTCAAACTGGATCACCGACATGGGGCCGTACTTCTCTGCATAGGCCTTGAGGATCGGCAGGGTGATCGAATGGTCCCCGCCGAGCGTGACGCTCGCCGCGCCCGACGTAATGATGGTCGAGATGTGATCGGTCAGAAGCTGCGGAAAGCTCGGCGTGTGGGCGTAATCGAAGGCCAGATCACCGTAGTCGATGATTGCGAACTCACCCAACGGATCGAAATCCCAACCGATGGGCGGATCATAGGGTTGCAACGTCGATGCCTCGCGGATGGCACGGGGGCCGAACCGTGTGCCGGTGCGGTTGGTGACGGCCTGATCGAAGGGCACCCCCGTCACGGCAATATCCACACCGGTCAGATCTTTGGAATATTCACGACGCAGAAAAGACAACGCCCCGCCAAAGGTGTTTTCATAGGCCAACCCGCGCCGGTCCGGGCGCGTAAAAGCAAGGTCGATCTGGTTCTTCGCATCTTCGAGGGCCATGGCTGCGTCCTTTTTGATCAAATTCTTCACCCAATGAGCCAGAGGCACCGGCGCGGGTCAAGGGGATATCGCCAAGTGGAACCGATTGGCGGAAAGAGGCACCCTACCTTTGGACCAACGATCGTTCTGCCCTGAGTATTTCTGGAAAGATGAAAGGCGTGCGCGCGCCGACATCACACCTTTGTAGGAGTGACAGCCTGTCGCATGGTGCTCGGAAAATACCGGTGCCACATGCGCCTTATGACACATACACACACCTCCTCCGAAAACGCCAAAACGATCATCCTGCCGCTTTTGCTGCTGGTTGTTCTGTTGGCTGCTGTCGCCGGTTCCATCCTGTCTTTCGGGATTGCCGGCCTTATGGTTCCTGTCCTGACCCTGATCCCGATGATCTTTGCCGTTTTGATCTGGATTTCGCTGGGCAAAGCCTAAGCTTCTGATTTTTCCATCAGAACCAACCACTCCTCCTCTGCAGCGGCGAGCGCTTCTTGTCGCTGCACGAGCGCCTCGGTTGCCTTTTTGAACTTGACCGGTTCACGGGTGAACAGCTCCGGATCGGCCATCAACTCTTCGAGCTTGGCAATCTCTCCGGTGATTTTGTCGATCACAGCGGGTAATTCTTCCAACCGGTGTTTTTCGGTAAAGGTCAGTCCCGAATTGCGGGATTTTTCCTTGGGTTTTTCGACCGCTTTCGGTTTGTCGGCAGGCTTTTCTTCTGCCGTTTCCACCTCTCCCCGCTGGGCGAGGTAGTCGCTCCAGCCGCCGGCATAGACGGTCGCGCGGCCGTTGCCCTCCATCGCAATCGTCGTCGTCGCGACACGGTCGAGGAAATCGCGGTCGTGGCTGACGAGGATCACGGTCCCGTCGTAATCGTCCAGACTTTCCTGCAACAGATCGAGCGTTTCGATGTCCAGATCGTTGGTCGGCTCGTCGAGCACCAGCAGGTTCGACGGTTTGGCCATCAGTTTTGCCAGCAGCAGCCGCGCCTTTTCCCCACCCGAGAGCGACCGGACCGGCGCTCGCGCCTGCCGTTCGTCAAAGAGGAAATCCTTGAGATAGGCAACAACGTGTTTGGGCACGCCGCGCACCATCACCTGATCGGCCCGTCCGCCAACGCGCATCTCGGGATCGCCGGTGAGGCTGTCCCAGAGCGTCATTTCAGGGTCGAGCTGCGCGCGGGTCTGATCGAACACCGCGATTTCCAGATTGGTGCCGAGCTTTACCGTGCCATCGTCAGGGGCCAACTGGCCCAGCATCATTTTGATAACACTGGTTTTCCCCACACCGTTCGGCCCGACGAAAGCCACGCGGTCCCCGCGTTGAACCGTAATCGTCAGCCCTTTGACGATCGGTTTGTCGTCGAACGCTTTGGTCAGGTTATCAACCTCGATCACTTTTTTGCCCGAGGTCGGCCCGCTCTCTAGCGTCAGTGCAGCGGTGCCCTGCCGTTTGATCATCGCCGCCCGTTCGGCCCGCAGATTCCCCAAGGCGCGCACGCGGCCCATATTCCGTTTACGGCGGGCGGAAATCCCTTCGACGGCCCAGCGGGCTTCGGCCTTGATCTTGCGGTCCAGCTTGTGGCGGGAAATCTCTTCTTCTTCCCAAACCTTGTCACGCCAAGCCTCGAACCCTTCGAACCCTGTTTCCTGACGGCGCACGACCCCGCGGTCGATCCAGAGCGTCGCACGGGTCAGCGCCCGCAGGAACGCGCGGTCGTGGGAAATCAGCACATAAGCGGTCTTGGTGGTCTTGAGTTCAGCCTCCAGCCACTGCACCGCTTCGATATCAAGGTGGTTGGTCGGTTCGTCCAGCAGCATCAATTCCGGCGCTTCGGCCATCAGTTTGGCCAGTGCCGCACGGCGCCGTTCCCCGCCCGAAGCGGTCTCAACAGACCGTTCCGGATCGAACTTCAGCCCTTCGGCCACCATCGCCACGCGGTAGGCGTCCTCTTCGGGCAACCCGCTCGCGGCATAATCGCCCAGCGTTGCGAACCCTTCCATCGTCGGGTCTTGCTCCATATAGCCGACGGTCGTTCCCGGCGGGACAACACGGCTACCTTGATCGGCCTCGATCAGACCTGCCATGGCTTTCATAAGTGTCGATTTGCCCGACCCGTTCCGCCCGACAAGAGCCACGCGGTCGCCCTCCTGCACAACGGCAGAAAGTTCGGAAAACACAGGATCCCCGCCAAAGGTCAGGGAAATATCGGAAAGCTGGAGTAAAGGTGCACGTGCCATGCCGGAGCAGCTAATCCGCGCCGAATGAACGCGCAAGCCCCCTTTTCATTCTGCCCTGTGTCTCACGGGTCCGAATGCCAAAAGCAAAGGCCGACTTAAACGAATTGTTCCTGAATCAACCGTTCTTCCAACCCGTGACCGGGATCGAACAACAGCCTGTGGGTCACGCTCCGGTCGGATTTGATCCGCACCCGCGCCACGTCCCGCACAGACCGGCCGTCTGCATCGGCCATAACGGGGCGTTTTTCGGGATCGATCACGTCGAACTGTACTTCGGACGTGTTGGGCAGTAGCGCGCCGTGCCAACGACGGGGCCGGAAGGCCGCAACGGCGGTCAGGGCCAGCACTGCCGACCCGATTGGCAGGATCGGACCGTGTGCGGAATAGTTATAAGCAGTCGAACCGGCAGGCGTTGCCAGCATCACACCGTCACAGACCAGCTCTGCCAGCCGCAGTTTCCCGTCTACTGTAATACGAAGCCGCGCTGCCTGCGGTCCTTCGCGCAGCAGCGACACTTCATTAATGGCCAGCGCGTGATGCTCTGTCCCGTTGTTGGTCCAAGCGGTCATCGACAGCGGGTTAAAGTGTTCTTCTTCGGCGGCGGCCAGACGGAACTTCAGGTTTTCTTCGCTGTACTCGTTCATCAGAAACCCGACGGTGCCCCGGTTCATGCCGTAGACCGGTTTGTCCAGCGGGCGCACGTCGTTCAGGGTTTGCAGCATGAACCCGTCACCACCTAATGCGACGATCACGTCCGCCTCTTCGACCGTGACACTCTCGTACCGGCTGACGAGCCGTTCCAGGGCCTCTTGGGCGGATTTCGCGTCGCTGGCGACAAAGGCAATCTTGTGCATCGGGCCCTCCGGTCTTCGTCCTATCCGTAGCAAAGGATATTTCCACCTGCACGGCCCAAAGTTGCCGATGGGCGAAAAAGTCGCCTATGAGCGATGTTTTAGCCGCGCTTGGTTCGTTTTCATAATGATTATGACGTTTTCGCGCCTTCCTTCATGTCAACGATCAGCCTAAATACGCGGTAAATATAACCCTCAACCAGAGGAAACCCCGCATGACCACACCGACAACAGGTTTTTTTACCGAAAGCCTTGAATCCCGTGACCCCGATGTCTTTGCCGCGATTACGTCCGAGCTTGGCCGTCAGCGCCACGAGATCGAACTGATCGCTTCGGAGAACATCGTCTCCAAAGCCGTGATGGAAGCCCAAGGCTCTGTCATGACCAACAAATACGCCGAAGGCTACCCGGGTCGCCGGTACTATGGTGGCTGCGAATTCGTGGACATCGCTGAAAACCTTGCCATCGAACGCGCGTGCAAAATGTTTGGCTGTGACTTTGCCAACGTTCAGCCGAACTCCGGTTCGCAGGCAAACCAAGGTGTGTATCAAGCCCTGATCCAGCCGGGTGACACGATCCTCGGCATGAGCCTCGATGCTGGTGGTCAGCTGACCCACGGTGCAATACCGAACCAGTCGGGCAAGTGGTTCAACGCTGTTCAATACGGCGTTCGCCAACAGGACAGCCAGATCGACTACGATCAGATCCAAGCGCTGGCAACAGAACACCAGCCGAAGATGATCGTTGCCGGTGGCTCTGCTATCCCGCGCATCATCGATTTTGCGAAAATGCGTGAAATCGCTGATTCCGTTGGCGCTTACCTGCTCGTTGACATGGCTCACTTTGCTGGTCTGGTTGCTGCTGGTATCTACCCGTCGCCCTTCCCGCATGCACACGTCGCAACGACCACCACGCACAAAACCCTGCGTGGCCCGCGTGGCGGCATGATCCTCACCAACGACGAAGCCATCGCGAAAAAGGTCAACTCGGCCATTTTCCCGGGCATCCAAGGCGGTCCACTGATGCACGTTATCGCTGGTAAAGCGGTTGCATTCGGCGAAGCCCTGCGTCCCGAGTTTGTCGAATACCAAAAGCAGGTCGTTGCCAACGCTCAAGCGCTTGCTGACCAGCTAATGAAGGGTGGTCTGGACATCGTCACCGGCGGCACCGACAGCCACCTGATGCTCGTTGACCTGCGCCCCAAAGGCGTGAAAGGCAACGAAACAGAGTCCGCTCTGGGCCGCGCCAACATCACCTGCAACAAAAACGGCATCCCGTTCGACCCTGAAAAACCGACCGTCACCTCTGGTGTACGTCTTGGGTCTCCGGCAGGCACCACCCGCGGTTTCAAAGAAGCCGAATTCCGTCAGATCGCTGACTGGATCGTCGAAGTTGTGGACGGTCTGGCTGCAAATGGCGCTGACGGCAACGCAGAGGTCGAAGCCAAGGTCAAAGCCGAGGTTGAAGCCCTGTGCGAAAAATTCCCGATGTACCCGACACTCTGATCGGACACGGAAATTGATTGGAATCGGGGGCCTTCGGGCCCTCGTTTTCGTTTCAGATCAACGGCTAATCATCCAAACAGCCAATCCAGTCACCGCAGCAATGATGGCCAGATTGAACCCGATTGTTGCCCCGACATCGCCCAGCCAAGCGGCCTGCCCGCTGCGCCGGTCCAGATCGACCAGATGACCGACGATCACCCGCCGTGCTTCATGCACGCGCGCTTCGTCAATTCTCCGCGCCATCTTGGGGTTTTTCGCGAACTGAACGGCCTGCTCCAGCACATCCAGATCCCCGTGCAGACGGCTCGGCAAATGCCGCCGCGCCCGCCGCATTTGCCGCGCAAAGCCACCACCGATACCAAGTCGGGTTCTCAGGTAACGCCGAACAGCAGCGACGTCTTTTTCCAGTGCAATTCCATCCATAGCGCCTATATAGCAGGGAAAATCCGACGGGATTCAAGGACAAACCATGCTCAATACCATTCGTCACGGCACAGCCACCGATCAAACTAACCTTCTGATTGCGCACGGACTTTTCGGGTCCGGCAGAAACTGGGGCGTGATCGCAAAGCGGCTCTCGGACGAACGCGAGGTTGTGAGCGTCGATATGCGCAACCACGGTTCGTCCTTCTGGAGCGACAGCCACACCTATCCCGACATGGCCGAAGACCTCTCTCAAGTCATTGAAACCAAGTGGAATGTCTTGGGTCATTCGATGGGGGGAAAGGCGGCGATGACGTTGGCACTAAGCCATCCGGACAAGGTAAAATGCCTGATTGTGGCGGATATCGCGCCGGTTGCATATTCCCATACGCAGACTCAAAATATCGAACGGATGCGTGGCGTTGACCTGTCAATTGTCAACAACCGGTCGGACGCAGCAGCCCAGCTCACGGACTTGGACGACGGGCTGGCGGCGTTCTTTCTCCAGTCGCTCGACCTCAAGGAAAAACGCTGGCGGCTGAACCTCGACGCGCTCGAAGCCAATATGGATGCGATCCTCGGATTTCCCGAGGTAGACGGCGTGTTCGAGGGGCACACCTTGTTCCTGTCGGGTGCGAATTCGACCTACGTCCTGCCGGAATATCGCAGCAGGATCAGAGAGCTGTTCCCCAACGCCCATTTCGCCAAACTGCCCGGTACGGGCCATTGGCTCCACGCGGAAAAACCGCGCGAATTCGAAGCTGCCGTGCGCGCCTTTCTGGCGCTACACGACCGTTGAAGAATAGACCACAAGAACGGCCAAAAAGCCGATGGAAGCCAGATAAATAAGGGGCAAGCGGGTCATAGCGTTCTCCTTTGTCCAAGGATAAACGCGCAGGCCCGCTATTTCCGTCGGTTAGCTGTTTATAATTCCACGTGCGATTAAAAAGGTAACCGGTAGCGCCACGATTGCGCCGACTGCGGCTGCCATCACGATCGGGTTCAGGGTGTCATACCCCATGACCAGAGCGATCACGACAAACGAGCCCGCGACAGTGGTGCCAATCAATGAATACAGGATAGATGCTAGGCGGAACATTTGGACCTCCCTAAGGTGTTATTCCACATCCGTCGCGTAGCATTGGGTCGCATCACGTTTCCTTGATGTGGGTCAAACGGAGCTCCGTTCGGTGGGTTAACCCGTGCTTGACCCCTGTCTGCAAAGATGAAATCGCACCAGATCACGCCGGTTGCGCCCCGCGTTCGGGTGCGATCCCATTTTTCAAAGGAGTAGCCGCCCCATGCAGCCGAAATCTCGCAACCTTTCTCTCACCGATTTCCCTGCGCACGCCTCTGAGCAGGTGGCGCGGGTCGAAGATCGGGGTGGGAGGCCGAAAATGAGGGCGGAGATGGAGCGTGCGATGGAGACGATGCGGGATAGGTTGGGG
>JBNKUW010000112.1:0-8513 GCA_050298835.1 Marivivens sp.
GGGATACACCGTCCCGCTCCTCATCGGCGGCGCGACCACGTCAAAAGTTCACACGGCGGTCAAAATCGCCCCGAAATACGTGGCCGGTCAGGCGATGTATGTCACCGACGCGAGCCGCGCTGTCGGGGTCGTGTCATCGCTGCTATCCGGCAAGGCAGAAGAGGTCAAAGCAGAGACCCGCGCCGACTATGCCGACATTGCCGAACGACATGCCCGCGGTGAACGCGGTAAGAAACGGATCACCCTACAGGACGCCCGCGATAACGCGCTGAAACTCGATCACGTGCCGATGAAAACGCCGTCCTTCCTCGGCACCCGTGTCTTTGACCGGTGGTCGCTCGAAGAACTCGCCCGCTATATCGACTGGACGCCGTTTTTCCAGACGTGGGAACTCAAGGGGCAATACCCCGCGATCCTCGACCATCCCGCACAGGGCGAGGCGGCCCGCAGTCTTTTCGCAGACGCAAAGGCGATGCTGGATCAGATCGTTTCGGAAAACTGGTTCTCTCCCAAAGCGGTCGTCGGGTTCTGGCCTGCGAATGCGGTCGGTGACGACATCCGCCTGTTCACCGATGAAACACGGGAAACCGAACGCGCGACGCTCCACACCCTGCGCCAACAGACAGCCAAACGCGACGGACGCCCGAATGTGGCCCTATCGGATTTCGTGGCGCCTGAGGGTCAGGATTATGTCGGCGGCTTCGTCGTTACCTGCGGACCCGAAGAAGACGATATCGCCATCCGTTTTGACGATGCCCACGACAATTATTCATCAATCATGGTCAAGGCACTGGCCGACCGCATCGCCGAAGCCTTTGCCGAACGGATGCACGAATATGTAAGGACGGAGCTTTGGGGCTATGCTGACGAAAGCTACACTCCGGAAGAGCTGATCAAAGAACCCTACACCGGTATCCGCCCTGCCCCCGGCTATCCTGCACAACCGGATCACACGGAAAAAGCCACGCTCTGGGATCTGCTCGATGCAGAAACCGCCACCGGCGTCAGCCTCACCGAAAGCTACGCGATGTGGCCTGCCTCTTCTGTCTCGGGCCTCTATTTCGGCCATCCCGAAAGTTACTATTTCGGTGTGGGTAAGGTCGAACGCGATCAGGTCGAAGACTACGCGCGCCGCAAGGGCATGACGGTAGCGGAAGCAGAACGCTGGCTTGCCCCGATCCTTAACTAAACGACTTGAATGCTAGTGACCGGTTCTTTTCAGAACGACCCTGACCGTTTTCAAAAGCAACCAAAGGTCATTCCAGCAGGACATGGTTTTGACATATCGTTCGTCGAACAAAACACGGTCCTGAAAGGCCGTCACACCGCGTCCGTTTACCTGCCAAGGTCCTGTGATCCCAGGACGGACTGAATAATAAGACACGCCCCCTGCACGATCATAAAGGTCTTGTTGGGAGGGTAAAAATGGACGCGGACCAACAAAGGACATGTCCCCCCTAAGCACGTTGAAAAACTGTGGAAGTTCATCAAGGCTGGCTTCTCTTAGGACCCCTCCGAATTTTGTCACGCGCGGATCGTTTAAAAGTTTCTGATTGGCCTGCCATTCCCAAGCAACCCTAGGGTCGTGATCGCACATGTCCTGTAGAACTTTCTCTGCGTCAGCGATCATCGTTTCAAATTTCAGGCACCTGAATATTTGCCCGTCTGCCCCGATGCGTTCCTGAACAAACAAACCAGTGCCACCGAATAGGCGATTGGCGAACCACAAGACCACGAAGACCGGAACAACGACCGGAGCGATCACCAGCGCAAAGGCCAAATCGAATGCACGTTTACCCACCCGTCGATAGGACCCCCGATTGTTCGCACCCTGAAACGGGTAGACAGAGGTGGGTATCGCTGGCGTCGTCAGGTTCAGAGGTCTCAATGCGCGCTCCTCGCAAAATTACATCTCCAGAAGAAAAGGCTTCTGAGTTAAAATTTTACTAAAACCGCAGATACTGAATTCAGGCCGTGGGGTGGAGATAGCAGGAGTGGACCAAACCCTCTGGCGCAATTGCCCACAAACCTGTAGAGGGGGCCCCAATAAGGTATCTGCTGCAAATAGCGCCTGAAAAGGTGCGATGCCTTTTTTCGAAGTCCCTCGCCGTAACAACCAAAGAGCGTCACATGACTGCCCAACAGCCCATTGCCCGTAAATCCGAACTTTTGATGCCTGCCGGTAATCTGGAACGGCTCAAGGTTGCCGTGCTCTACGGGGCCGATGCTGTTTACCTTGGCACGCCGGATATGTCGCTCCGCACAAAGTCGCGGTTTTCACTGGAAGAGATCAAGGAAGGCGTCGAATTCGCCCATGCGCGCGGCGTGCGGATTTACCTGACGCTGAACCTGTTTACCCACAACCGCGACGTAGCCAAGCTGGCGGAATATGTTGAAACGCTCAAAGACATTCGTCCTGACGGGGTCATCATCGCAGACCCCGGCGTGTTCCACTATGTCAGCAAACACGCGCCCGAACTGAACCTCCACATCTCTACCCAAGCAAACGTCTGTTCCTATCTGACGGTCGATTATTGGAAAGACATGGGGGCAGAACTCGTGGTGCTCGCTCGCGAAGTCACCTTTGCCGAAATGGAAGAAATCCGCGAGAAATGCCCTGACATCCGGCTGGAGAGCTTTGTTCATGGCGCAATGTGCATGACCTACTCCGGTCGTTGTCTGCTGTCGAATTTCATGGCCGAACGTGGTGCGAACCAAGGGAACTGTGCGAACTCCTGCCGTTGGCAGTACAAAGTGCACCTGCGCATGAAAGACGGTACAATTCAGGAACTGGAGCTCAACGAAGAAAACCAGAAACTGTTCGAATTCGTCATCGAAGAAGGCGCCCGCCCAGGTGAGTTGATGCCGATCGAAGAGGACATTCGCGGATCCTACATCCTGAACTCCAAGGATATGTGCCTGATGCCGCGCCTGAACGATCTGCTGCGCATCGGTGTGGACAGCCTCAAGGTCGAAGGCCGCAACAAAAGTCCCTATTACGTCGCCACGGTCGCCCGCGCCTACCGTCGCGCGATCAACGACTACTACCGCGATCCGGAAAACTGGTCGCCGGAGCCGTATATGGCAGAGCTCGAAGGGGCAGGAAACCGTGGCTATACCATCGCCTTCCACGAAGGCCGGTTGCAGAACTTTGCCCACAACTATGACAACACCAAAGCGATGGCGCCGTGGGAATATGGCGGCATGATCGTAGAAACCCGTAAGGACGGGTTGGTCATGCAGGTGAAGAACCGTCTGGATGCAGGCGACGTGATGGAATTCCTACCGCCGAACCCTGACGCGGACCCTGTCCTGCTGCGCCTTTATGAATTCCAACTTGTTGATGACCTCGACAATCCGGTTGAAACCGTGATCGGCAGCCGTGGCGATACGGTCTTTATCCCTTTCACGGCTTTTGACCGTGAAGACCCTGAAGAGGTTCGTAGGAATTTCCCGCCGATGACCATCGTGCGCAAGGAATCGCAACTGACCGAAGAGGAATGGCGCCGGTTGAAGTTGGACAAAACCGCGCAGAAGATCGAACTCGGTGCGACCGGTCGCGAAACCGCCTACCGCAATCAGGTGGCCAAGCTGCAAGAGGCGATCAGCTCTGAAACCATGCAGAAACGGGGCGGTACATCCCGCAAAGGGGCCGAAGGCTGCTGCGGTCGCGGCTGCAACGGTTGTCTGATGTTCTGGAACGATCCCGAATATGCCAAGGCGCGCGAGCTTCTCCAGCAAAAGAAACACGGCGAGATCCTGATGCTCGACCGCGACATGCGCGAAAAGCAGGCCTAGATCGTATCGAGGAACGCGAGGAGATCGTCGATCTCTTCTTCTGTCAGGTTCAGCAGGACAAGCTCGGACAGCGTCGGTTGGCCGAGCATTTCGCCGTGCGGACCGACAGGTGCCATGTTGTAGTGGCGAACCATATCTTCGATCAAACCAACCTGCCCCGCATGGCCCAGCAAAGCCCGTTGCGACACAGACCGGAGCGATGGCGTGCGGAAAGTGCCAAACGCACGTTCAGCCGACAGGTTGATATATTGCAGATCAGGGCAGTCACCCTCACCCGCGTCAGAATACGGACCAAGGCAGTTGAACGGATCAGAAAGAAGCGAAAGTAGCCCACCCTGACGGCCCACGTCCGGCGGCATTCCTGCAACGGCGGGCAATCCGGTGTTGTGGAAGTCCAGATCGGTAAACAGCGGACCTGTGTGGCAGGTAGAGCAGCGCGCCTTGCCGGAAAACAATTCAAACCCACGCACGACGTCCTGTGGGATGGCGGCATAGTCGCCTGACTCGACCCATTGGTCCCATTGGGACGCAGGCACCGGAACGGTTTCCTCATAGGCGGCGATGGTTTTCCCGATGGACGCATAGGCGTGGTTGATTGCATCCTGCTGGTCGGACGTCAGTGCGCGCCAGTTGTCCCGCGCCTCGCGACTGCCGATGGGCGATGCGGGTCCTTCGGGCACTTCGGACAGATCGCCGTTCAGCGCGGCAAAGTCTTGGCCATAGGTCGCCAGCACATAAGCCACGGCCTCTGCACGGGTAAAGCCATGCTCCGAAGGGTTCTCTATCGGGCCAATCGCTTGCGCCCAAAGGCTATCGACCCGCCCGTCCCAAAACAGGAAATCCTGATAGGCAGCGCCAGCAACGGGCATCACTGTTCGGAATTTCCGGTCTACGCTCGCGCGAAGGGTTTCGTTGGGGATCATCTGACCGTTGGTAACGTGGCAGGTCGCACAGGCAACGGTGCCGTCGCGGCTCAGGCCGGTGTCATTGAACAGGGTCTCCCCGAGTGAAATCGCGAGCGGATCCCCCGAAAGCCTGTTCGACGGATCATGGGCCACAGGTTGCAAAACCTCCAGCGAAAACCCCGACGCACGGTCGAGGAAATCTTCTGGCGACAGCGTTTGGGCCACAGCCCCTTGGCTCAGGCACAGGGCCAAAGCCACATAGGCCCCCCGTCGGATCACAGCCCGAATTCGTAGGTTATGCGGTCAATGGTTTCACCGGACGAAATGTCTAGAACAACAACCCACGTTCCCAGCATGGAAAACTTCAGACCTCGAAGTGTGTAGTGACCATCCTCTCCCTCAATTGCTTCAGGGCGTGTCGGCAGCCCGTGACCGTGGCCTAGCATTCCGCCTGTGATAGCGATGGTCGCGCCAGTGACCGGCGTGTCATCCTTGTCATAGATCGCGATGTCATATTCAACGAACGTCCGCATCGGGGCTTGGCTAAAATCACCATCCAGAACAATCTGAAAGACCCCATTGTCCGATGCAATAGCCCCGTCAACCTCGGCCAGAACTGGAGAAGCGAGGAACGCGATTGCGGCAAATGGCAGTAGCTTTTTCATTTCGTCACTTGAAGTTGTGAGCGGCCGAGCCGAGCAGACGGTGAGTGTGCGGGACCGCGTGGTTTTCATCAAACCAACGACGGGCTTCGTCGTGGATCGCTGCGGCACGGGTTTCACCCAGTCCGGCAAAGGCTAACGCCCGGATGTGGTGCGCCTCGACAACGCCAGCGCTCGCCGCGAGGTCGAGCCAGAAATACGCCTGTGCGTTGTCACGGGGAACGGCTCGATCATCAAGATACATCCGGCCCAACAAAAGCTGCGCCTGTTCATCCCATGCCATTGCGGCGGATTGGGCGAAATTGAACGCGCTCGACAGAAGCTGTTCGTCGGCACCCGGATCGCTGTAAAACAGGAACGCCAGCGAATACATTGCCGTGGTGTTCCCCTGCTCTGCGGCTTTGCGGTAGTATTCGATCGCCTGCGAAATATCGGGCGCACCGAGTTCTGCAAAGAGGTAGATATCACCAAGAGTGTTAAAAGCCTCGGTCATGCCGCTATCACCAGCGGCGGAATAGAATAACAGCGCACGTTGGACGTCTTGATCGGTATAGGTGCCCGTGCGTAGCAGATCACCGATCGCATAGTTCGCAGCAGGAAGACCGGCTTCGGACGCAGAGGTCAGGAAGTTCAGTGCTTTTTGGGTTTCATCAGGTGACGCACCACGATCCAGAACAGAGCGTGCCCACATAAACTCCCCTTCGGGCAAACCTGCGTTTGCGGCTTGTCCGAACCAGCTTTCTGCGACGGCTGCGTTGACGTCTACACCCATCCCGTTTGCATACATATGACCAAGGCTCAGCATTGCCTGAGCATCACCCATATCTGCTGATTGCTGGAAATACTGCAGTGCTTTCTCCAGATCGGTGCTCCCCAGAACGCCCGACAGATAAAGCCCGCCAAGGTTGCGGAGTGCCGCAGCGTCGCCAACGTCTTCCCAAATCTGTTTCGCGTCTTCAAAGCGGCCGTCAGTTGCAGCAGCGACACCATCCTGTGTCGTTTCAGCGAAGACGGGTAACGCACAGGAAAGTGTTACAGCAACGGCAATACTCCGGAAAACCTTGTTCGGTTTAATCATCAAACTCTTTACTCCGAATCGAAAAGATTGCGCCACCTTTGGAAGAGTGGCTCGCGCCAAACTAAATCAGAAAGGCAGCAGATAAAAAGAGACCAGCCGCATAGGTGCGGCTGGTCCATTCGGTTAGGTTGTGTAGATCAGAACCGCACGTCGATCCCGAAACCGACCTGACGACCAATCGAACCGCCGGTTCCGCTGCGCGACAGGCCAGCCTGTGCCCAGAAGTTGGCGTTGTCACTGATCGCACCAGAGAACCCGATGTTGAGGTACTTGGTGGTCAAGCCGGACTCTGCTTCGGATGCTGTCCATTCAGCACCGTGCAAGGACAGGTCACGCGACAGATACGGCGAACCGTTGTTATCCAGTGCGCGTGTCGCGCCGAAAGCGACATTCCAGTGAGATGCTTCGGTGATCTTACCGTTAAGCTCAACACCAAGGTTCAGACGCGTTGTGCGAACGGACGCTTCGCCAACACTCAGCGCGGTGAGCGCATTACCCTGCTCTGTGTAGGCACCGGTTTCGGTCACGTTCACTTCACCACCGAACCAGGTCACAGCATTCACGTTGTGTCCCATGTCCGAGCTGTAGCCAACACGGCCCTTCACAGTTGTCGACGTCGTTGTCGTTGCAAAGGTGTTGGTGACATCACCCGAAGCAAGCGATGTTGTCCGCTCACCTTCAAGTGTTCCGCGACCTGTGACGATAACACCTTCGTACCGCAGAGCGCCACGTTCACCAAAGCCGTAGAGGGCGATGTTTTTGCTTACCTGATCCGAGGTTCCGTAGACGCCTGCGTCAACCGTACCGTTGGTGTAGCCAAAGCCAAGACCAAAGGTGGCGCTGTCAGTGCTGGACAGATCGCTACCCAACCAGAACGAACGATGCTGCGTATCCGAAGCCGAAGCCACGCTGTCAGCGTCATTGGCGGAGGTAAAGCCCGAAATATCGAACCACATGTTGTCGCCGTCTTTGACGTTGCTGTCCATCTGATGCAGAACCGTTTCAGCCGAACTGCGACTGGTGTCACGAACATCAGCAAGGGCAAAGGCATGGATCTGACCGGAAAGCTGCAACATAACAGTCGAAAGCTGGGTCGAATTCAGACCGTAGAACTCTTGCATCAGGGCTGTCATGTCATCAGCAGCATTGGTTCCTGCGTCCGGACGGGCATCGTCAAGTGCAGTTGCAAAGTTGTCGAGGTTGCGGATGCCAAAGCCGGTAACCAGTGTCCCGAAGCTTTCGGGGGTCAGCACCAGATCAATGTAGTTTGCGCCGTAAAGAACATCGAAACGCGTGTTGGCCGGCATACCCAATGTCGGGTTCGTCACGGTCGCAAATGTACCTGTGACACCGGTTGCGTTTTCGGTGGTAACAATGCGGAACGCATCACCGATCGACGGATCAAAGGTGTTGGTTGCGTCGCCGGTGATCCCACGAAGGATCGGCGCGACTTCACCACCTGCGGTAAAGACAGATGCTGCACCGGTTACAGCGATGCGGTCGTAGCTACCTGCGCCACCAGCGGCACTGTAAGTAAGACCATCAACGTCGATATCAACAGTTGAACCAGAGTTCAGCGTCACATCGCCAGCCACCGTCAACGTGCCCGGAGAGTTACCGGCCTGAATCGTACCATCGTTGACAAGGTCACCTGTCAGGGTGCCGCTACCGCTCAGGGTCGCGCCAGCACCAACATTCATGCCAGCAGCCTGAACAGTACCACCAAGGTTCACACGACCTCCGGTGACATTAAAGTTCCCAGCGAGAACGGTCGAACCGGACATGTCAAGAACACCCGAACCCGAAGAGGTCAGGTTACCAGCACCGGAAACCGAACCGGTCAGAGAAAGGGTTGTCCCAGCCGCTGCTTGGACTTCGCCATTGCCTGCACCGACAGTCACCGAACGACCGGTCGAGAGGTCGCCACTGGTTGCCAGAGCGCCACCATCAAGCGTCAGACCGCCAGATGCCGCACCAAGGTTGCCGTCCGAGGAAACCTCCAGCACACCGCCTTCAACGGTGGTACCACAGGATTGGGTGTTGGTGCCGGTTACGACCAGTCGACCGCCA
>JBNKUW010000113.1:0-8470 GCA_050298835.1 Marivivens sp.
CGCCTGACGCTTGCGCGGGTTGAAAAACACAATGCCTTGTCCGCACTCATGATGGACGAATTGACCGAAGCGGCTGAACGTTTAGGCAATGACCCTGCCGTTCGCGTCGTGATCCTGGATCAAGAAGGCAAGACCTTTTGCGCGGGCGGGGATCTGGCATGGATGCGAGAACAGTTCGAAGCAGACGCCGCAACGAAAGAGGCCGAAGCCCGCAGACTGGCCAATATGCTCAGAGCGTTGAACGAAATGCCCAAACCTCTGATTGGCCGCGTCGGCGGCAATGCATTTGGTGGTGGTGTCGGTATGGCGTGCGTCTGTGACGTCGCAATCGCGGTTGATACGGCGCAGTTCGGGTTCACAGAGACCAGATTGGGGCTGATCCCGGCGACGATTGGCCCCTATGTCCTTGCCCGCATGGGAGAGGCTATGGCGCGGCGCGTCTTTATGTCTGCGCGAATTTTCGATGCGGAAGAGGCCCGTACGCTCGGTATCGTTGCCCGTGTGGTCTCGGCAGATGAACTGGACGCAGCGATAGAGGCCGAAGTCGTCCCCTATCTGTCCTGCGCCACTGGTGCCGTTGCCGATGCAAAGGCGCTCGCCAGAGCGTTGGGGGCAAAAGTTTCTTCCAAGGATATCGATCTCAGCATCGCGGCACTCAGCGATCGATGGAAAAGTCCTGAATCAACAGAAGGAATCGGCGCGTTCTTCGACAAACGACGCCCTGTTTGGCAGAACAAAGCCGAATAGGGCGCGTTTCTTGGGAAATCAGCCCAGATTGCGGGTCCTAAAAGAAACGCCTTTGGGTCCGGAACCGAAAAAAACGAGGCTTGGGGCGGTGCCGCTTGGTTGACCCTCTGACGCGGCAAGGGTAAAGCCATTGCAAACCAACGGACCTGCAGTTCGCGGGCCTCGTTTTGCAGGAAAGGACCTGTCGTGGAAGAGATGCTTCGCGAATACCTCCCCATCATCGTGTTCCTTGGCCTTGCCATTGCCATCGGCCTTGTTCTGGTGCTGTCGGCAGTGATCGTGGCCGTGCGCAACCCGGATCCCGAAAAAGTATCGGCCTATGAATGCGGATTTAACGCGTTTGATGATGCTCGTATGAAATTCGACGTGCGGTTTTACCTCGTGTCGATCCTCTTCATCATCTTCGACCTCGAAGTGGCGTTCCTCTTCCCTTGGGCCGTGGCCTTTAAAGACCTTAGCATGGTCGGCTTCTGGTCGATGATGGTATTCCTCGCCGTTCTGACGATCGGCTTTGCTTACGAATGGAAGAAAGGGGCTCTGGAATGGGAATGATGACCGGCGCAAATACGGCTGGCGTCGACAAGGAAGTTGTCACTCAGGCCATCAATACAGAGCTTCAGGACAAGGGTTTCCTTGTTACCTCGACCGCTGACATCATCAACTGGGCCCGTACCGGTTCGCTGCACTGGATGACCTTTGGTCTGGCCTGCTGCGCTGTTGAGATGATGCACACCTCTATGCCGCGCTATGACCTTGAACGGTTCGGGACCGCGCCGCGCGCTTCCCCGCGCCAGTCGGACCTGATGATCGTTGCAGGTACGCTGACCAACAAAATGGCTCCGGCGCTCCGCAAGGTTTCCGACCAGATGCCGGAACCGCGCTATGTGATCTCTATGGGATCCTGTGCGAACGGTGGTGGTTACTACCACTACTCCTACTCTGTTGTGCGCGGCTGTGACCGTATCGTTCCCGTGGACGTCTATGTTCCGGGTTGCCCGCCGACGGCAGAGGCACTGCTCTATGGTATTCTGCAGTTGCAACGCAAAATGCGTCGCACCGGCACAATCATCCGATAAGGGGGACCCATGTCCGAAGCACTCAAGGAACTCGGCGCCCTGCTGGAGCTGAAACAGTCCGATGCCGTAATGGGCTGGGATGTTGAATTCGGTGAACTGAACGTCGACGTGACCCCGTCGCAGATCGTCTCTTTTGTGGAATTCCTCAAGAACGACGCCTCCTGCCAGTTTTCGTCGCTCGTCGATATTACGGCAGTTGACTATCCGGGGCGCGCAAAGCGGTTCGATGTCATCTACCACTTCCTGTCGATGTACCAGAACCACCGCATCCGTTTGCGCGTCTCAGTCCGCGAAGACGAAATGGTTCCCTCGATCATCGATGTTCACCCCAGTGCAAACTGGTTCGAACGCGAAGTTTTCGATATGTTCGGCATCCTGTTCTCGGGGCACCCCGATCTGCGCCGCATCCTGACCGACTACGGTTTCCGTGGTCACCCGCTGCGCAAGGATTTCCCGACCACCGGTTACACCGAGGTACGCTATGACGAAGCGCAAAAGCGCGTTGTCTACGAACCCGTGAAGCTGGTTCAGGAATACCGCCAGTTCGATTTCATGAGCCCGTGGGAAGGTGCCGAGTACATCCTTCCTGGTGATGATAAGGCCGAAGCGAAGTAATCGATGGCAGACCCAACCCTCCTTTTCTGTGTAGGTGCGACAAAGGCAGGCACGTCCTGGCTTTATCGTATGCTGCACGACCATCCGGAGTGTTCACTCCGGGAGGTGAAGGAGGTTCATTATTGGGACACCATGGATGCTGCGAACCGGTCATCGGTCGTGTCAGGAATGACAGGGCGTCGTGACGAACTCCGCCGCAAGCGCGAATTTGCGAAATCATCGGGCAATGCCAAATGGGAAGCCAACCTCAAGCGCAATCTTCGCGCCTATCGGGGGCTTCTTTCCATGCTGACCGGAGAGCGGGCAGGGCATCAGGCCTACCGTGACTGGCTGATGGAAAACGCAGACGATTCCACACGTCTGGTCGCCGATATGACGCCCGCCTATTCGCTTCTAAGCGAAAAGGAACTGGCCGACATGATCGCCGTTCAGGACAACGTCAAAGTCGTCTACCTGATCCGCGACCCGCTGGACCGCCTGTGGAGCCATGTACGCATGGTCTCTAAACGTCAGGACGGTGCTGACAATGTGGCCGAGACCGCGCCGCGCCGGATTTCCCGCCTTATCGAAGGCGAAGGGAATCGTGATATACTTGATCGTGGCGACTATCGCGTCGTGATCGAAAAACTGCGCGCTGTGGTTCCGGCAGAGGACCTGATGGTTCTCTACACCGAAGAAATGCTGACCGAAGCAGGTTGGGAAAAGCTCTGTGCGTTTCTCGATATTTCTGCGACGGGCTTTGATACAGAACGAAAGGTCCATGAAGGCACACGTGCCGCGATGGACGAGGGGCTGCTCGGACGCACCGTGCAGCTTCTGAAGGATCAATACGATTGGGTCGCCGCTAATGTCGGCCCGCTGCCACAAAAATGGCAGGATAACCTTGCGAGGGCACACGCATGATGGATGGCTCCAAATTTGACGACGGAAGCTCTGACGCCCAAACCGGCGAACAGAAGATCCGTAACTTCAACATCAACTTTGGCCCGCAGCACCCTGCGGCTCACGGCGTGTTGCGTCTGGTTCTGGAACTGGACGGTGAAATCGTAGAGCGTTGCGACCCGCACATCGGTCTGCTGCACCGCGGTACTGAAAAGCTGATGGAATCGCGGACTTACCTGCAAAACCTGCCGTATTTCGACCGTCTCGACTATGTGGCGCCGATGAACCAGGAACACGCATGGTGTTTGGCAATCGAACGTCTCACCGGTGTTGAGGTTCCGCGCCGTGCTCAGTTGATCCGTGTGCTCTATTCGGAAATCGGTCGTGTCCTGAACCACCTTCTGAACGTGACCACGCAGGCGATGGACGTTGGTGCACTGACGCCGCCGCTCTGGGGGTTTGAAGAACGTGAAAAGCTCATGATCTTCTACGAACGTGCTTGCGGTGCCCGTCTGCACGCAAACTACTTCCGTCCCGGTGGTGTTCATCAGGACCTTCCCGATGCGCTTCTCGATGATATCGAAGAGTGGGCCAACCACTTCCCGAACGTTCTGGACGACATCGACGGCCTGCTGACTGAAAACCGTATCTTCAAACAGCGGAACGTCGATATCGGCATCGTGAACGAAGAAGAAATCCAGCAGTGGGGCTTCTCGGGTGTGATGGTGCGTGGTTCCGGCTTGGCTTGGGATTTGCGTCGTGCGCAGCCTTACGAATGCTACGATGAATTCGAATTCCAGATCCCTGTTGGTAAGAACGGCGACTGCTATGACCGCTACCTCGTCCGTATGGAAGAGATGCGCCAGTCAACGTCGATCATCAAACAGGCGATTGCCAAACTGCGCGTCGAAGGCGGTGACGTCCTTGCGCGTGGCAAGCTGACCCCGCCGAAGCGTGGCGACATGAAAACCTCGATGGAGTCGCTCATCCACCACTTCAAGCTATACACCGAAGGGTTCCACGTTCCCGAAGGCGAAGTTTACGCAGCGGTCGAAGCGCCTAAGGGCGAATTCGGTGTCTACCTCAAAGCTGACGGAACGAACAAACCTTACCGTTCGAAAATCCGCGCGCCTGGGTATCTGCACCTGCAAGCGATGGACTTTATCGCAAGCGGTCACCAATTGGCTGACGTTGCTGCGATCATCGGTTCGCTCGACGTTGTGTTCGGAGAGATCGACCGCTGATGAAAGTCTGGAGCGCCATTGCAATTATCCTACTGCCCTGTGCCGCGTTGGCGGACGGGGAGGAGGATAAATTCGCGCTCCTTTCTGCCATCGAAGCGAACGGATGTGTCGTGAATGACGACAATCAGGATGCCGTCTACTCGGCTTCCGGCCTAGACGATAGACAAGTTTTTGCCGCTGTTTCCGCGCTTTATGACGCTGGATTGGCGGTGCTTGAACCCGACGGGAGCATGAGGCTCCTGACAGAGGCGTGCCAGTGAGCCGCCCGACTGAAATAGAAACCCCGGCTGGTGCATTCCGCGCCGCCTCTAAGACCGGAGCCTGACGCCGATGCTTCGCCGTTTGCACCACGAACAGCCCGAATCCTTTGCCTTTACCGCCGCGAACCAAGCGTGGGCCGAAGCTCAGATCAAGAAATACCCCGAAGGTCGTCAGGCCTCCGCGATTATTCCGCTTCTGTGGCGCGCCCAAGAGCAAGAAGGTTGGCTGACGCAGCCCGCAATCGAAGCTGTCGCCGACATGTTGGGCTTGGCCTATATTCGCGCGCTCGAAGTTGCGTCGTTCTACTTTATGTTCCAACTACAGCCGACCGGCTCGATCGCGCACATCCAGATTTGCGGCACCCTGTCGTGCATGATCTGTGGTGCCGAAGACCTCGTCGGTGTCTGCAAAGAGGTCATCAACGACCATCCGCACACTCTTTCGGCTGACGGCAAATTCACTTGGGAAGAAGTCGAATGCCTTGGGGCTTGCACCAACGCACCTATGGCGCAAATCGGCAAAGACTACTACGAAGACCTGACCGCCGATAAGCTGCGCGAACTGCTCAACGAACTGGCCGCGGGTAATGTACCGGTCGCCGGTCCGCAGAACGGCCGCTACGCTGCAGAGCCGCTGTCCGGCCTGACCTCTCTGACCGACCACGAAAGCGGTCGTCACCAGTACAACGCTTCTGTTCAGCTCGCGTCTGACATTGGCGACACTGTGAAGCGTATCGACGGCACCGAAGTTCCGCTTCTCACACCTTGGATCAAGTCCGGCGCCGGTGCTGCTGCGAACAAGGCTAAAAAGCCTGCGGCCAAGCCCGCTGCCAAGAAAGCCGCGCCGAAGGCAGAACCAAAGCCGGCTGCCCCAGCAGAGGCGCCGGCCGCAGCGGTTGAAGAAAAACAGCCTGAAATCTTGTCGGCCCCGCGTGATGGCGGCAAGGACGATCTGAAACGGATTTCTGGCGTTGGTCCAAAGCTTGAAGGTGTTCTGAACGAAATGGGTTTCTACCACTTCGATCAGATTTCCAAGTGGACCGCAGAGGAAATTTCCTGGGTCGACGCCCGTCTGAAATTCAAAGGCCGGATCGAGCGTGACAACTGGGTAGATCAGGCAACGAAACTCGCAGAAGAAGCAAAATAATCGCAGATCGGGCCCGGAAATTGGCTAATTTATTCTACTTTCGTGGTGGATTCTGGGTCTGGATCAACAATCGATACAATTTTTTGTAGTCTTCCTTTATGAAGGCGATGAAGCCTCTGGAAACAAGAGGTGAATTCACGGGACGTTGAAGGAGTTGAGACTATGTCAAATTCGAATGACGGTTGGGGTTGCCGCGAGATTTCGTGGCTAGCCGGTGCGATTATCGGCGTTGTTGCCGCAATTATTTTGGGTGTTGGTGCTGAATGGAATTGGTTATTGTCCATTCTGGCCGGGATTGTTGTTGCGGCGATCGCTGCGCTTATCCTCGCCTATTTCTTCTGTGGCGAAATCAGTTCTGCTGCTGGGGACGATGCCCCTACAAGCAGCGTGGCCCCTAGTGCTGCACCTGCTGCCGCGCCCGTCGCTGATGTAGCTCCTGCTGCCGATCCGGTTGTCAAACCTTCGGCAAAGCTCGCCGGTGAAGAGGAACTGGCCGCACAAAAAGGTGAATGGCGCTACGAAGGCGAAGCAGAAACAGAGGCCGATGCCGCAGAACCTGCCGCACCTGCTGAGACCGCGTCTGAGACCAGTGGCCCTGTGATCCAACCGACGAAACGACTCGCTGGTCAGGAAGAGCTTGCTGCTCAAAAGGGTCAGTGGCGCTATGAAGCTCCTGCAGATGATACGTCTGCTGCACCTGCTAAAGAGGCTGCGCCTGCTCCGGCACCGGCCGCAGAACCTGCTGCCGCAGCATCGACCGAAGGTGGTGTAAAGCCGACCGGCCTAGATGCCCCGCGCGGTGGTCAAGTTGACGACCTCAAGACCATCGAAGGTATCGGACCCAAGCTTGAAGAACTGTGCAACAACCTCGGGATCTATCACTTTGATCAGATCGCGAACTGGGGTGCAGATGATGTCGCGTGGATGGATAGCAATCTTCCCCGCTTCAAAGGACGCGTTACCCGCGACAAGTGGGTGAACCAAGCGAAAATTATCGTTGAACAAGGCATCGAAGTCTTTAAGGAACGTGCCAAAACCAACGACTACTAAGACGAACTCATGAGCCAGAACCCGAAACATAGCAATTCTCAGGACGGACGGCGCGCGGCGCTGTTTCTGGCCGGTGTTGGCGTGTTTTGGATTCTGGCCACATGGATCGGGGATCAGATGGGGCTGTCCAATCGGACACGGGCCCTATTTGATCTTCTTGCCCTTGTCGGTTTCGGCTGGGCTTTATGGATGACTTATGGCATCTGGCGGTCACGCCAGAATGATGAAAGGTGAGCCATGCTCAAGGATCAGGACCGGATTTTTACCAATATCTACGGTATGCATGAACGGACCCTCGCGGGGGCCAAGGCGCGCGGCCATTGGGATGGCACCGCTGGCCTCATCAAAAAGGGCCGGGACTGGATCATTGACGAGATGAAAGCCTCGGGCCTGCGTGGTCGTGGCGGTGCTGGCTTCCCGACCGGTTTGAAATGGTCCTTCATGCCCAAGGAATCGGACGGTCGTCCTTCCTACCTCGTTGTGAACGCAGACGAATCGGAGCCGGGCACCTGTAAAGACCGCGAAATCATGCGCCACGATCCGCATACGCTGATCGAAGGCTGCTTGATCGCTTCTTTCGCAATGAACGCCAATGCGGCCTACATCTATATTCGCGGCGAATACATCCGTGAACGTGAAGCCCTGCAAGCCGCGATCGACGAAGCATATGACGCCGGCCTTCTGGGTAAGAACGCTGCTGGCTCTGGCTGGGATTTTGATCTGTATCTGCACCACGGCGCTGGCGCGTATATCTGTGGTGAAGAAACTGCGCTGCTCGAAAGCCTTGAGGGCAAAAAGGGCATGCCGCGTATGAAACCGCCGTTCCCGGCTGGTGCGGGCCTTTATGGCTGCCCGACCACTGTGAATAACGTCGAATCTATTGCCGTTGTGCCGACGATCCTTCGTCGTGGCGCATCTTGGTTCTCGGGCTTTGGCCGTCAGAACAATGCAGGCACCAAGCTGTTCGCGATCTCTGGTCACGTAAACAACCCCTGCGTCGTCGAAGAAGAGATGTCGATTTCGTTCGAAGAGCTGATCGAAAAGCATTGCGGTGGCATCCGTGGCGGCTGGGATAACCTGCTGGCCGTTATTCCGGGTGGGTCCTCTGTTCCCTGCGTGCGCGGGGAAAAGATGAAAGACGCCATCATGGACTTTGACTACCTGCGTGGTGAGCTTGGCTCCGGCCTTGGTACTGCAGCGGTCATCGTCATGGATAAATCGGTCGATATCGTCAAAGCGATCTGGCGCCTGTCCAAATTCTACAAGCACGAGTCCTGCGGTCAGTGTACCCCGTGCCGTGAAGGTACAGGCTGGATGATGCGCGTGATGGAACGTCTGGTCGAAGGCAACGCCTCGGTCGAGGAAATCGACATGCTGTGGGACGTGACCAAGCAGGTCGAAGGTCACACCATTTGTGCACTAGGCGACGCTGCGGCATGGCCGATCCAA
>JBNKUW010000114.1:0-8457 GCA_050298835.1 Marivivens sp.
GTCCAGGAACTGCGGGGTGGAGTTGAGCTTGAGCACCCATTCGCCGCGGAAACAGTGCATGAAGTTGGCGTTCTCGATCTGGTGCGCGAAGTTCTTCACCAGTTGCAGCGCCAGGTGCTGGCTCTGCTTGGGATGCGGCGACTGTCCTCTCCCGTAGTGTTTCAACTGCTTTCAGTCGCGCTTCTTCCGCTTCTTTCCAGCGTCGATACAACAACATTCCTTCGGACTGACGCAGCTTTTCACCGATTTCACGATACCGTGCTGCCTGACGAGCCTGTCGGGCAAGTTGTGCCAATTGGTTCGATAGCTGCTCAACCACATCGTCGACACGTTCAAGGTTTGCCTCGGCGGCTTTCAGCTTGAGTTCAGCCTCATGACGGCGCTGATAGAGTCCAGAGATACCTGCAGCTTCTTCAAGAATACGCCGACGCGCTTTGGGCTTTGCGTTAATCAGTTCCGAAATCTGTCCCTGACGAACAAGCGCCGGCGAATGGGCACCCGTTGAGGCATCCGCGAACAGCATCTGCACATCCCGCGCCCGAACATCTTTAGTACCGACCTTATAGGCTGACCCGATATCGCGCGTAATCCGGCGTACAATTTCTAGATTGTCCGCATCGTTAAATGCCGCCGGAGCGAGCCGCTCCTGATTGTCGATAACCAGCGCTACTTCGGCAAAATTGCGTGCCGGACGGGAGGCCGCCCCTGCAAAAATCACGTCTTCCATTCCGCCACCACGCATTGCCTTCGGGCGGTTCTCTCCCATGACCCAACGAAGAGCTTCGAGAAGATTCGATTTTCCGCACCCGTTCGGTCCGACAACGCCAGTCAGCCCGTCCGCGATAATCAAGTCGGTCGGATCGACGAAGCTCTTGAAGCCGTTGAGACGCAGTTTTGTAAACTTCACGCGGGACACTCTTTTGATTCTCAGACTCCAACTGTGGCGAAGCCTCCTACCAAGAGTCAACGAATCCGCACCGCATATGGCAGCATTCGGCCAGTTATCCACAATATATCGCTGATATCCCCAAAGCATGACAGCACTGCTGGGTACCTACGACCACAACGCTAGTGCGAAAAATTTCAAATGAAGGCGCTAACAACCTTTCTCCGGTCGCGAATCCACCTTGACGCATTGGACCTGAACAGCGCAAAAAGGGTTTGCACGGTGCCTCACCAAATGCGCAAAGCGCCAGAGGATAACCGGGAATGCGGTAAGGCCGGATCCCATCCGGAGGGCCAATTCCGCAGCCGCCCCCGCGACTGTATGCGGCGAGCGTGCCTCAACCGCCACTGGGAAACCGGGAAGGCCGAGGAAACGCAGCGACCCGCGAGCCAGGAGACCGACCGCGCGAGAACGTCAATTTCCGTCGGGTGTGACGGATAAGGAGAAAAGAAAATGACCAAAGTACTCTCAATCGCACGCATCAACTCTGAAATCATGTCGATTTCTGCTGCTGTTGTTCTGGGCCTCGGCCTTGTCTTCGCTGCTGGCCTGAGCCACTCGGCCGCTGCGCACGACATTGCGCATGATGCGCGCCACTCGATCGGGTTCCCCTGCCACTAAGGCAGAGCTACTGATCCAATGAGCAAAAAGATTTTCACCAGCGCATTGTTCGCTGGTCTGGCCGCGGGTGCCCTTGCGGCCCTACTTCAGTTTACCTTTGTCGTCCCATTGTTGATGGAAGGTGAACTCTATGAAACCGGTGATCGGGTGCATTTCTCTGCGTCCGGAGCCATGTCGCCTGCTGGGCATCCTGATATCTGGTCCGAAATGCCAAGGCATTTTTCGACCTTTGCTGCCAACCTCGTGACCTATACGGGATTGGCTTTTGTCCTGATTGCGCTTTTTGCTTTGGCAAAATTCAAAGGTATTCAGGTAAACGCACGAACCGGTGTCATCTGGGGGATTTGCGGGTTCGTCGCGTTGAACCTTGCTCCGTCTTTCGGACTTGCACCTGAGCTTCCTGGAACGGTAGCGGCTGATCTGGACATGCGTCAGATCTGGTGGGTCGGAACGGTTGCAGCAACTGCAATTGCACTGGCACTATTTGCATTCGGTACGATGAGAGGTCACTACATTTTAGCCCTCTTGCTTATCGCTGCACCTCACCTGATTGGGGCTCCGACTGTTGAAACCTACTATGGTTTCGCGCCGCCGGAATTGAGCGGCCATTTCGTGTCGCGTAGCCTCGGGGTTGCTTTTATGTCTTGGACTCTTCTCGGCCTTATAGCAGGAGCGCTCTGGGACCGCGACTAGGCCGGGATACGCCCAATCAAGCAAAACCGCAGTTGGCCGATGGAACGAACATCTTCAACAAGACCATCATCGGCCGCTGCATACAGTCGGGCAAATTCGGCGACTTCTTCCGCTTGCGTTTCTGGATCGACACCGGAAAACAGGTACGCTGCCTTGCCTTCTGCACGGAAAGACACAGTTACCGGATTACCGCAGACGATCATGCAGTCGGTTGTGTTGACCTCGGCCTCCACCAACGGCCGTAGCCTGTCCGCGAGGGTCGCACCCTTTGCCGGTCCATCCGATCGACAGCTTTCGCAAATGGTGATCCGATCGCCCATCGTCTTTCCTTTCCAGCCTCATTAGGCCACATATTCCGAGACCCATAACGGAGCCCGCTATGCCTGCCAAGATTCCTGCCACCGTTGTCACCGGTTTTCTCGGTGCCGGCAAAACCACACTCATCCGCCACATGCTACAAAACGCCCAAGGCAAACGGATTGCGCTCATCATCAACGAATTCGGTGACCTTGGCGTCGATGGTGACATCCTGAAAGGGTGTGGCGACGAAACCTGCACCGAAGACGACGTGATGGAACTGTCGAACGGCTGCATCTGCTGCACCGTCGCTGACGACTTTATCCCGACGATGGAAAAGCTGCTCGACCGCGAAGACAGACCCGACCACATTGTGATCGAAACCTCCGGCCTTGCCCTGCCACAGCCGCTGGTCCGCGCCTTCAACTGGCCGAGCGTATCGACCAAAGTGACCGTGGATGGCGTCATTACCGTTGTGGACGGCAAAGCCGTAACCGAAGGCCGCTTCGCCCATTCGGTCGAGGCCGTTGACGCCCAGCGCAAACAAGACGGCAATCTTGACCATGAAACGCCGCTTTCCGAACTGTTTGACGACCAGATCGCCTGTGCTGATATGATCGTCGTTAACAAAGCCGATCTGCTGAGCGAAGACGAAGCCGACACGCTCACCAAACAACTTATCGAAGAGAGCCGCGATGGCGTTCACGTTGTCAAAGCGTCGATGGGCGCTCTCCCCGTCGATGTCCTCTTGGGTCAGGGTATCGGAGCGGAGGGTGATATGGACGCCCGTGGCGAGGTGCATCACCATCATCATGACGATGATGACGACCACGACGACGATCACCACCACCATGACCACGATGAATTCGAGAGTTTCGTGGTAAACTTGGGCGAAATCGCAGATCCCAAGGTGTTCAGCGCTAAAGTGGCTGAAGTGATTAAAACCCACGACATCCTGCGCCTCAAAGGGTTTATCGCCGTATCGGGCAAACCCATGCGTCTGACGCTTCAGGCCGTTGGCCCGCGGATCGACACCTATTTCGATCAGCCGTTCACCGGCCCGCGCGAAACCCGCTTGGTCGTCATCGGCGAAGCAGGCCTGAACCATGCTGCAATCACAGAAGCTTTGACCGCATGATCATCGTCGAACGCGGCAATCCCAAAGACGAGCAAGCGAGCACCCTTCTCAGGGCCTCGCACGCTCTGATGCAGTCGCTTTTCCCTCCCGAGGATAACTTCTTTCTCGATATCGACCAGCTTTGCGCCGAAAACATCCGGTTCTTTACCGCACGAGAAGGCGACCGCGTGCTTGGCACCGGCGCCTTGGCGATCAAGGACGGATATGGCGAGGTTAAATCGATGTTCGTGGATGACGCTGCACGGGGCAAGGGTATCGCCGCCGCGCTCCTCCGCCAGATTGAGGACGAAGCCCGTGCGGAGGGCCTCCCCTCGCTCAAGCTGGAAACAGGAAACCTGCTGCACGCGGCGCACCGGCTCTATGAACGGCAGGGGTTCACTCGCTGTGGTCCGTTCGGGGATTACCCCGATGCCGCCTCCTCCATTTTCATGGAGAAGGCGCTGTGAGCTACTCGGCCTTCTTCTCGGCGGCTTTTTTCATCCGCTCGAGAAGCGCGGCTTTGTCGTTCCGTCCCCCAAAAGGGTTCTTGTCCGTGCCCTTGGCATTGTGTTCCTTATGGCGCGGGTATCCTTTGTGCCCGGTCGACGGGCCTGACTTACTGTAATCCGGCATGATGCGGCTCCTTTTGCCGCGCTGATGCCTCAAAACAAGGTTCTGTTCAATGCACCTGCTGGCAGCGACCCCCGGAAATATCGACGACGGCAAGGAACCTGTCGATCTCGGCCAATCCCCCGCCGACGTTGTGGTGATCTCTGCTGCCGACACGGAACTGGCCGCTTTGTCCGAAGCACGCGCGGAAATGACAGACGCTCCGTCGCTCCGCCTCGCGTCTCTAATGAACCTTATGCACCCGATGTCCGTGGATCTGCACCTTGACGGTTGCGCGACAAAATCGCGGATCGTAATCGCGCGCGTTCTGGGCGGGGCGGGATACTGGAAATACGGGCTCGAACAATACGCCGCCCGCCTCTACGAGGCTGGCATTCCCTTTGCCGCCCTCCCCGGTGACGACAAACCGGATAGTGAGTTGCGCGAACTCTCCACAGTAAACGGAGAAGACTACGACGCTCTCTGGTCCTACCTCGTCGAGGGCGGCCCACAGAACGCCGTGAGCTTCCTCGGCTACGCCCGCGCCATGCTGGATGGCGGTGAAAAACCTGCTGCTGCTTCTCCACTCCTGCGCGCCGGCATTTACTGGCCGGGCCTTGGCCTGTCGAATCTTACCGATGTGAAAGAGAACTGGACAAAGGGCGCACCCGTTGTACCCGTGGTCTTTTACCGCGCCCTTGTTCAGGGGGCCGGTCTGAACCCGATCAATCGCCTGACCAAATCTCTCCTCCGCGCCGGACTGAACCCGCTCCCCGTCTTTGTTGCGTCACTCAAAGACCCCGTTTCCGTCGCTACGCTCGAAACGCTATTCACCGATTGTCCGCCCGAGGTCATCCTCAACTGCACCTCCTTTGCCGTGGGAAGCCCGCACGCGGGTGAAGGCGCCGATAACCCGTTCGCCGCGTCCTTTTCTAACAACGCCCCTGTCTTTCAGGTCGTTCTCGCCGGTAGCTCGGAGGAAGCATGGGACAGCGGGCTCACCGGTCTGTCCGCCCGTGACATCGCAATGAACGTCGCCCTGCCAGAGGTTGACGGTCGTATCCTGTCCCGCGCGATCAGCTTCAAAGGTCAGGCCTATTTCGATGAGGCCACCGAATGCCCCATCGCCGCCTACCAGTCGCGCGGCGACCGGATCGATTTTGTCGTCAAACTCGCTGCTAACTGGGCCAAACTCCGCCGCGCCGCGCCAAACGACCGCCGCGTCGCCCTCGTCCTCGCCAATTATCCGAACAAGGACGGGCGGCTTGCCAACGGTGTTGGCCTCGATACACCCGCTGGAACCGTTCACGTCCTGAACCTGCTCGCCGAAAACGGCTACCACCTGCACGATGCTCCCGTTTCCTCTGATGACTTGATGAAACGCATGATGGCAGGGCCAACAAACTGGCTCACCGATCGTGCTGACCGAACCGGAGGCGTGGACCTGTCGCTCGCGGACTACCACCGCGATTACGGGCAACTCCCTTGGGAGCTCCGCCGTGACATAGAGGCGCGTTGGGGTGCTCCAGAACAAGACCCGTTCTTCGAAACAGGAGAGGTTGACTGCGGTCGCTTTAAACTCTCAGTAATGCAATTCGGGAACGTCTGCGTCGGCCTGCAACCGGCCCGCGGCTATAACATCGACCCGGCAGACACCTACCACTCGCCAGACCTCGTTCCGCCGCACAACTACCTCGCTTTCTACTTCTGGCTCCGCCACAGTTTTGGCGCCCACGCCATCGTCCACATGGACAAACACGGGAACCTCGAATGGCTCCCCGGCAAGGCGCTCGCCCTGTCCGAAACCTGCACGCCCGAGGCCGTCTTTGGCCCCACGCCGCACATCTACCCCTTCATCGTCAACGACCCCGGTGAAGGCACCCAAGCCAAACGCCGGGCGCAAGCAGTTATCATCGACCACCTCACCCCGCCCCTTACTCGCGCCGAAAGCTACGGCCCGCTGCGTGACCTCGAAGCATTGGTCGATGAATACTACGAGGCTGCTGGCGTCGACCCACGCAGGATCGACACACTCAGACGCGAGATCCTCTCGTTGTCCGAGGTTACCGGCCTTGCCTCCGACGTTGGCATGTCGGGCGATGAAGAAAGCGACCTCGCCAAACTCGACGCCTATCTTTGCGAGTTGAAAGAAGCCCAAATCCGAGACGGCCTCCACATTTTCGGTCAGTCTCCTACTGGTCAACAGGCGCTTGACCTAGCCATCGCGCTCGCCCGCGTTCCGCGCGGAAACGGTATCGGCCCCGACGCTTCGCTCCTGCGCGCTCTGGCCGATGACCTCGGTCTCGATTTTGATCCACTTTCAGCCGACCTCGGCACCCCGTGGACCGGCCCGAAACCAGCGATCCTCGAAACTGGCGGAACTTGGCGCACGGCCGGCGATACCGTCGAACGGCTGGAAACCCTGTCTCAATCGCTCCTGCAGGACGGCGGTTGGGGCGATGCTGGAGAAGCCCGGCAAGCGCCACCCCCCGGCCCGAAATCGGCAGCAGTCATCGCAGAAATCACTGAAACCATCCGCCCGATCATCCAATCCTGCGGCCCCGACGAAGGCTCTGCGATTCTCTCCGCCCTAAACGGTCATGCAATCGCCCCCGGTCCTTCTGGCGCCCCGACCCGTGGCCGCCTTGACGTGCTGCCTACTGGCAAAAATTTCTTCAGCGTCGATAGTCGTGCAGTTCCAACTCCCACGGCTTGGAAACTCGGCTGGAAATCCGCAAACCTGTTGATTGAAAAGCACCTTCAGGACCACGGTGATTGGCCGCGCACGATGCTCGTTACAGCTTGGGGAACCGCCAACATGCGCACCGGTGGCGATGACATCGCTCAGGCACTTGCCCTTATGGGTGTGAAGCCCAAATGGGACAGTGCCAACCGTCGTGTCACTGGATTCGAAATCCTCCCCGAAGGGGTCCTTGGTCGCCCTCGCGTGGACGTCACCCTGCGCGTTTCGGGCTTTTTCCGCGATGCTTTCCCACAGCTCATTGCCCTTGTCGATAGCGCTGCCCGCGCGGTTCAGGAGCTCGACGAAAGCGACGATCAGAACCCCGCTGCTGCCCGCGCACGCGCTGGAGAGGGACAATCCCGTGTCTACGGGTCCAAACCCGGTGCATATGGTGCAGGCCTTCAAGCGCTGATCGATGAACGCATCTGGAATGACAAAGCAGACCTCGGCAATGCCTACATCGAATGGGGCGGCTACGCATACGGGGCTGGTCAAGAAGGCGAAGCCGACCATCAGGGTTTCACCCAACGGCTCTCCCAGACCGAAGCGATCGTTCAGAACCAAGACAACCGCGAACACGACCTCCTGGACAGTGATGATTACTATCAGTTCGAAGGAGGCGCTGCTGCCGCGATTTCATCGATCCAAGGTCAAGACGTTCCCATCTATCACAATGACCACTCACGCCCCGAACGTCCGGTCATTCGCACGCTCGATGACGAAATCGGACGTGTTGTGCGCTCTCGTGTAGTGAACCCCAAATGGATCGAGGGGATCAAGCGTCATGGATATAAAGGGGCATTCGAAATAGCGGCAACTGTGGATTATCTGTTTGCTTTTGCTGCAACCACCGGAGCAGTTAAAAATCACCATTTCGACATGGTAGAGTCAGCTTTTCTTGACGATGAGGACACCCGAAAATTCATCGAAGACAACAATCCAGCAGCGTTGAAAGAAATCGCCGAGCGACTTCAAGAGGCCTTAAATCGTGGGCTCTGGACGCCCCGCAGCAACTCGGCTCGGGCACGTATCGAAGAAATTACGGGGGAAAAGGCAGAAATATAACGTTATTGACATGTATTTTTGATTCGACATATTCGCATTAATCACAAAATGCTAATGTTTCGGAGAACTCATGTCTCAACTCACTAATCGCCCGGCTGACAAATGGTCACCACTCTACTTCCTCGCCTCGGTCGGCGCAGGTGGACTCGCTGTAACTTTCTTCATGTATCTTCTGTTTTGGGTGCCCCACCCCAACGCAACAGTCCCGGTCTTCGAAGACATCGCACGCGCGTGGGCCAACGGTAATCCGTTCCAACAGCTAGCTATTGCGGTGGCCATGATCGGCATTGCCATCTTTGCATTCCAAAACGTTCGCTACCTGATTTGGAACTTCGGAAAGCTGGCGGAATTCAAACATACCGATGC
>JBNKUW010000115.1:0-8387 GCA_050298835.1 Marivivens sp.
TGAGACGACACGACTACTTCGACCAACTATCGTTTAGAATTTCAACGGAATCCTGATACAGTTGCCAAAAGTTTCAGATATTACTTGCAATTATAGGGAGGCATTCGAGGTGAATGTTTCAAAGCCAGGATTTGAGCGGTTTGCTGTTTGGTTTTCTCTAGCTATTGCCCTCATGCCGGTTCCAAACACTGTCCACGCAGAGGATGTTCTTATTTCCGTGGACAGTTCCCCCAGGGGCGGTCGCTATATGGTCAGCAGCCAGCTTGCCAAGGAATACCGTGATCGGACAGGCGAACGCGCGACTGTTCAAATGGCCCAAGGTGGAGGGGGCAGCTATCTTCTGTCGCTTTTAGAGAACGAAAGCGAGTGCGCGGCGATTGGAAGCGACCGAACGCTCGATCTCGCGGATAGCCGTTCCTCTTTGGGGATTCTAGGCCATCGCGACAACCCGCCGCTTTCGCGCTTCCAAGACGGATATTACCGGAAGTCCGGAGAGAGCAATGTGATGTGGGTTGGACTAGGATGGATCCGGTTTTCTGGATGCGATCTAATGCCAAAGGGCGAATGCGATCCAACAAGGAATTGGACTGGCTGTGATGGAAAAAACGAGAGGCTTTACTGCATAGAGGAACACCAACGAGACACCCAGTACGTGGTCAAGATGAAAGCAGGGTTTCAAGGATTCCCCATCGCCAGCATGGGCATAGGGATATACTGCAGCATCTCTGAAGATAGTCACCGGTGGCTTCTCGAGGAAGCCTCATCAGAGGAGATGAGCGCAGCGATTTCTCAATATTATCTATTAACAGGCGTTGGAAACGGCAGGGCAGTTCGGTTCGAGCTCTACAAATCCGACGGGTCAGAATTGATCGCTGTCTCTGAAGGTGAGGATGCCAGACCTGCTGTCGGCAGTCCGCAGGAAAGAATTCAAGATGACGGAGAAAGAAATACGTGCGGTGGTCAGGCAAACGCTTGTCCGATGATGAGAAACCCAGCGGACCCAAGCGAGTACTACCACGGTAGCAAGATCCTAGATCTCGGTGGGCTCCACAGATGAGCGAGGAGTCGAAATTACACAGAGATGAAGGTCCCGGCAGCCCAACTTCCGTGCGCGAAGACAAGCCGACGATACTAGTATTGCTTGACGTGGTCTCGAAGTCCCTGGCTGCATTGAGCATCCTCATCGCCGCGAGCTTTTACATTTCTGATCGTTTACTTCCGATTAAGTTAAAGACCGATCCACCAGTGGTAGTCGAGTTGCGTTGCTCTTCGAGAAGCTTCAAGCCAGAAGATTGCTTGCGTTCGGAAAAACGTGATCTTAGACATGTTTCGCTCAGCGCAGCCCTTCGCTTTACTGCCAGCGGGCCGTCGGCTCAAACGATCACGATAGAAAACGCAACGGCAAATCTCAAATATTCAAACGCATTGGACGCAACAAGTGATCAACTGAAGAACCTCGAGCTCACAGCATTTTGGACTGGCGACCTCACTGGCGGTCGAGGGAATTTTCAACAGGTTGTCGCCCAGTCAATTGTCGGTGGCCAAACCATCAGTCGGGAAATTTGGTTCATGCCACTCGCCAAGTCGCCTTCATGCGTGCCGAGGGGACAGCTCGATTGCAGTCCGGAACGGGACAACTTTCGTCCTTGGCATCGTTTCTTGGGTGACATTCAGAAGATTTATGAGGCTGGAGCGGAAGCCGATATTGTCCCCGAAGTCCTGATTGACTTCACAGTTTGGTGGCGTCCTAACAACCGGACGGCCCAACCGCAGTCTTTCACCTGTAGACTTGAGATTGGTGAATCCGCGCGTGCGCAGATTGCCGGTTTCAACGAAGTAGGAGCAGAGCATCTTTACCTGACCTTGCCCTGCCAGGTCACGACGTAGATTTAGGCAACCGAGATTAGTCGTTTCGTGAAGTTGAGCAAAGACCGTGTTGGCATGAATGTCAATTGAAGGTCCGAAACTTGGCAGCTTGAGGGATGGACTTCTAGTACCGACTTTCCGGCCATTGCTACCTCGGAGCGAGAGATCGTCCGCCCTTTGGATTTCGTTCGCAGCGAACGTCTGGAATTATGCGCCGCAGTGCAGCGTTTGGCACGCCCGGGTGAAAGGCAGGTAAGGGCCGTCCACGCCGCCGCTTCCCGGGCATCTGTCCAGATGCTGCGCTGCCTCCGAGGTCGGCAGTGAGCCCAAGGCGGACTTGTGCCAAGCTAGTAAGTTTACTGAAAACACGACCGTGTCGATCTGCTCTGCCCAGTGCGTCAGGGCGTCTGTTCGACGATGAAGATGCCGCGCTCGTAGCGTTCTTGGTTGTTGTCCTCACGCAACAAGTAGACCGATCCCACAGCTTCGGTTGCCGTGTCGCCGGTCAGGAGGCCACTGTAGGTTCCGTCACTAGTGGTCGAAACCGATCCGATGAGTTCACCGCCGGTGGCCGTTCCGCCGAAAGCGCCGCCGGAGATGTCAGATACAGTGAAGGAAACGTCGGCATACGTCCTCAGATCGTCGTCTACGCGGTTCGATATCGCGCCTGAGATCGTCATGTCGCTGAAATCCGCGTCCAGAGCGGCATCGCCGCTGATGACGTCGTTATAGACCGGGTCGCCCAAGGTGATGTAGTAGACCATCGCGGAATAATCGCCTGTGTAACTGGCGGTTCCGGTTGTCGGCACTTCAGTGGTTCCGGTACGCTCGATAAATGTCGCGGCGGCTTCGTACCCTGCTATTGTGGAATTGATGTACGACGCCGTGCCTGACCCGTTTGAGGTTTCGCCGTAGGCCGCAACGTCATAACAGCCAGCACCTATGGAACAGGAGTTATGCGGGCCGCGGAGATAGCCTTTTATCGCTCCATTGTCGTAATCAGTCTCCGGATCATAAACCAAGATCACCGCTCCATCGCTCGCTACAAGAGTATCGGCTACTGCGTCATAGGTTGGTTCCAGATTCCCGGTATTCAGACCTTGCGAGACGACGGTCGGCTCTCCGGTCCTGTCGATTGCGGCGCCTCCTCCGCACGCGCTGAGCAGCGCGGCCGACGAAAGCAATGCGGCATTGACCAAACTCTTCATGGGGCTCTCCCTTCCCTTCAAAAAAATCAATGGCCCTCCGTCCGGAGTTCACGGCAAATACCGCTGGGCCCATTACATCTCAATATTTGCATATACCTTTTGATCACACAACTGTGAGTATCGTGCTTGCCGGCTTTTCTCGGGCTTGAGTTCAACCGTTGCGGCATCGAGTTCCGTTCAAAGTCCTCCCGCTTTCGGCGCGCCTGCCAGTCGGCGCCATGTGCCAGCCACAGGCGTCCACCGCGCGGGATGCGGAAATCAGGCTTCACATCGGGAACGCATGCCGCGCATCAGGTTTGACGTCGATCAAGAACCCGAAAGCCATTCTGCAACAGTCTCAGGAAAATTGATGCACGGATGGTGCAAGCCCTTTGGGCGAACAACGCATACCATATTCTATATGTAACAGACTTCACGATCGAATGGGGTGTCTAGTGTCCTTTTCCAAAAACCGCTTGGTTCTCTTAAGCACGGCATCGACGTTTGCATTGATCTCCGCACACGCTCTCGTTGCCCAAGACGCCGAGGCCTCCGACTACGAAATCGATGCAGGTGTCGCTGTCACCACCCAATACACCGACAACGTTTTTAAGGATTCGAACGATCGTCGAACGGACCTTGTGACGAGCGTCAGTCCTTGGGTCGAACTGACCTATAGCGCGGAAGACTTCAGGCTGAATGTTAAGGCAAACGCCGACATCGCGCGGTATACGGAGTATTCCAGCGAGAACTACGAAGATTTCTATCTTGGCGCGGAGGTTCTCTACCGGATCAATGAGGACACGTTCCTTTTCGGAGGGCTGGACTATGCGCTTGGTCACGAGAGCCGAGAGTCTCCGGATAGCGTTGCTGGATTGCGCCCCACGGAACTGGACGAGACCAGCGCATATTTCGGGTTGGGAGGTAACCTGTCCGACAGGACGTTCCGGCTCGGTTTCAACCTGCGTGACCTTGACTACGACAATACACCAACGTCGGAGGGATTGATTGAAAATGACGACCGCGATCGGCGCCAGATCGAGATCGGAGGACGACTTGGTGTTGCGAAAACTGAAAATGGCGAAGTCTTTGTCCAGGGCATTTATGACCAGCGCGACTACGATCAGGCAGTGGACAACCAGGGGCTTGGATATCAGCGCAGCTCAAAAGGCTATCAGGTCGCCCTCGGCTATACGGGCTCGATCGGGCCGATGCGCGGAGAAGTGCTCTTGGGGCTGATGTCGCAGGAGTACGATGACCCGCGTTTCAATACGACGACCAGCCTTGATTTCGGCGCAAACCTGAGCATGCCGCTCGGAGACGGGACAACTCTCGATGCCGTGCTTGACCGGACTATCGAGGAAACAACCATCAGCGCATCGTCAGGTTACGTCTCGAGCACCGGTGGTCTGCGATTGCGCCATCGCGTCGCTGACGACCTGTCAGTGTCCACCTATGCCTTTGTCAGTCAGAACGACTATCAGAGCATCTCGCGCGTTGACCTTCTTACGGAAACCGGGGTTTCCCTTCGGTACCATCTCAACCCAAAACTCTATCTCGATGCCGATTACGAGTTCCGGCAGCGGCAATCGGATGTTGCCGGTGCGGAATTTGATGAACATCGCATCAGCCTTACTCTGGCCACCACGCTGGACCCCGAATACGACGCTGCGGAGAGCGATCAGGCCCGCTCGACTGGAGGCGGGCTCTTCTTCGGAGCCCTTGTGGGGCACAACGCGCTGCAATCAAAGGTCGACGGTCCGCGCGGGTCCAGTGGCAACCTGACTGCCGACTTCGGCGATGATGGCTTCGCGAGCGGCCTGTTCGGCGGATATCGGAGCAGCTATGGCGCTCTGGAATTCGGTGTCGAAGGCGAAATCGAATTCAATGACACATCCTGGCCGCACGATGGCAATCGACAATTCAGCGTTGAGCGCGGGGATGCCTATTCATTGAGCGCAACTGCGGGGATGCGCACTGAAAGTGGAAATCTCCTCTACACTCGTTTTGGCGTAATTTCCGCTGAATTCAACAGCACCTATCAGGAGGGAGCCAATCCGCTCACAACGAGGTCTGCGCGTGAGACCGGACTGCTGGTCGGCATCGGCGGCGAATTCCCTCTTGGGGATCGTCTGGCAGCGCGGATGGAGTACCAGCTTCGCGCCTATGATGACTACTGGATCGGTTCGCCCGCAACCACGCCGGAGCCCGATAATTTCGCAAACGTGGAAAGCGTGGCGCGCTTCGGGTTAGTCTACGATCTCGGAGGCGGGAAGCCTGCCGTCAAAAAGGTGGTCGAGACTAACTTCTCTGGAGCTTATTTTGGCCTGCAGCTTGGTCATGGCACGCTACAAAGCGACAATGCCGGACCCCGCCCCAATGCAAATAACACCAATTTCATCCTTAATACGACGCGGGCCGGGCAGGGCTTCACCGGCGGTGTCTTCGCCGGCTACGGCATCCAGGCGAATGGGCTCTATATCGGTGGCGAAGCCGAGGCCGAACTGTCCAGCGCAAACTGGAATATCGAACGCAGTCCCGAGGGTCGCGTCTATTCCATTGATAAGAAAAACACTTACGGCACGGCGCTGCGGCTGGGATACGTGCTGAACGACAATGTTCTGATTTACATGCGCGGCGGACCCGTCCGCTCAGAATTCGATGTCGACTACCAAACAACGGGAACGACCGCTTTTGACAGCCCAACGCTCGATGGCATCCGTTTTGGCGCAGGCATCGAGTTTGCGATTGGGGAAAAGACCCATGCACGACTCGACTTCACCCAGACAGACTATGATCCGAGCTCGATAACGTATGGTTCGAGCACGGACAGTTTCGATACCAGCGAGAGGGTTTTCCGGATTGGATTGACTCGGAAGTTCTGACTCGCTCGTGAAGTTCGGTTCGCCGTCGGCGTTTGCCGAACCTTTTTCGGCATATTGATACATATCAAATGCCGAATTCGTTTCTTGTGATTTTTTGACTCGTGAAATCGCGCTGCATGAATCTTTCTCTTTTGCGCGATCGTCGCGAAAAAGAGGAAATTTGGATATGTCGTCAGACCATTCGAACAATGGATCACTCAAAAGCCTGCTCGTCTCAGGTTGCGCTGTGTTGGCTCTTGCCGGCGCATCGGTCGCACCGCAGATGGCGTTCGCACAGCAGGGCTCGGGAGCCGGAAACCAGAACCAAGGCGCACAAACTGGCGGCAACACTGAGAACCGGCAAGGCGCCAACGCAGGTGGCAGTGGCTCTCAGGGTCTGAGCGGTATCTTCCGGAGCTTGCCGTCGGAAGGTTCCGGGACCAGCATCGAGACGAATGTCTTCCGTGGGAAGGGCGAGCGGGTGATCATCATCATCGAGGAAGATGATGGTGAAGACAGCGATCGCCCGGATTTCGCTGGCGTGCCCGGAGGCGAGGGCCGGCCCGGCGGTGGCGGCAATTCCGAGCCGGGAACGGTCAAAGGGGACGACTACGGCGATCTTATCGTTCTTCTCCGTGATCCAGTCACTGGTGAACCGGTCATCATAGATGGTTGGACGCAGGTTTGCACCGACGCCGCCTGCGACAGCTATGAGGCTATGGTCGATGGTGAAGTGCCGGAGGGCGTCACGGCGATCGAAGTGGATTTTGGCCGTGCATCCGTCGCGCGTTCTCCTGATACGGTGACCGACAAGGCGTTGGAGGAGGCACTCTCGTCGCTCACGAAGGCAGACTCCATCAGCACCGATGCCTCAGGCCGTATCGAGTACACGGTGGACGGTGTAACCAGCACCATTGACTCACCACTCGAAAACTTGGCTCTGTACATCGAATTGTCCACGGCGCTTGCCACAGCCGGCACTCAGCCCATCGAGTCGGTCCTCGGCTCATTGGCGACCGCCGAAACCGCCGCGTCACTTTTCGCTGCGGTTGCCGACAAGACAGGGGACATCACGCTCGACTATCTTGTTTACCAGAACGTGATCACCGGCGTTGTCGAGCCGGGGGACTACTATGACTACACAAGCTTCAGCTACGATCGGGACTACCCGACCAATTATTCGTACTTCTATCTCGATACCGACAACACGGTTGCGGCCTCGCAGGTCGACATCAACGAGTACCTTGAGGCCTTGAACGGCGCATTGCCGGACGACGGTGGCGCGGTACTCTTCGCCGCGGCAGCGGATGACGCGCTGGAAGTGATCGAGTTGCTGCATACCCAGATACAACCCGGCATCCTGCCTGGGGATATCCTTCAGTAACTGGCCTCACGTCATGAAACAATGACCGTTCGGGGGTGGCCAGACGCTACCCCCGAACCCGTCAAAGAAAAAGGAAAAAGCGATTTGCCTAGCGATATCCTGAGTCGCCGCATCTTGATGGCAGGCTTCCTTGCGATCGCGCTGAGCGCACCCGCGCGTGCGCAGCACAGCGACGAAGGCGAGACGGATCACGGAACTTCCGAAGATCACGGAAGCGGCGGCGGCCACACCGGCGCGCAGCGCGGCCGGCCCGAGGACCCGCACAGCGGAGAGGACGACCACGATGACGACCATGGTGATGACCATGGTGATGACCATGGCGATGATCACGGGGACGATCATGACTCCGGGCACGAGAGCGGAGGCAAGGGGCGCGGCCCGCTCTACAAGGGTGGGCAAGAGTCCTACTACGTAGGTTTCGGGCGCGGGCGTTCACTGGAAGACCGGGTGCTGACGAAACCCCATTTCTAAATAATCGCGAACACCTAAATGAGACTGCTATGTCCGCTCTTGAGACCTTGGCCACTACCGAAATCGAGCGGGCGCAGCGAAGGTCCGTTCTGGCGGACTGCAACGCGGCATCCGGCGAGGTGTTGAGAGTCCGGAAAGGTTCACAAGGCCAAATCTGCCTAGGCGGCAATTCTACATGTTGTATCCTGCACTTGAACTGGACCCCCAGCCAACACTCCGGTGTGTCAGGTCTTCGATCTGGACGGGAGCGGCAAATTGGGGTTAGATTTTTCCTGGGAAGGAATTTCAGAGCCTCCCAGCACGCTCAGACTGCCGAAGATTTGTTGCCGAAAACGCCTTTGATACATCCTCTTGTGCGCGGAACACTCTCCGCGCCGTGGCAGCTTCAGCTGCGTCAGGTGTGTTCGAGGTCTCAACCTTAAGCTGCACCTACGATCTTGGCGCAGGACTGCGCACCGCCTCATTTCTGGCCTATCATAGTCATCCAAGCGAGACGCCCTACGGCCTCAATAGAAGGTCTGCGGGTCGATATCGATCGAAAGGCGCAGGTTGTTCGGCAATCTGATCTGGCCCACCCATGCCGCCAATGCGGGCTGCAATGGCGCGGCCTTGTCC
>JBNKUW010000116.1:0-8058 GCA_050298835.1 Marivivens sp.
CCTTGATGGACATCGGTTCAAATTGACCTGCATTCGGACCCGCTGGGCGTGCAGCGCCATCTGCCCATTCCACGGCATCTTCTTCGATGCCCCATTCTTTCGCAGCGCGACGGCACATTTCTTTGATCGCATGATCGGTCGAAATGATCGCCGCTTTACCGCTTGCAAAAGTTGCACGACTACCATGGGTCGGTTCGTTTTCACCCAAGGCACCAGTCTCAACGACGTTAACGCGGACGTCTTCATAAGCAACGCCCAGACGTTCAGCGACCATGAGCGCGATAGACGCACGGCTTCCGCCAATATCGGGTGTCCCTACCGAAACCTGAGCTGTCCCGTCAGCCGCGATCGACATCGAAACCGAAGTTTCACCGTTGTGGTTAAACCAGTAGCCGGTAGCGATGCCTCGGCCCTGATTTTCACCCAGCGGTTCCTGAAGGTTCGGGTGCGCTTTTACAGCTTCGAGAACCTCGACAAGGCCGATTGAACCGAAAGTCGGCCCATAGCTCGCTTTGTCACCTTCACGCACTGCGTTTTTCAAGCGGACGTCAACCGGATCAAGACCCAGTTCGCGGCACATTTCGTCCAAAAGGCTTTCGACAGCGAAAGCACCCATCGGAGAGCCCGGTGCACGATAAGCCGCACATTTCGGGCGGTTTGCCATGACATCATAACCGATGTGTTGAACTGCATCGAGCTTATAGCCGGCAAAGCAGCAGAACAGTGCCATATCGACAGGCGCACCGGGGAAGGCACCGCCTTGCATCCGGAACTCGGCTTTTGCGGCAGTGATAGAGCCGTCTTTCTTCATGCCGATTTTGACGTCCATGGACGCCGAAGCGGTCGGACCGGTGGCCCGCAGGACTTCGGAACGGCTCATTACAATCTTGACCGGACGGCCATTTGCCTTGCGCGAAAGCGCCAGCGAAAGCGGCTCCATAAAGATGGTGGTTTTCCCGCCAAAACCACCGCCAATCTCGGACGCGGTTACACGCAGTTGGGAAGCTTCGATTCCCAAAACCGCAGAGCTCATATTGCGGACATACCAATGGCCTTGCGTACAAACCCACATCTCGCCTTTGCCATCTGTGCCAAGTTGTCCCACGCAGGCATGCGGTTCGATATATCCCTGGTGCGTTGCTTCGGTTTTATAAGAGTTTTCCTTGACAAGATCAGCTTCAGCAAAGCCTGCTTCAACGTCACCACGACCGAATTCCAAATAGCGGACGACGTTCGGCGGCATCCCTTCGGGAACCGTCGCATCTGCTGCGCCTTCGCGGATAACAGGTGCGTCCGGTTTAATCGCATCGTCTACGTCGATAACGTGAGGAAGGACTTCGTAGCTCACCTCGATAAGACGTGCAGCTTCTTCGGCAAGCAACTTGGAAGTCGCAGCGACAGCGGCAACAGCGTGCCCGTCATACAATGCCTTTTCACCGGCAATCGTGTTTTCCTGAAGGTTCCAGTCTTCACCGGTCAATCCTTCGGGGAAATCCGCGCGGGTGATCACCGCCTTAACACCTTCCAATGCCTCAGCTTTGGAAGTGTCAATTTTCAAAATTTTAGCATGAGCGTGCGGTGACCGGACAACAGCCCCCCACAGCATACCGGGCAGCGAAAAGTCAGCACCATAACGTGCACGACCGGTTACCTTGTCCAGACCATCAGGGCGGTCGGGACGAGTGCCGACCAGTCGGAATTCATTCACACCATCTTTAGGCATTATGCTGTCTCCCGCATTTCTGCTGCCGCATCGAGGACGGCACGAATGATTTTGTCATAGCCCGTGCAGCGGCAAAGGTTGCCCGCGAGCCAGTAGCGTACTTCTTCTTCGGTCGGATCAGGGTTCTGTTTCAGCAAAGCCTTGGCCGCCACGAGGATACCCGGCGTACAGAACCCGCACTGCAATGCAGCATGTTCAATGAATTTCCGTTGAAGCGGGTGTAGGTCGTCCCCTTCGGCCATGCCTTCGATGGTAGATACTTCTTTGCCGTCGGCTTCTACGCCGAGGACAAGGCAGGAACAGACCAGCGTACCGTCAAGCTCAACAGAGCACGCGCCACAATCGCCGGTGCCGCAGCCCTCTTTCGTGCCTGTCAGACCGATGCGATCCCGCAAGCTATCAAGCAGGGATTCACGCGGATCGGCGAGGAATTCTACAGTTTCACCATTCACTTTGGTGGTGACGTGAACCTTGCTCATGCTGCTTCTCCTTTAGCGCGGGCATAGGCGATTTTAGCCGCACGTTTGGCCAGCACACCTGCGATTTCGATCCGGTACTCAGCGGTACCGCGTTTATCACTGATAGGTTTGCTGGCTGCACTTGCCGCCGCTGCCAGTGCATTTAGCGCCGCGTCATCAAGTGTCGAGCCGATGATGGCATCGGTCGCTTCCGGAACGAGGATTGCAGTTGGTGCAACAGCGCCCAACGAAACGCGCGCTTCGGTAATCGTGTCGCCATCAAGACGCAGGTTTACCGCGCATCCAACAACGGCGATGTCCATTTCGGTCCTCGGGGTAAAACGCAGATAAGCGTCGCCTGCATTTGAACCCCGTGCAGGAAGCGTGATTTTCGAAATCAGCTCACCTTTTTCTAGCGTAGTCCGGCCGGGGCCAGCAGGTATACCTTCAACGGCGACGTCACGAGTCCCAGTTGGTCCGGTGACTGTAACGACAGCGCCCGCTGCGATCAGGCCTGGCACGCTGTCAGCAGCCGGCGATCCATTGCACAGGTTTCCTGTCAGGGTTGCACGGCCTTGAACTTGTGTCGAACCGACAAGTTCCATCCCTTCGACAACACCGGGATAGTCTGCGCATAGATCTGCATTCGCACCGAGTTTGTGCCCCGGAACCGCTACGCCGATTGTCCAGCTTCCGTCTGCTTCGCGGGTGATTTGGTCCACACCGGGGATCTTTTTCAGATCGATCATGTCATCCGGCAAAACGGCGCCGGATCGCATCTGAACCAGAACATCAGTGCCACCGGCGAGAAAACGGGTCACTCCCGAGGTACCGACCGCAATTTGCGACGCCTCCTCGAAAGTTGTTGCTACGTGGTAATGCATTTACCCTCCCCAATTGGACTGCTGACATCCAAACGGATGCCGAAAAAGTTAGCGGGCGTACGATCTCCCGTACGCCCAATTTCATCTACGAGGTGTAGGTCACCTCTTTCGATAGGGCGCTCAGGCCTTCTCGAATTCTTTTGAATGGAGCCATTCGGCATGCTTTTGTGCCGTTTTGGCTTTGCTCCATTCCTCCAACATATCCCACGTCATTTTTCCAAGCGCTTCATGTTTTCCGCCTGTCCGGGTGTCGGGGCTGCCAGTTCGATCCGGTGACCGCTCGGGTCAAAGAAATAGATCGAGTCAAAGATAGTGTGGTCCGGATCGTCGAGGACCTCAATACCATTTGCTTCAAGATACTTCTTGAATTCGTTCAGAGCATCACGGTCTTTGACCAGAAATGCGATATGTTGAGCCCACTCCGGCGTATTTTGCCATGACCCATCACGGGTTTAGTAGGCGACGCAGTGGATGCGCTCAATACAGATCATTCCAAAACGAAAACGCCCGGCACTTGGCGGGGCATTTCCGCGAATAACCTTAATTTTGAGCTTTAACTCTGAAGATCATTCCACATTTGCTGATCTCGTTCGGCTGTCCAGACACGAGGTGTGTCGATTCCACGAGCTTCATCGTAAGCACGTGCAACGTTAAACGGCAGACAGTGTTCGTAGATCGCGTAGTCAGCAAATTTGGGATCACATTCGGCCCGAACCGCGTCCCACGCCTCTTTCAGTGAACCACCCCGTGCAACGATGCGGACAACCGGTTTGTAGGTGCTTTCGACAAAGTCGGCAGTTGCCGCCAACGCCTTCGCGACCATTTCTTCACCGACCAGCGCGTCACCACGACCCGGAGCGATTGCCTTGGGTTCAAACGATGCGATGTTTGCCAGCGTCTCAGTCCAGTCGCCAAAGTGGCCGTCACCGCAATAGCAAGCCGAGTGGTACTCAACGATGTCACCAGTGAACATGACTTCCTGATCAGGAACCCAGATAACTGCATCGCCAGCGGTGTGGGCACGGCCAAGCTTCATAATGTCTACACGACGCTTGCCGAGCATAACCGTCATGCTTTCGGAAAAGGTTGTTGTCGGACGGGTCAGGCCGGGGATTTCTTCGTGGCCCTGGAACAGACGCGGGAAGCGACCGAATTCACTGTCCCAGTCCTCCTGCCCGCGCTCTTCAACCATGGCCGCCGCAACGTCGGACATGATAATTTCCCGCGCACCATAGGCAGACGCGCCAAGCACGCGAACCGCGTGATAGTGTGTCAGAACGACGTGGCTGATCGGCTTGTCAGTTACCGAACGCACGCATTCGATCACTTTGCGCGCCAGACGCGGGGTCGCCTGCGCTTCGACGATCATGACGCTGTCGTCGCCGATAATAACGCCGGTGTTAGGGTCACCCTCGGCGGTGAAGGCATAGAGTCCCTCGCCCACTTGCGTAAAGCTTATCTTTTTGTCTTCCATGTCCCCTTGGGACGCGAATGCCTTGGCCATTGAATTCCTCCTGAGTTCATGCGCGGATCGGGCGGGCGGGCAGAACTGTCCCGACGCAATCACCAAATCCGATACGATATCCGTCGCCCTGAGCATGGCCGCGCAGGGTCAGCGTGTCATTGTCTTCGATAAATCCGCGGGTTTCTCCGGTTTCGAGCGGGAACGGCTCTTTGCCTCCCCAGCTCAGTTCCAGAAGCGACCCGCGGCTTTCCTTTGTCGGGCCCGAGATGGTTCCCGAACCGAGCAAATCCCCTACCCGCATCGGACAGCCACAGGTCGTATGGTGTGCCAATTGCTGTGCGGCCGAGTAGTACATTTCGTTATAATTGGTCTTGGCAATAACCGTTTCGGATTTACCTTCGGGTGCCAGCGTCACTTCGAGATCAATGTCGTAGAGCATCGGCTCTGGTTCGGCGAGGTAATCCAGAAGCGGCTTTTCACGATCAGGGGTCGAGGTCCGGAACGGTTCCAGCGCAGCCGATGTCACAATCCATGGGCTGATTGACGTTGCGGTTGCTTTGGCTTGAAACGGTCCAAGCGGTTGGTATTCCCATGCCTGAATGTCACGTGCCGACCAATCGTTTAGCAGCACATAGCCAAAGATGTTGTCATAGGCTTCGGACACCGTGATAGGACCGTCCGAAGCCTGACCGACAATGGCGCCCATCTCGAGCTCAATATCAAACCGCTGCGACGCACCAAAACGGGGCAAATCATCATTTGGGCCTTTCAACTGGCCGTTCGGGCGCACCACCGGCGTACCAGACACAACAACCGAGGATGCGCGCCCGTTGTAACCTATCGGAATGTGGAGCCAGTTTGGCGGCAGCGCATTCTCTGGTCCGCGGAACATTGTTCCGACGTTGAAGGCGTGGTTTTTACCTGCATAGAAATCGGTGTATTCCGCTACACTAAATGGCATGTGCATGGTCACTTCTGCCTGTGCCACAAGATACTTTTCAAGCTGTCCGGCCGCTACAGAACCCTCCGCCAGCAGGCCGGTCAGTTCATCACGCAGTTTAGCCCAAACATCCTTGCCCAGAGCCATAAAGGCATTCCAAGACCCAGCCAGCAGAGACCCGCTGTAATCAAGCAATTCGTCACGTTCCATCGACGCCAAATCAAGGATTTGATCCCCGATAGCGACCCCGCAATGCGGTTCACCAGATTCAACCGAAAAGACACCATAGGGTAGATTGTTTAGCGGAAACGGGGTCTCGTTTGAGTTTGCGCTCGCGACCCACGAACGTTTGAGTGCTGTCATATCGGGATCCTTATCAGGTTGCGTCAGGCTGGGCTTCGGGACGTGCCGTAGCGAACGTATCAAGCGCCAAACAACGGCTTTCAATTTCAGTCAAACGCTCAAACGGTGCAAGGTCACACCCCCACCGATGAGCATTATAGAGTTGAGGTATCAAACAAATATCTGCGAGCCCTGGTTCGTCCCCGAAACAGAACGGCGTGTCCGGTCGTATCAGTTTGGAAAAAGCATGGAATCCGCGCGTCATCCAATCGTTCATCCATTGCACCGCTTCTTCTTGGGAATGTCCCATCGTTTTCAGTTTTCCGATGACTTTTAGATTGTTCACCGGATGCACATCAGCAGCAATCACCATCGCAGCCGCACGCACTTCTGCACGATCAAACGGATCAACGGGCAATATCGAAGGTTCTGGATAGGCTTCTTCCAACCACTCCAAAATGCTCATCGATTGGGTCATAGCCCGGCCTTCGTCCGTAACCAGCGTCGGAACGCCCTGAACCGGATTTAGCTTTGAATATTCGTCTGCCTTTTGCTCTCCGGCTACAAGGTTCACGGGGATCGACGTATACTCGATCCCCTTCATATTCAGCGCTATCCTGATGCGGTAGGACGTTGTTGACCGCCAGTAGGTGTAAAGCTTCATTTTGTGCCCGGAGTTCCGTCGAACTTCTTCTCGAGGTCATTCCAGCAGTCGATATAGTCGTCCTGAAGCGGGGCTTCTTTTCCGGCGAACTCTGTCAAATGCTGCGGAAAGCGCGTCTCGAACATAAAGGACATGGTGTTTTCCAGCTTCTCCGGACCGAGGTTTGAATTCGATGCACCTTCAAAGGCATTTTTGTCAGGGCCGTGTGGCAGCATCATGTTGTGCAAGCTCATCCCACCTGGAACAAAGCCCTGCGGTTTGGCGTCATACTGACCATAGATGTTGCCCATCAGCTCGGACATGATGTTCTTGTGGTACCACGGCGGACGGAATGTATTTTCGGCCACCATCCAGCGTTCGCGGAACAGTACAAAATCAATGTTCGCGGTCCCCGGAACACCGGAGGGTGCGGTCAGAACGGTAAAGATCGACGGATCGGGGTGATCGAACAGGATCGCACCAACCGGACAATAGGTCCGTAGGTCGTATTTATACGGCGCATAGTTCCCGTGCCACGCAACCACATCCAGCGGCGACTGGTCGATTTTAGTTTCGTGGAACTGGCCACACCATTTGATGGTCAGGGTCGAAGGCACTTCGCGGTCTTCATAGGCAGCGACGGGTGCTTTGAAATCACGCGGATTTGCCATCGCATTCGCACCAATGGGTCCTCGTGCCGGAAGCTCGAATTTCTGGCCGTAGTTTTCACATACAAATCCACGGCAAGGGCCTTCAAGAACCTCCACACGGTACACCAGCCCGCGCGGAATGATGGCGATCTCTTTAGGCTCCAGATCGATGATCCCCAACTCTGTCGCAAAGCGTAGCTTGCCCTCTTGTGGAACCACGAGCAATTCGGAATCTGCCGAGTAGAAATAGGCATCTTCCATGGACTTGGTAACAAGGTAAATATGGCTCGCCATACCTACCTGAGTGTTCACATCCCCTGCAGTTGTCATCGTGCGCATACCTGTGAGCCAAGTCAGATCCTGACCTGCGTATTCCACAGGGTCCCAGCGATATTGGCCAAGGCTCGTCACCTCGGGCAGGACATTCGGCGCGCTCTTCCAATATGGCAGATCAATTTTTGTGTAACGTGCAGAGTGTTTGACCGACGGACGAATCCGGTAAGTCCACGTCCGTTCCGGCGGGTTGGCCGTAAACGCTGTCCCCGACAGTTGTTCACCATACAATCCGTAATTACATTTCTGAGGGGAATTCATCCCCTGAGGCAGAGCATCTGGAAGCGCTTCTGTTTCAAAATCATTTCCAAAACCGGGCATATAGCCTTCATGCGTTCCAGTAGTATTCGAAGCGCGGATCATTCCTTGGGGAAGGTCATGTGCAGTCATGGTTGTATCATCCCTGTTCAGCGTCGAGGCACACGAAATCATAATTCCGTTGCAAACGCAACCTTCCAACCGAACGCATCTGTTAATAACAAATAATTTGGAAGGGCTACTTGTGAACAGTTTGACCTTGCCAAACACATCATCGATGCAAACTTTCTACGGCAAGGAGAAAGAGGCTATGCTCCGCGCGAACTAATCAAACTGTTGACAGCTGTGCAGCAGCATCTCGG
>JBNKUW010000116.1:8068-8326 GCA_050298835.1 Marivivens sp.
AGAGGCTAGTTACACATATTTCGCCGGTGTTCGTTGTTTCGAGTTGGGACAGACTCTAACTAACCCCGAAAAGCCCGAGCTTTACGGCTTCCAGACGCCAATGGGAAAGATGAACTTTGTTATTTTACTAATTGTTATGTATATAACAAATCCGCTAGCTTGAAACCCGCATTAGGGGAGCTATGCAGACCGGAGGACAAAAGTCATGGCGAAAAGTGGTCGCGGAATTCAGTCCGTAGAGGTGAGTGGCCGCATCCT
>JBNKUW010000117.1:0-8317 GCA_050298835.1 Marivivens sp.
CGGTTATTCCTATGCCGTTCAGGGTGTTAAGGGATCTGTCGGTCTAGCCCCCTTGGGGAGCCGCAAGGATATTCGCAACGCGGTCGAGGCTGCATCCAAGGTCTCTGGCTGGGGAAAGGCGACGGGGCATAACCGCGCGCAAGTGCTGTATTACATCGGCGAAAACCTATCAGCCCGCGCGGCGGAATTTACTGACCGGTTGAAATCTATGGGCGTATCCAATGCAAAGGATGAGGTTGAAACCTCGATCCGTCGTTGTTTCTGGTATGCGGCCCAAGCGGACAAGTTCGACGGCGCCGTTCATTCGACCCAAGGGCGGATGGTCACGCTCGCCATGAACGAACCCCTGGGCGTTGTCGGCGTGGCGTGTTCAGACACCGCGCCATTGTTGGGCTTTATCTCGACCGTATTACCCGCCATCGCTATGGGGAATTCCGTCGTAACAGTGGCGTCACAATCGCACCCGTTGGCGGCGACGGACTTCTATCAAGTTCTTGAAACTTCTGACGTTCCGGCTGGCGTGGTGAACATCGTCACTGGACCGCGTGAGGAATTGGCAAAGACGTTGGCGCAACACGATAACGTTGATGCCATGTGGTACTTCGGGACTGAGGACGGCTGTGCGATGGTCGAGGCCGAAAGCATTGGAAACCTCAAACAAACCTGGACCGAAGTTGCAGGCACCCGCGATTGGCACAGCGCTGACGGGCAGGGGCGTGTGTTCTTGCATCGCGCGACACAGGTTAAAAACATCTGGGTGCCCTACGGCGAATAACCAATCAATCAGGCCGATTTGTCGCCCTCCGCGCCCTTGCGTCGCGTGGAGCGGCGCAATACGGGTTGGGCACGGATGAAAGAGGTGCTGAATGGAAACCGAACTCGATATCGCTCATGCCGCGATGGAAGCCGCTCCTGAAGATGATGCCGCACGTTTGCGGTTTTACGAGCGGCTCGCGGATAACGAGATGTTTCTGCTCCTCGCTGGAGAACCCGAAGGTGATGACGACATCACCCCCGAAGTAATCGAGGCTGATGACATCCAGTATGTGCTCGTCTTTGACCGCGAAGAACGTCTGGCTGATTTTGCAGAACGTGCCGCAAGCTACGCAAGCGTATCGGGGCGTGGTCTGGCGCAGATGCTCGAAGGACAGGGGATCGGCATGGGAGTGAACCTCGGTCAGGCATCATCGATCCTGATCCCGCCTTCTGCTGTAGATTGGCTTGTCGAAACGCTGGGACATGCACCGGAGGAGGCAGAAGCCCGTCCGGTTGAGGTTTATGCGCCAAAAGGACTCCCCGAAAGCTTTGTCGCGGGCTTGGATCGCAAACTGGCTGCGGCCGGTGGGCTAGCCAAGGCCGCGTTTCTGGCAGGTGTTACCTATGACAACGGACACCGTGGTCACATCCTTACCTTTGTTGGTGCCTTGGACGGGGCAGAAGGGGCGCTGACACGTTCGGTGAGCGAAGCGCTGACATTCTCAGGTATCGATGCAGGTATGATAGACGTTACTTTCATTTCGGAAAGTAATGAATTTTCAAAGCATTTGGAACGTGTAGCGCTCAAGTTTGAACTACCAGAGCCAAAGGACGAAACCCACGTTCCCGGATCGAATCCCGGTATGGATCCGAACAGTCCGCCGAAACTGCGCTAGTAACCGCGCGTCCGGTCAACGAGGTTCATCAGCGGTTCGCCAGCCTCGCTCCGCCGGATGCTTTCTGCAATTTGCAGCACCGCGGTATCGGGGCGGGTTTCGCTCGCGATATGTGGGGTCACGGTGACTTGGGGATGTGCCCAGTAGGGATGATCTGCGGGTAAAGGTTCGATCCTGAACACGTCCAACGTCGCGTGAGCAACCTTTCCGCTGTCCAATGCCGCAAGCAGAGCGTCATCATCAATCAATGGGCCACGACCCGGATTAATGATGAATGCGCCGTCAGCGAGCATATCCAGCGCCTTGGTGTCGAGCACGTTTTCAGTCTCATCCGTTAGAGGCAGCAGCAGGACAACAATTTGCGCATCTTTCAGGGCTTCGCGTGGGTTCCCGCCGGACATGCATCGAACCCCGTCAACCTTTTTGGGTGTGCGGCTCCATCCGGTGACCGGAAAGCCCAAGGACACCAATGAGCGTGCACAAGCCGCCCCTAAAGCGCCAAGGCCTAGAATCGTTACCGGTCGGTAAGTAGACAGCGGTGGGGCGATTTGCTGCCAGTCTCCGGACTGGTTTAGAATGTGTCGGTCCATACCCAGATGGTGACGTAGAACGTGGCCGGTCACCCATTCGACCATGCCTTGGGTCAGACCATCATCAACCAACCGGCAGAGCGGTTGGGACAGAGTTTTATTCCCGACAATCCGCTCCACACCCGCCCAGAGGTTCAGAACAGCCTTGCAGCGGGGGTAAGGGGTGAAATCTTGCAACTCCGAATTCGGGGCGTAGACGATGTAATCAACATCTTCCGGCGCTAGGTCGGCGACTAATCGCGCGTTGATACCCGCATCGACAAATGCAGTGCGCAGTTTATCCGCGTAATCATCCCACATACGGAGCGGAGCAGCGAAAAGTATATTCAGCATCATCGTGGCCTGTGGACGTGGGCGCTCTGCACAAGGCCGAAGCCGACCATGAGCACCAGCATGGACGATCCGCCATAACTTACCAATGGGAGAGGAACGCCCACAACAGGGGCCATACCCATCACCATCGACATATTAACCGCAAAATAGAGGAAGAACGTCATCGCGATGCCAAGCGTCAGCAAAGACCCGTAGCGGTCACGGTTTTGCAGCGCAGAGACAAGGCAAAAGCCTATGAGCATGACATATAGTGCGAGCAATGCTGATGCTCCGATAAATCCGAACTCTTCTGCGAGTGTAGTGAAAATAAAATCGGTGTGTTTCTCGGGCAGGAAATTCAAACGGGATTGCGTACCCTGCATGAAGCCACGCCCTGTCCAGCCACCTGAGCCAAGCGCGATTTTGGCTTGGGTGATATGGTATCCAGACCCTAATGGATCACTGGAAGGATCAAGGAAGATTTCGATCCTTCTGTACTGGTAGTCCTTTAAGATTTGCCAATCCTGTCCGCGCGACTTCATCACCGCCCAGATAAGAGCTATTCCGCTACCGATTACACCTGCAAAGTAGCCCCAATGGGCCCCAGCAAACCACATCATCGCGCCGCCACCGATCATCATCAAAAGAGCGGTTCCAAGATCGGGTTGTTTCAGGACGAGCACCGATGGGATCAGAATGAAAAGCGCGGGGATAATAACCCAAATCGGGCTTGAGCGTTTGTTCAGGGGAAGCCAGTCATAATAGGCCGCAAGGAACATCACCAGGGTGATTTTGGCCAATTCGGAAGGTTGCAAAACCATAAAACCAAGGTTGATCCAACGTTGTGCACCCATGCGGACTTCGCCAAAGAGTTCCACCCCGACCAGCAAAACCAAAGCAATGACATATCCGAGGGCTGATACATTTCGCCAGAACCAGATGGGTACCATGGCGATGACCATCATCACCACAAGGCCCATCACAAAGCGTTGCATTTGGGGCTCCAACCAAGGTTGGGTCGAACCTCCGGCAACGGAGTAGAGCATAATAAAACCAACGCTCGAAACCGCGATCAGAAGAAGGATAATCGCCCAGTTCAGATAAAGCAGTTTGCGAAAGCCCGTTGGGACCGATTTTACGCTGTGTTCCAGAAAACTCATGGTCAGGCCCTGTCGCTATCCGGGATATACCCTGGGGGCACACGCTCTTCGATCCGGCGTTGTTGCTCGGAAATCCGGCCGCGTACATTGGACGGATAGGCGTCTAGCGGTGGAGGACCGTCGTAAAGGGCCTGAAGCATAATGTCCCGTGCAATAGGCGCTGCCGTTGAAGAGCCGCCGCCCCCGTGTTCAACCACGATCGACACTGCGTATTTGGGATCATCAACAGGTGCGAAACAGACATAGAGGGCGTGATCCCGACGCTCCCACGGGAGGTCCGCGTTGCTAGTCACGCCACGTGCACGTTCTTCTGCAGTAATCCTGCGCACCTGACTTGTTCCCGTTTTGCCACCCATACGCATTTCCGACATTTGGATGCGCGAACGGTAGGCTGTCCCTCGGGAGTTATTGGAGACTGCATCCATAGCTGCCCGTATGCGACGGAGGGAATTCTCATTTACACCGATTGGTTCAGAGCTGAGCTTCGGGGTTTCGATACCGTCAATGGTTTGCAGCAATCGTGGCGTAATCACCCGCCCCGTAGCAACACGCGCTGCCATAACCGTAAGTTGCAGCGGAGACGCAAGAACATAACCCTGCCCGATGGATGCGTTGACTGTATCACCGATACGCCAGTCTTCACCGCGAACGCGGGTCTTCCATTCTTTGTCGGGGGCAAGCCCTTCGGCTACTGCAGACAGCGGCAAGTCGTGGCGAATACCCAACCCAAACCGACGGGCCATGGCGGAAATCTTGTCGATACCCACCCTTTGGCTGACCTCGTAATAAAAGCAATCGCAAGAATGCTTGAGGCTGTCGTGCAGATTGACGTTTCCGTGGCCACTGGTTTTCCAACAGTGAAAACGTGTTCCCGCGACTTCGACATAACCGCGGCAGTAGATGGTTTCCTCTGGGTCCAGTACGCCGTCTTCCAAAGCGGCAAGAGCTGTAATTAGTTTGAACGTAGAGCCCGGAGGATACGTCCCTTGAACTGCTTTTGCTGCGAGAGGGCGGTAAGGGTTTTCATTCAGACCATTCCAATCCGCAACTGAAATCCCGCGCACGAAAAGGTTTGGATTGAAGGACGGCGCGGATACCACCGCCCTGAGATCCCCGTTTTCCAGATCAATGACAACGGCTCCGGCGGACTCACCCTCAAGCCGCGCTTCGACATAGCTCTGCAGCGCGGAGTCGATGGTCAGCTGTATATCAGATCCCGGAGTGCCCTCTTCACGGGAGAGCTCTCTCATGACGCGGCCCATAGCGTTGACTTCGACCTGTCTGGTCCCCGCAACGCCGCGTAGCTTTTCTTCTTGTTTTGCTTCTACACCGGTTTTTCCGATCTGGAATTTCGGGATTTGCAAAAGCGGGTCGGGGTCTTCGATCCGGCTGAGGTCATAGTCCGAAACAGGCCCGACATACCCTACAACGTGGGCCATGTCGGCGCCTCTTGGATAGAACCGGCTTTGGCCGACTTCGGCAGTCACACCGGGGAGCGACGGTGCATTCACAGTGACGCGGGTGATTTCTTCCCAAGTCAGTCGATCCGCAATGGTCACAGGAACATATGCTGACCGGCTGTTCATCTCTTTGATTGCTTCGACTTTTTCCTCATCGCTTAGCGGGAACAGTTGGGACAATCGGTCAAGAACTTCTTCGATGTCGCCTGCGGTTTCGCGCTTCATCGTGATCCGGTAGTTCTGTTCATTCCCCGCCAAGAGAACGCCCTTACGGTCGTAGATCAATCCGCGTGATGGTGGGATCAGGTCGATGTTGATCCGGTTTTCTTCTGCCAAAAGACGATAGGTCTCGGCCTTTTCGACCTGCATGAACCGCATACGCATGGCCAACAGGCCGGCTACACCCAGTTGCAACCCACCCACAACCAATGCCCGCCTTGCAATAAGGCGATTGCTAAGCATCGTGTCTTTTGGAGGCCGTTTCATAGGCGTTTTCCCCGATCATCGACTTCACCCATTGCTGGGCGGTTCACTCCAAACGCCAGATAGGACAGAAAAACCACGGCTGGATAGGCGATGACAGTTGTTGTCAGTTGAAGCAGTGTCAGCATCACGGGCGTCTGGGGCAAGATCATGATCAACACAATAACGCGATAAGCAATAAAGAGTCCCACCAAGGTTGCCGTGACCGAAAGCCATTCAAACGGGAACGCAAGCGCGCGAAAATCGGGTGACTTCGCTCGTAGGATTTCTGTCGCAATCACCACCAACCCTGCCCACAGTCCGGGAGGGCGCTGCAGCAACAAGTCTGCGGAAAAAAAGACCAATGCAATTAGAGTGACCGGTGCCAACTCGGGCCTGCGGACCACCCATGCCAGCGTGAGGGCCAAAAGGATATCCGGTGGCGCCCATTGTCGCGGGGCCGTTGTCAGCGGCATCATTTGGGCAAAGATCACAACAAAGCAGATGACAACAAATAGCAGGCGTCCGAACCACCGATGGGTTGTTTGAACGTCAGCCATCAGAGACCTCTTCCATCGTGCTTTCTGTCACATCGGTCGTGGCATCCGGAACAAGAAGTCCACCGGGATCAGTGATCGCTTCGCGGGGTTGGCTTCGAAGAACTCTAAGAAATTCAATACGTTCGTAGTCTGCAGAAAGTCGAACACGTAACCTTCGATCTGCCCCAAGAACCACCTGCCCGATGAGCAGGTCTGCAGGGAAAACACCTCCGTCGCCAGAAGATATGACCCTATCTCCGGGACGCACGAGATCGGGATCTTCAAGGAATTCGATCGGAGGGTTGCGGGTGTTGTCCCCCATGAGCAAGGCCCTCTGACCTGACCCCTGAATGATGATCGGTATACGGCTTGAGGTATCGGTGAGCAAAAGAACGCGGGAGGTTTCCTGCCCAACACCGGATATGCGGCCAACCAGACCGATACCATCCATGACCGCCCAACCATCGCGGATTCCGTCGCGCCCGCCGACGTTCAGGAGTACCGACTGACGAAACGGCGATCCGCTATCCGCCAGAACGATACCAGTGACATAGGTTAGTTGCGGATCAAGCTGCACATTGTTCAGGTCAAGCAGTTTTGCGTTTTCCTGTTCAAGCTGGAGGGCTGCCTCACGCCATGCTTTCATCTGCTGCAATTCGCGTCGAAGGTCGGCGTTCTGCTCCAGAAGGCGTTGATAAGATTGGAAATCCGCTGCAATTCGGGTCAGGCCAGTGATTGGCGACATGACCCAGTCCATTGACGGGACCACACGGTCGATTACTGCAGAACGGAACCGTTCAACGCGTGGGCTGTCGATCCGCCAGATCAGAAACACAGCAAGCAAAAAGACAACCAGAACCCCCACCAGCAAACGCCGGAGCGGGGCAAGATATGAGTCGTCGCGCTGGTTGTCGCGTGCCACGGGTCCCCGATCCCCCGTGCCTTAGCTGTCGTAGTCGATAACGTGGCGCAGCTGTTTTTCGTATTCCAGGGCTTTGCCGGTTCCCAGAGCCACGCAGTTCAGAGACTCGTCAGCAACCGAAATTGCCAGACCGGTCTGCTCGCGCAGTGCCAGATCAAGTTGGCCCAAGAGCGCGCCACCGCCAGTCAGCATCACACCACGATCTACGATGTCCGCAGCCAAATCAGGAGGAGTCGCTTCAAGCGCGGTCATTACAGCTTCGCAAATCTGCTGGACCGGTTCGGCCAGAGCTTCGGCAACTTGTGCCTGACTGATTTCGGTTTCCTTGGGAACACCATTCAGCAGATCACGACCACGGATTTGCATCGATGACCCGCGACCATCGTCTGGCATACGGGCGGTCCCGATGCTGGTCTTGATGCGCTCTGCGGTGGATTCACCAATCAACAGGTTCTGCTGGCGACGCAGGTAGTTGATGATCGCTTCGTCCATGCGGTCGCCACCGACGCGGACGGAACGAGCGTAAACGATGTCACCAAGAGACAGGACTGCGACTTCTGTCGTGCCGCCGCCGATATCGACTACCATCGAACCGGTCGGGTCGGTGATCGGCATGCCCGCACCGATAGCGGCCGCGATAGGTTCTGCAATCAGACCGGCGCGACGCGCACCAGCCGAGAGAACCGATTGACGGATCGCACGCTTTTCAACGGGTGTTGCACCGTGAGGAACGCATACAATGATCTTTGGTTTGGAAAAGGTCGTCCGCTTGTGAACCTTGCGGATGAAATGCTTGATCATTTCCTCTGCGGTATCAAAGTCGGCGATAACACCGTCACGCATCGGACGGATCGCTTCGATTGACCCGGGGGTGCGACCCAGCATCAGCTTTGCGTCTTCACCCACGGCGAGGACTTTCTTCACGCCGTCTTTGACGTGATAGGCGACAACCGACGGTTCGGACAGAATGATGCCCCGACCCTTGACGTAAACGAGCGTATTCGCCGTGCCTAAGTCGATGGCCATATCCGACGAAAACAAACCTCCGAAACCTGCCATGTGACGCTTTCCTGTCCTTGGAATTCCCAATCATCCGCGACTCTGTGGCGGACCCGAGGCTTTATAGGGGGGAAGCCGTGCGGGCGAAAGGCCTGTTCCACATTCTGCAAGCGCGATTCTGCCGGTGTGAATCGGAAAGATTCGTGGGTGACTCGGTTGAT
>JBNKUW010000118.1:0-302 GCA_050298835.1 Marivivens sp.
CAGGGGCCGTCAAGTTCCGCGGTGAATTGCTGGTGTCGGTATTGAGCGCTGCTTGGCCTTGGTTCGCATTGCCCGCTTTTCTGGCGTTTCTCTCCATCCTCGGTCAGCGGGCATTCGTATTTGCCCCGGACAAGATCACGCCAAAGGTGTCGCGGCTTTCGCCAATGCAAAACGCTAAGAATAAATTCGGTCGCGCTGGGCTGTTCGAATTCTTGAAAAGCGTTGCGAAGCTTTCGCTCTTTTCCATCGCATTGGGTGTCTACCTGTCGTTTGGGTATGAACGGATTTTTGGGTCTATCTTT
>JBNKUW010000118.1:312-8309 GCA_050298835.1 Marivivens sp.
CTTTCTAATACCTGCTCAAGTGAGTGGTGAGTTTGGTGCGCTTGTCACCGGTCTGATGAAGGTCGTCCTGCTCATTTCCGGTGCTCTCGGCCTCGGGGACGCGCTGTGGCAAGCTGCGGAGCATCGCCGCAAGAACATGATGTCTCGCGAAGATCTCAAGGAAGAGACAAAGCAGGCCGAAGGCGATCCGATGCAAAAGCAACAGCGTCGGCAGAAGGCGATTGAAATCGCGCTGAATGGAATGCTCTCCGACGTAGCAGAGGCCGACGTTGTGATCGTGAACCCGACCCATTATGCGGTCGCTCTCAAATGGGACAAGATGTCTACGCAGCCACCGATCCTGATGGCGAAAGGTGTCGATGAGATTGCAGCCCGTATCCGTGAGGCCGCAAACGAACATGCGGTGCCGATTAGATCGGACCCGCCAACCGCACGGGCGATCCATGCCACAGTAGAGCTGGGCGAACCCATTCAACCTGATCAGTACCGCGCAGTTGCAGCAGCAATTCGTTTCGCCGAAGCGATCCGCAAGAAAGCCAGATCATGAATAAAGTGAAGCGTATGAGGGCACTTTCTGAGCTAGCAAATGCCCGTTTTCTGCAGGAACAGAGTCTAATACTAGCACTCAGACAAAAAGAAACCGACTTGCGGCGGCAGTTGGCTGGGCTGGAGGTTTGCGTTGTCGATGCAGAGTCCCCTGCGGCGCGCATAGGCGCAGCGTTCCAGTATCAGCAATGGACAGAACAAAGGCGCAAAGCGATCAATGTGGAGCTCGCGCGGATACTGTTTGAGATCGAAAGTACTCTCGGGGAGGTGTCGCGCACCTTTGGGCAGAAAACAGCGCTAGAAAGGTTGGTTGAGCGTGAAACTCAATCGTTTCATCGAAAGAAAACCCGTCAAACGTCCTGACGCAAAATATCAACGACCAGCACATCGTGCACCAAGCCGGGCGCAACCCGTACAGCAGTAGACGTCAACGTCTCGTGTAGGCGCCTCATGTTTTCACCGTTCGTAAAATTTGACTCAAATCCACCAAGGTTCGCCATATCGAGGAGGGCCTGAAAGAACGCTTCGCGCAGCCGGGGTTCGATGGAATAAACCGCTTCTGATCCGCCTTTTGGCACCTCAAGCGTCAGGTTCAACACGACCATTGCTCGCATGATGCCGTCCTGCATGACGGGCACAACAAACTGGTTGTTCATCCTTGCATAGTCGAATTCTGCTTCGCTGCCATGAGGATCGTGGGCATCTTGGGGCGAGGGTTCATGCGCTGTCGTTTCTGCTGATGGTGTCTCCCCCTGCGATTTCCACCAGAAGCCCGCGCCGCCGCCAGCGGTGGCGCCAAGTAGCAAGAGGATGACGGGTAAGATTAGTTTCTTCATCGTCGCGTCCTTCAAAACGGGAGGAGGGTTTCAGCCAATTGCTGACCGTAGCGGGGTTGTTGCATGTCGGATATTTGGCCCTCACCCCCGTAGGAAATCCGCGCAGAGGCGATTTTGTCATAGGTAATTTCGTTTTGGCGCGACACATCCGTCGGACGGACATAGCCCGTAACCAACAGTTCCCGCATTTCGAAATTCACCCTGACCTGCTGGGTCCCTTGAATCGAGAGTACACCGTTGGGCAGGACGTCGGTTATCGTTGCTGCGACCCTCAACGTCAGCTTTTCTTGCCGACGGATCGAACCATCGCCATTTGCAGAGGAGCTGGACCCCAGCCCAACCGCCGATCCCATCGATGCTCCGTCGGGTAAATGCTGATCTATCCGCTGTGGAAGGCCAAACAGATTGCTGATTTCCATGTCCTGACTAGCGCTCCGAGAGCGATCGGACGAGTTGGACATCTGCGCACTGTCGTCAATTTCAATGACAACGGTGAGGATATCGCCCCGTTGCATCGCCCTCCGGTCGCCAAAGAGTGATCCCCGTTCGCCGGACCAAAGAGACGCCTCGTCCGCAGCCCTAAGATGATGCGGGTCCAACGTCATCGGGAGGGCGGGGGACATCATGGCCACGTATTCTTCTCCTCCCGTCGGTGCGGAGAGTGCAGGGGCGCGGCCTGTTCGTTCCAATGGGCTGCATGAAATGGCAAATACAGCGACGAAACAGACTCTAATAACCCACATAAGCGGCTCCATCCATGCCCACGCGGGCGGTTACTGTGGTGTGAGAGGACAGGTTCATTACGCGGATACGCTCTCCGGGACCGGCGCGATCCAGTGACCGTCCCTCTGTCGCAATGGTCAGTGCACCGCTATCGAAAATCAGTGGAACGATGTCATTCCGGCCAATCACAGCAGGGAAGCCGACATCTGCCGGACTTACCGGCCGTCCGGCGTAAAGGGCAACGCGGGATTCCATCCCGATCAGCTCATCAGGGTGCTGAGCTGCCCCCGGTATATCACCATCACGCAGGGCCAAATCGGCAGAGGCTATCACGGTGTTCGGCGGGATCGTACGCGCCGCAACGACCGTTTCAGCCCCCGCAGGGAAGGCCAGACATATCAAAAGGAAACGGATCATCGGATTTGCACGGTCGAGCCAAGCATCTGATCGGCTGCTGAAATCACCTTGGAATTCAGCTCGTATCCGCGTTGTGCTTCGATCAGGTCTGTGACCTCTTTCACCGGATCGACGCTGCTGTCTTCCAGATACCCTTGCCGCACCACGCCCAACCCGTCGAGGCCGGGTGTCGAAACCAATGCGGGACCCGAGGCGGCGGTTTCGAGGAACAGGTTGCTCCCAGCGGCTTCTAAGCCTTTGGCGTTGGTGAAACCAGCAAGCGTAAACTGGCCAAGAAATTCCGCCTGAACGTCGTCATTGAAGTAGGCGTAGACCTCTCCTTCGGCATTGATCGAAACAGAGCGGACCTCATCGGGAACGGTGATTTCAGGCTGGACCGGATAACCGTCCGACGTCACGATCAGGCCGTCGCCCGTCCGCTTTAGCGCCCCATCGCGTGTATAGGCAGAGGTGCCGTTGGGCAGGGTGACCTCAAGGTATCCATCCCCTTCAATGGCGAGGTCCAGATCGCCACCGGTTGCGGCCAACGAACCTTGGGACAACATGACAGAAACCGCAGTCGCTCGAACGCCAAGCCCCAGTTGCACACCCGTCGGTAAAACCGTGCCGTCGCTTGCGTTGATTGTGCCAGGGCGTATCGCCTGCTGATAGTGGAGATCGGCAAATTCTGCACGCCGCGGGTTGTAGCCAGTGGTGCTCATGTTCGCGAGGTTATTCGAAATCACCTCAACCCGCGTTTGCTGTGCCGACATACCCGCAGCCGCAATTTCAAGCGCTCTCATCCATACCTCCTATCGTCCGAGCGTGTCGATCACGCCGCGGATCCGTTGATCTTCTTTGTCGAGAAAACTTTGACCGAGCTCATATGCGCGCTGCACCTCGATCATCCGTGCGATTTGCATCACTGGATCGACGTTCGATTCTTCGACAAAACCCTGTAAGATTCGACCCTGTTCCGCCGGAATAGGGCGGTTAGAACTGAAACGAACACCGTCCTCTCTGACCAGAGAGGTGGGGTCCTCGGGTAGGTAGAGACCGATCTGGCCGACGGGCTGTTCACCTGCAGAAATTGTCCCATCGGGCGCGATCGCGATCTGACCGGCCCCCTGCGGTACAAATACCGGTGCCCCAGCAGCATCGAGTACGCGATACCCGTCAAGCGTCACGAGGTCGCCCAATTCGTTCGGGGTGAAGGTCCCCGCCCGAGTGAGCCGTTGACCGTTCGGTGTTTCGATCAGAAAGAAACCGTCGCCCTCAATGGCAAGGTCAAAGGTGCCACCCGTTTGGGAAAGCGATCCCTGGGACATTTTCGTGTTCCGCACCTCGGCAGAGGTCATCGACAGGCTTTCTCTGCCGGTGTCCTGCACATATTCCGCGAAAATCAGCCCTTCAGCGCGATATCCGGTGGTGTTGGCGTTGGCGATATTGTTTGCGACGACCCGCAATTCGGCCATCAGTCCAGATTGACGGGTAAGGGTGGTGTATCCAGCGTTGTCCATTCAGCCACCTGCCACCAAAGGCAGGATGGTGTTCTGGAAGAACGTGACCAGCGTTTCCGACATAAACCCCATCGATACCCAGAAAACCACAACGATCGCGATCAGCTTGGGTACAAAGGTCAGCGTGTTTTCCTGAATCGAGGTAAGTGCCTGAAACAGGCCTATGACCAACCCGCCGGATAGTGCGACCGTTAGGATCGGTACCGAAATGATCACCGCGACCCAAAGTGCCGCACGAAGGACATCATAGAACTGGGGCTCCGTCATCATACGGGCATCCTCAGAATTTCCTGATAGGCTTCGACCACCTTGTCGCGGATCGTCACGGCCGTTTCCACGGCAAGCTCGGTCTGCGCCAGAGCTTGAACCAAAGCGTGCGGATCAGCGTCACCGGTCATTGTGGCCATGGCAGTTGCTTCGCCTTCTTGCAGGGTCGAAGCAAAATCCTTGGCTGCCGAAGCCAAAACCGAAGCGCCCTCACCCGGTTTCGGTGTCGTTGCCGGACGTGCGGCTGAATACCCTTGAAAGGCACTGAGTGTTTGAAAATCCATCGGGTTTCTCCCTTATTTCCGCAGCAAGGCCATCAGGGACGATGACATCTGCTGAACTTGGTCAAACATTTTGAGGTTCGCTTCGTAGCTGCGCTGAGCTTCACGTGCGTCGGCGATTTCAATCATCAGATCGACGTTCGAACCCTCATAATGACCCGTGTCATCCGCCAAGGGGTGCGCCGGATCGTAGATCTGGTCCAAAGGAGTTTGATCGAGCCGCACCGGACCAGCGATCACCGCTCCGGTTCGATGGCCGGCGTTCATTTCTTCGGTAAAACTGAGGGTCTTCCGGTGATAGCCAGGGGTGTCCGCATTTGCGATGTTTTCCGACAATCGGCCCAAGCGTGTGGCCTGCGCCTGCATCCCCGAAGCTGCAATGGTGAGTGTATCTGCAAACGAAGCCATGACTATCGACCCAATGCCGTACGAAGCACGGTCATCCCGTGCCGATAGATGGCCAAGGCCTGTTCATGCTCGCGCGCTGCGTCGGCAGCAGCGACCATCTGCTCCTCTAGTGAAACGGTATTTCCGTTCGGGCTTGCCTCTGATCGAACGACTGATGGCGTGAAATTCGCCATTCCGGTCTGAGACAATAGGTGCCCAGCGCGTGTTTTGCGTGGAGTAACGCGGGAAGCCTGTTCGAAAACCTCAGCGAACGCAGGAAGGGACTCCGCCCGATAGTTGGGCGTATCCGCATTTGCGATATTGCGGGCTGTCACGTTTTGACGTGCACCAGCATGCGTCGCCATCGCACCGGCGGTTTGGAACAGGGTCAGGTTTTGATACATCGGGGCTTCTCCCTCGAGCTTTCTCAACCAAGGCTTAACCCTGATTCCTTAAGAAGGAGTTCACACCGGAACCGGAGGAACGATGGGCAACGCAATTTTTGAACGGGCAACGAAAGCGATCGAGGGGGTAGCAGCGCTCAACGCGGTTGGGCGGGTCAAAACCGTGACGCCCGAAGGTGTGCTTGCCTCCGGTTTGCCCTTGAAAACGCGTTTGGGAGATCGAGTCGAAATTTGCCACAACCACGGCCGAATCCAATCTGACGTCGTACGATTGGTCGCAAATGAGGCTCTGTTATTGCCTGAAGGCGATACCGAAGGAGTTTCAGTTGGCGATCCTGTTGTGATGAAAAACCCACGGAAATTTGCACCAGATCCAAGCTGGATCGGGCGCGTGATTGATCCGGATGGGATGCCGCTGGACGGGCGTCCCCTTCTACCCGGAACGCGTCATCAACCCTTGCGAGGGAGCCCTCCCCTCGCTTACGAGAGACGCCCGATGGGAGAGAGACTGCCAACCGGATACGTTCTATTCGATACCCTTCTTCCACTGGTACGCGGGCAGCGGATCGGGCTTTTTGCGGGCTCTGGTGTTGGAAAATCGACGCTGCTTGCAGGATTGGCGCGAGGGGTCGGTGCGGATGTGATCGTCATCGCATTGGTAGGTGAGCGCGGGCGCGAAGTCAGGGATTTCGTTGAAAATACGCTCGGGGAAGAAGGGATGGCGCGTTCAGTGGTCATCGCGGCGACGTCTGACCGCGCACCGCAAACCCGTCGTCGCTGTGCGTGGGCAGCAACTACCGTGGCAGAGTATTTCCGTGACCAAGGAAAGCAGGTCCTGTTGCTGGTCGATTCCCTAACCCGATTTGCAGAGGCGCATCGGGAAATTGCCTTGGCCGCGGGGGAAGGAAACCATTTACGGGGGTTCCCTGCGTCGACCGCCTCCGCTTTGGCGTCGTTGTGTGAAAGGGCAGGTCCGGGTCAACATGGTCAAGGTGATATCACTGCCGTTTACAGTGTTCTCGTGGCGGGATCGGATATGGAAGAACCAGTTGCCGATATGCTGCGTGGGGTTCTTGACGGACACATCGTCATGGATCGGGAAATTGCAGAGCGAGGCCGCTATCCGGCGGTGGATGTCCTGAGATCGGTTTCCCGGTCTTTGCCTGCTGCTGCAACCGAAGTGGAAAATGGTTTGATTTCAGAGGTACGCTCTCTGTTAAGTGCCTATCAAAGAGTTGAGTTGATGGTGCAATCCGGACTGTATACTGAGGGAAACGACGTTCGCACAGACCGTGCGATTGCTTTGCTACCAGATATTGAAACAGTAATCAGTCGACCCTGTCCTGACGGGATAGAGGCGAGTTTTGTTCAACTTCGCCTCGCATTGGATCAGCCGGCTTGAAGGAGTGTCAGTGCAATTGATCCCGAACTTTGTGCGGACAGCCCCGCGATTTCAGTGCGAAGCATATAGTGCCGAATGAGGCTTTCTCGGACTTCGGGTTTTTGAAAATCGGAAAGCTTGCTCGTGCCGAAGTTTCGTTCTGCGCGATCACGAAACTGTTCCAATTGCTGGTCTAGATCCAGACTCCCGAAGGACGCAGGAAACCCCATTGCTGTTTCGAAAACTGTCCGGACAGCCGGATTGCCCATTACCCCATACCATTGCCCTTTGTCCGTTCCAGTAGCCTCTGTAATATCGTTCAATGCACCCTCAAGGTTCAACGCCATCCTCATTGTGTCATCGACGTCTCCGACGGTTGTTTCGAAGGACCTGTTTTTGAACCGGCTCAGAATGGTATCAGCGAAGTCAGACAGCACCGTATTTGGCGTCTCAAAACCGAAACCGAAAGCCTTAGAGAAAGCAGCATATCGTTTGTCGGTTAACTTGTTTGCAAGGGCATCTGGCCGAAGGGTGCCTTCTTCTAGAACCTTGCGAACAAACGCCTTTGCATAGATGTCCTCCTCTAATCCGAAGGCTTTCAAAGAGGTTTCGAGCAGCCGGTGGTCCGCAACCAAATCTTCTGCTGTTTTCACTGATCCAATGTGTTCACGAAAATAGTCGGACGTTCTGCTGACTTCGTTGGATTGTGCAAAAGCCTCCTTCTGCTGATCAAGAGTCCTATTGAGAAACAGCCATCCAGCGTATCCTGTAAACGGGAGAACCGGCTGAAAACTCACGCGGATCCCCCAGCAGTTTCGAGCAATCGTTGTTCTCTTGGAAGAAGTGAGCGGAGCAGCTTGAGGCCGCGATAAAACTCCCCTTTGGCTACGGCCTGAGTAGCTCCGTCCAGCTGTTTACGGCTATCGTGGTCGCAAAACACCTGGCTGAGCTGCTCGATACCGCTCAGGATTTGCCGACGAGCGTCTGTTTCGTTGGCGTCGCCGGATAAAACCAACTGGGCAATATAGCAAACGCGTCTTACCGGTGTGTTGGCATCGTTCGGGCGAATTGCATCCCGAAGGCGGAGTATATTTGCGTTGGGCGTGAGGATCGCAATCCGGGATCGTCGATCACCGTTTTCGATGACGGCTCCGTTCACGAGAACGCGTTCACCGGGGCCGAGCTTCAAGACAAGACCGCTCATTGAGAACTCCTCCGCTCGGTGAGGCCGTCGATGATGATGCTGTTAATGTCCA
>JBNKUW010000119.1:0-8291 GCA_050298835.1 Marivivens sp.
GCGGCGGGAAAACCCCGCCGCGCCCCTCCTAATTCCAAGGTCGATCCCCAATGCTCACCTTCACGCTCCGGCGGCTTTTGTTGGCGATCCCGACGCTCCTTTTCATTGCGTTGGTGATCTTTCTGCTCCTAGAACTTTCTCCGGGTGATCCGATGGCAGAGATGCCCATGTCGATCCCGCCCGAGGTCAAGGAACGTATGAGAGAGGCTCTGGGCCTCGACCAACCGTGGTACACACGGTTCTATCTCTGGCTCTACCAATTTTTCGTCGTCGAACCGCAATACTGGATCGACGGTCTGTTCGGGACGGACTTTGCCCAGAACGCCCAGCGGATCATTTCCTTCCAATCGAAAAGCCCCGTATTCGACATTATCGGTGAACGGCTTCCCCAGACGCTCTGGGTTGTCGGGATGTCCTATATTGTCGGCGTGCTCATCGCTCTGCCGATCGGGATCATCTCAGCCTACTACCAGTATTCATGGTTCGATCAGTTGGGCACGTTCATATCAATGGTCGGGTTTTCGGTGCCCACATTCTTTACCGGCGTTCTGCTTATCGTCATCTTTTCGGTCAATCTGGGATGGTTCCCGTCGATCTATGACACCACGCTTGTGGTCGATAGCTGGGCAACCTTTGGCCAGCAAATCAAACAGATGGCCATGCCCGTTTTCGTTCTGGCACTGTATAACGCCTCACAGATCAGCCGGTTCATGCGGGCCTCCATGCTCGACAATCTGGGACAGGATTATGTCAGAACAGCCCGTGCCAAAGGGATGGCTGAAAAGGTTGTCGTCCTACGCCACGTGCTACGCAATTCGATGATCCCTGTTGTGACCGTCATCGCGCTTGGCGTACCGCAGGTTTTTGGTGGTGCCATCATCACCGAACAGGTGTTCAAAGTGAACGGGCTGGGGCAGTTGCTTATTACGGCAGTGCACGGGAACGACATTCCGATGTTGATGACCCTGACATTTATTTTTGCGGTCCTGATCGTTGTCTTCAACCTGATTGCTGATGTGCTCTATGGCCTTCTTGATCCGAGGATCCGCTATGACTGACGCCACCACCCTGCCCGTCAAAACTCCCAGCCAGTGGCGCGAAATCTGGGATCAGTTCCGCCAGCACCGTGGCGCGATGATCGGCCTTGGCTTTCTTGTTTTCGTCACGCTGTTTGTGCTGGTCGGCCCCCTGATCTGGGACGTTGATCCGAGCAAAACAGACATCAGGAACAAGAATTTCCGCCCGTTCTACACAGGACTGCTGCTGGACGAAAAATGGGGCTGGAACCACCCGTTGGGGTCGGACAACCTTGGCCGCGATGTTCTGGCGAACCTGATGTATGGTGGCCGGATTTCCATGGCCGTCGGTTGGACGGCGATGCTGATCTCTTTGATTATCGGGACACTGATCGGCGTCACTGCGGGATTTTTCAAGCGCCTTGACGGACCGCTGATGCGTTTTACAGATCTGGTGCTGTCCCTTCCGCTCTTGCCGCTTCTGTTGGTGATGATGCTCTTGTTCCGCGACACCCTCCGTGCCGCCTTTGGACCCGAGGTCGGGATATTCCTGCTGATCGTCACAGGCATCGGCATAACGAGCTGGATGAACACTGCGCGGATTGTGCGCGGCGATGTTCTGTCAATCAAAGAACGTGAATTCGTCCTTGCTGCGCGGTCCATCGGAACGCCGTCGCGCCGGATCATCGGGCGGCACCTGCTGCCGAACGTGCTCTCTCCGATCATGGTGTCAGCGACGCTCGGCCTTGCCACCGCGATCATCACCGAAAGCGCGCTGAGCTTTCTTGGCCTCGGCTTTCCGTCGGATTTCCCGACGTGGGGCAAGCTGCTGTTCGACAGCGTTGACCGGATGCAGAACTTCCCCGACCGGGTCATATGGCCCGGCCTTGCGATTTCCCTGACCGTGTTGGCGGTGAACTACATCGGTGACGGGCTGCGCGACGCGCTCGACCCGCGTATCCGTGGACGCTAATGGTGCATTGACCGCTGAATACGGCGCAGAATGAACCAGACACAGAGAACAACAACTGGTGTGGCCCCAGCGGCCAGCCAGTATTTCTCGATGTGCAGAATCTTTCCAACCGGCCCGAGCATATAGAGCACAAGCGATAGCGCATAATAGCTGATCGCCACGACAGACAGCCCTTCGACTGTGCGCTGCAGGCGGAGTTGCAGGTCCGACCGTTTGTCCATGCTCGTCAGCAGTGCTTGGTTCTGGGCAGAGCGTTCCACATCGACCCGCGTCCGCAACAAATCCCCTGCCCGCATTGCACGGTCCGACAGGCTGTTCAGACGAGCATGGGTGGATTTAACCGTCCGCATAGCCGGATCGAAACGGCGCATCATAAATTCGCCAAAGGTCTGACGCCCCTGAATGCGATCTTCGCGCAAAACCTCAATCCGCTGGTTGACGATGGTTTCATAGGCCCCTGTCGCACCAAACCGGAACGAGGTTTTTGCGATCATCTGCTCCAGTCCGGCGGCGACCTCCAGCAGGGTTTGCAGCGTTTCCGCGGCATCGATCTCTTCATCAGTCATACCGGTGACAAGCGTTGTCAGGTGCACTTCGAGCGCACCAAGTTCGGACCCGATACTGCGGGCACGGGCAAGGCCGAGCATCGACATGGTCTTGTAAGTCTCAATTTCGCAGAGCCGTTGCAAAACCCGTCCGATCCGCCGTTCACCACATGCAGGATCAGCAAAGATCGCGAACCGCATATGACCTGCGCTATCGATACGGAAATCCCCAGCGATCACCAGATCATTATCCAGAACACGACTGATGGCGAGGCTTTCGGGCACGAACCATTCGTCCACTTTCCGCAGGATTTCCTCTTCTGCGCACATCGGTTCGATCCGGATCAACGCCGAAGTTATGCGGACCCCCGGCGACGCGGCCAGCCACTCTGTCGGGAACATCCCAAAGGTCGCCGCATCATAGGGACGCTCAGCGACCCCATCGCCAAAGATCGTATAGGTTACGAATTCTGTGTGGCTCTCCCACTTGAGCCAATGCCGACCAATCTGTCCGAAATAGTGTGTCGCATCCGGTTGCGGATGCTGCGCCCCGTACCGGTCAAGAAGTGCGACAAGATGGTCCCGATCAGCCTTGCGATCGCGCCCCGCTGCGTTCTGCGCGGGTTTCAACGCCAAATAAGCAGCCCGTGCGGGCGTGCCGATCACGGGGAACGGCCGCGCATGCAGTTCGTTCGCCAGTGCATATCGCAAAGGATGATCGTCGAATGATTTGGTCATTGGTCAGTCTTTGTCCGCGTCTTTAAACGCGCACACTAGCCGACAATCTCAACCGATCAAGAAAAAAATGTTCTTTGACAAAGACTTAGCGGCACACAGTTGTATACCGTGTGCCGCATTTTGTGAGTTCGGGTTTAGATGCAGACCACGTCGAGCGGGGGGAAGCCATTGAAACAAACCGAAGAATAGGTCGATGTGTAAGCACCCGTATTGCGGATAAGAACACGATCACCTGCCTTGAGCGTCAGCGGCATTGCCATCGGACGTTTTTCGTAAAGTACATCCGCAGAGTCGCAAGACGGACCAGCCATAATGCACGGGCCCATCGGATCATTGTCGCGGGCGGTTTCGAACCGGTAACGGATCGCTTCGCCTTCGGTTTCTGCAAGGCCCGAGAAACGACCGATCGACAGGTACACCCAGCGGTGCATGTCGCGATCCGACTTGCGGCTGACCAACATGACCTCTGCGACGATAACGCCAGCTTCGGCAACCATGCCACGACCAGGCTCTGCCATGATGCGGGCAACGGGGCCAAATTTTTCGGTCACCATCGCCATAACTGCAGCGGCGTAATCGGTCGGCGCTTGGATCGGTTCGTCATAGAACGCGGGGAAACCGCCACCAATGTTGAGAAGGGTCAGTTCGTGGCCAGCAGCTTTTGCGGCGTGCCAGATCTCTGCCAACGCATCAAGGGACGGCGTCCACATGGAAGCCTCGCGGGTCTGCGATCCAACATGGAACGAGAACCCGACAGGGTTCAGGCCCAGAGCCTTTGCATAGTCCAACAGACGTAGCGCCGTGTCCGCATCACAGCCGAATTTGCGGGTCAACGGCCAGTCAGCTTGGCTCACTTCAACGATCAGGCGGATGTAGACATCAGCGCCCGGTGCGTTCTCTGCGATTTTTTCCAGCTCTTCCTCGGCATCGGCAGCAAACAGGGTGATGCCAGCCTCATAGGCCCACGCAATATCCGACGGACGTTTGATCGTGTTGCCAAAGGAAATGGTGTCCGGACGGGCGCCTTGGCCAAGGCAGATTTCGATCTCTGCACGCGATGCCGCGTCAAAGTGCGAACCAAGCTGAACCAGACGGTGGATCACGTCGATGGCCGGGTTTGCTTTGACTGCATAGTGGATGTCAGCACGACCAAGGCCAGCCTTGAGCGCATTGTACTGCATCTCAACACGGTTGATATCGACAACCAGCGTCGGACGGTCAAATTCATTCGCAGCGACAAAAGCGTCGAGGCGGTTAGGATCAAAAACAGGGGTAGCCGGCACAACGCCAGCAACAAATGCAGTCATCGGTCATCTCTCCAAAAGACCCGGTCCCTTTACGGTCCCGACCAGTTTTCCAGTGAGACGTTACCGTCGCTACATGATCACTCGACTATTTGGTCGAGGTCAGAGGCGCGTGCGTTGGCGTCTATGTGCGGGGGCATTTGGAGCATCTGCTGACTCGTTTCAAGAAAAATCTTCAGCAGGAGTGAAAAAACTTTGCGAACGGCCTGAATATGATCAAAACCCTTGTTTTTAAGGGGCTTCCGGCGGTTCTTTTGATCAAATCCGCGCTCGTCTTTCACGCGGTCGCGCGCTACAAAAGCCTATGGCCAAGCTGATCCTCTTTAACAAACCCTTCGATGTCCTGACGCAGTTCACAGATGCAAAGAACCCGACCCCGCGCCGGACCCTCTCGGAATTCGGGCTCCCACCCAAAGTCTACCCCGCCGGACGACTTGATCGCGATAGTGAAGGTCTTTTGTTGCTGACCGACAATGGCCCGCTTCAGGCGGCCATCAGCAATCCCAAATACAAGGAACCCAAGACCTACCTCGCGCTGGTTGAAGGCGCAGCGACGGACGCGGACCTCCAACCACTCCGCGACGGGGTCACGCTCAAGGATGGCCCGTGCCGTCCGGCCAAAGCTCGCGTGATCGCACCGCCCGCTCTTTGGGACCGCGACCCGCCTGTCCGCTTTCGCAAGTCCGTACCCGACACATGGATCGAAATCACGATCACCGAAGGTCGTAACCGTCAGATCCGCCGAATGACGGCAGCTATCGGCTTTCCCACGCTTCGCCTCGTCCGGTGGTCCATTGCAGAGTGGAGCGTTGAGGGCCTGGCCTTGGGAGAATGGCGCGAACTCGAGGTGCCCGCCCCTGCCCCCAAACAGCGCCGCCCTTTCAAGCGGAAATACTAAACGAGTGCCTTGCGCATAATAGGACGTGTTTGTGATCGTCGCTCTACCTCTGAAAACCCTGCGTCGCGAAACGCACTGACAAATCCGGTCCATGCGTAGACGGACGGGTACGAGGTTTTCGGCGTATCGATCGGATAGCCTTCGATAATCGTGGCACCGTTTTCCTTGGCAAACTCACAAGCCGCCATAAGTAGGGCGCCGGACACGCCCTGACGGCGGACCGATTTATCGACAAGAAAGCAGGACACGCTCCAAACATCCTGTTCGTCGACAGGCTTCAAAACCCGCGAATTCTGCAATCGTGGAAAAGCACTCCGGCGATCCACTTGAATCCAGCCAACAGGTCGACCGTCCTGTTTCGCAACAAGCCCCGGAACCTGCCCGCTGTCAAAGATCCGCTTCATGGCGTCCCGATTTCCGGTGCCTGCGCCCGCGTCGAATGCTTTCTTGGACAATCGCCACAACATGCACCAGCAGCCGCCACAGCCGCCTTTCTCACCCATGATCGCGACAAAGTCGTCCCAGTTTGCAGGTCCTATTTCAACGGTCATGACGCCCTCCACAAGCCACCTTACTCGACCGATCCGGTCCCGCAACGCCCTCCATTCATCTTTCCCGAAATACTCTTGCCAAAGGCATTGGGCGTAGCCCAACAAAAAAGGCCCCGCGGATTGCGGGGCCTTTCGTTCGTAACCAGACCGGTTACTGAATTTTGGTGAGCAGCGTGTCCAGCGATGCTTTGGCGTCGCCGTAGAACATGCGCGTGTTCTCTTTGTAGAACAGCGGGTTTTCGATGCCGGAGTAGCCGGTACCCTGACCACGCTTCGATACAAACACCTGCTTTGCTTTCCAGCATTCCAGAACCGGCATCCCAGCGATGGGAGAGTTCGGGTCCTCTTGGGCAGCAGGGTTAACGATGTCGTTCGAACCGATAACGATCACAACGTCGGTCTCGGGGAAGTCCTCGTTGATCTCGTCCATTTCCAGAACGATGTCATAAGGGACCTTTGCTTCGGCCAAGAGAACGTTCATGTGCCCCGGCAGACGACCGGCAACAGGGTGGATCGCAAAGCGGACCTCTTTGCCCTTCGCCCGCAGACGGCGGGTCAGTTCAGCGACGTTCTGCTGGGCTTGCGCAACCGCCATGCCGTAGCCCGGAATGATGATAACGCTGTCAGCTTCTTCGAGGCTTTGGACCACACCATCAGCATCGATCGCGATCATCTCGCCTTCGACTTCCATGGCCGGACCCGTAGTTCCGCCAAAGCCGCCAAGGATCACGCTGATGAACGAACGGTTCATTGCCTTACACATAATGTAGGACAGGATCGCACCCGAAGAACCGACCAGTGCACCCACAACGATCAGAAGGTCGTTGCCAAGGCTGAAACCAATCGCAGCAGCAGCCCAGCCAGAGTAGGAGTTCAGCATCGACACAACGACCGGCATATCCGCACCGCCGATACCCATGATCAGGTGATAGCCGATGAACAGCGCCGCAAGGGTCATGATCGCCAGCGGCAGCAAGCCACCGGTGTTAAAGTACCAGATCAGACAGATCGCAGAGATCGCAGCCGCACCGGCGTTCAGCATATGACCGCCCGGCAGTTTCTTGGCAGCAGAGTCCACTTTGCCCGCCAATTTGCCATAGGCGATGATCGAACCGGTAAAGGTCACGGCACCGATGAACACCCCAAGGAACAGTTCGACGTGCAGGATGTTCTGCTCGACCGGGGTTTTATGCGCCAGAATGGCAGCAAACCCGTGAACCTTTTCGGCCATCATGTGCATACGGCCAGCTTCCGACAGCGTCGGAGACATATCGGCCATGATCGCTTTGACACGGCCAAGTTCGATGTGAGCGATGTAGCCTACGAAAACGGCTGCCAGACCAACAAGAGAGTGCATGGCAGCAACAAGCTGCGGCATCTCGGTCATCTGGACCTTTTTCGCGACATAGGTCCCGATCATTCCGCCACCGATAATCATCAGGATCGACAGGAACCACAGCCCCGATCCGGGGCCGACCAGGGTGGCCGCGACGGCCAAAGCCATACCGACAATGCCATACCAGACAGCACGTTTCGCGCTTTCCTGTCCTGACAGACCGCCGAGCGACAGGATAAAGAGGACAGCGGCAACTACATATGCCGCAGTGGTAAATCCGAATTCCATATCCTCTACTCCTTACGATTTCTGGAACATGGCGAGCATGCGCCGGGTCACGAGGAAGCCACCAAAGATGTTGATACCGGCCATAAAGACCGACAAGGCAGCAAGGATGATCACGAGCCAAGATCCCGAGCCGATCTGCATCAGAGCGCCCAGAATAATGATCGACGAAATCGCATTGGTCACGGCCATGAGCGGTGTGTGCAGCGAATGGCTGACGTTCCAGATCACTTGGAAGCCGATAAAGACGGACAGAACAAACACGATAAAGTGCTGCATAAAGCTCGCTGGTGCGTAGAGACCTGCCAGTAGCATCAGCGCACCACCAACAGCCAACAGGGTTGCCTGCTGTTTGGTCTGTGCTTTGAATTCCGCGACTTCTAGTGCACGTTTTTCTTCAACCGTGAGCTCTTTGGGTTTTTCCTGGCTCTTGGCAGCGATCGCCTGAACTTTGAGCGGCGGCGGCGGGAAAGTGATTTCGCCTTCGTGTGTTACGGTCGAAGACCGGATCACGTCGTCTTCCATGAGCTCTTCGCCCTTGCCCTGGGCGATGATGCGGCCCGAGGAAAGGACGTAGTTGCGGTCGGTCATCTGGAACACGGTGGATACTTCCTGCTCTATCAGCAGGATGGTGATGCCCAGCTC
>JBNKUW010000120.1:0-8279 GCA_050298835.1 Marivivens sp.
GCTACCTGCGCTGCAAGTTCTCGCGTCGGGCACAGCACCAAAGAACGCGGCATACGGGCACGCGCACGGCCACGCTTTAGCATCGTAATCATCGGTAGGGTGAACGACGCCGTTTTACCGGTGCCTGTCTGGGCAATGCCCAATACATCGCGACCTTCAAGGGCAGGAGGAATAGCACCGGCCTGAATAGGGGTCGGAGTTTCGTAACCTGCTTCGGTTACGGCTTTGAGAACCTTGGCATCAAGGTTCAGGTCTGTGAATTTTGTCATTTGCGTCCATTGTCACGGTCCGTCGGGGACCGGAGAGTTATGGGACGCAACTAGCCAACGCGCCCCGCGTCGAAAATTTCCCTTACGGGTTGGGCGAGGTTCTAACTTGTTATGCATCTCGGGTCAATGTTAGCGTGGGTCGTGTAAAGGTTGTAAAAGGTTGCGGTGTCACACTCGAATGTGAGGAAACTGTCTTTCTAGGGGTGGAAATGACGACAACGACATCATCTCGGTCCTTGGCCGTTGATCTGATCGGAGCCTTCGTTGCGATCTGGGGGCTCGTTGTTATTTTCTTTGGCTGGCTGCTGGGATTCGATTTCTTTGTTCGCCCGATGCCAAACAAGGAAGGTATGGTTAGCCTGACAGCATTTTGCTTTGTACTCATCGGCGTTGGGCTACTGCATTCCCGATTTGAAACACCTTGGGAAAAGATCATTTTCACCGTTTCAAGTGTCTGGATATTTACCATCTCGCTCGCCCGGATCGGCATAGCGAGTTTCGCACCTGGTCACGATCTGGAGTCCTTGCTCGGGTTGCTGGACGGACGAACCGACCGCATGTCGATCATGACAGCAGTAGAGTTCTCGGTCCTAGCGACGGCAATGCTCGTCACTGTATTGGGGGATAAACAGTATTCACAGCTCACAACAATAGTTTCGTTGGCGGCTGGGGGTATCGCCGCCATGATCTGCATCCTTCAAATCAAGGGCGTTCAGCTTGCCCACGTTTATCCACTCTATCGTGAAGCATCAGTTCCAACGATGGGTCTGTTCGTTCTGGCCTTTGTGGCAGTGCTAATTCTCGCACAGAATGTATCTAATCAAAGCACAGATCGAAACCTGACCAATAATTGAAATATTAAACTCTTGTGATACAGTTTTTAGTACGCGATTAGGGCTGCAGAGTTTTTGTTAGGGGGGAGCAAAACGTTGCAAGGAATAAAGGTTTCGCCGCAGGTTTGGTCGGCGATTATAGTAATTTATTGTGGATTGGCATTTCTGTTGGCGCGCGTGGCCGCCGTCGATTTGGTGTTGCGTTGGCATATGGACTGGCCTGCGATGGTGCCATCCACAACAATCTCGTTTCTCTTGCTGGCTCTGGCCTTACCACTCGCAAAGACCAAGGTGCTGTCCGAACAGATCATCTTTTCGCTAACCACCATATGGGCGGGAACGATCGCACTTGCCAATCTTATCGTTGCGGTTCTCCACCCGTATACGTCAATTGACTGGTTTCTGGGATTTGTGGAGCACATTGAGGATCATATGTCGCCGATGACATCGATCATGATTCTTTTCGCGGTCGCTGTTCTTGCCTGTCTGGTATTTCACAGAGCCGACTTTGATCGTTGGGCACAGGTGATTTGCCGCATCGGATTGACGTTGGTCGCGATTGTCTTTGTGGCTCAAGTGGTCCGGTTGACGTCCGGTTGGGGACTTGGCTTCTACAAGGGTGTGTCAATGCCCACTCTCTTAATGGCGGGCACTGTATTCCTTGGATTGGCCAGTGTTGCGAACGAAGCTTCGTTCGAACCGACCGTCTAATCAGACCATCATTTCCTTGGTCGCGCTAAGCGTGACATCAGGGTAGTCGCGCCCGACGCGGTCGATATCCCACTGAAGACGGGTCAGGAACACCACGTCGCCATCGTTGTCATGGCTGATGTGTTGTTTGTTCGCCTGAATGAACTTGTCCACAGCGGTTTTATCCCCCTGCACCCATCGGGCCGAGGTGAACTGTGTAGGTTCAAAGCGAACCGGCAGGCCGTATTCCATTTCGATCCTACTGGCGAGAACCTCGAACTGGAGCTGTCCGACAACGCCGACGATGAAACCGGAACCGAACGCAGGTTTGAACACCTTGGCTGCGCCTTCTTCGGCGAATTGCATCAGTGCCTTTTCAAGGTGCTTGGCTTTCATCGGATCGCCTGCGCGGCAGGTTTGCAGCAACTCCGGTGCAAAGGACGGGATACCGGTGACTTTGAGCGCTTCGCCTTCGGTCAGAGTGTCCCCGATGCGGAGTTGTCCGTGGTTCGGAATACCGATGATATCTCCGGCCCAGCCTTCTTCCGCCAATTCGCGGTCAGAGGCGAGGAACATCACAGGGTTCGTAATCGCCATCGGCTTTTTCGTCCGCACATGGGTGAGCTTCATGCCGCGTTTGAAATGGCCGGACGCCAGACGGACAAATGCCACGCGGTCGCGGTGTTTGGGGTCCATGTTTGCCTGAACCTTGAACACAAAACCGGAAACCTTGTTCTCTTCCGGTTCAATCTCGCGGGGGGACGCCGATTGCGGCTGCGGCTCGGGACCGTAGGTGCCGATGCCTTCCATGAGTTCCTTCACGCCAAAGCTGTTGATGGCAGAGCCGAACCAGATCGGGGTCATTGTCCCCTCAAGCACCGCCTGCGGGTCTAGCTTGGGTAGCAGTTCGCGCGCCATTTCGACTTCTTCAAGGAATTGCTCCAGAAGATGCGCAGGCACATGTTCGCGAAGTTTCGGGTCGTTCAGACCTTGGATCTCAACGCTTTCGCCAACGACGTTTCGGTCCGCACGGTCCATCAGTTCCAAACGGTCGTTCAAAAGGTCGTAGCATCCGATGAAATCCCGTCCGACACCAATCGGCCAGCTCGCAGGTGTCACATCAATGGCGAGGTTTTCCTGAATTTCGTCGATGATCTCAAAAGTCTCGCGGCTTTCGCGGTCCATCTTGTTACAGAAGGTCAGGATCGGCAGGTCGCGCAGGCGGCACACTTCGAACAGCTTTTGCGTCTGGCTTTCCACACCCTTTGCACCGTCGATCACCATAACGGCCGCGTCGACCGCTGTCAGCGTGCGATAGGTGTCTTCGGAAAAGTCGGAGTGGCCGGGAGTGTCAACGAGGTTGAACCGGAAGTTTTTGAAATCGAACGACATTGCCGATGCGGACACGGAAATCCCGCGGTCTTTTTCCATCTGCATAAAGTCCGATCGCGTCCGGCGTGCCTCACCCTTGGCCCGGACCTGACCGGCCATCTGGATCGCACCCCCGAACAGCAGGAATTTTTCGGTAAGTGTGGTCTTACCGGCGTCAGGGTGCGAGATGATAGCGAACGTCCGGCGACGTGCGATCTCTGCGGGGAGGGCGGGGCGATTTGAAGCGTGGTCCAACATGCCCGTGCCTATATGACGACCGGCATGCCCTGACAAGCTTATCCCGCTTGACTGGCCTCGGATGCAAAGATGCTGGTGACAAAGTTGTCTGCGGTATAGCGCAATTCGTTTGCCTGTTCGACAACGCTTTGACTGCCAACACGGGACATATCCACGCCGGAGCGTATCATCGTCCCGAGTATTTCTGACTGATCGACAAGGGCAGTTTTGACTTCGGCAGAAGAGGTGTTCACCTGATGCACTTGTTCGAGAATTTTGGATACGTTCGAAACAGCGAGGTCGGTTTCGCTCCGGATCGCTTCAATCTGGGCATTGATTTTGTCGGTAACAACCGTGGTTTGGGAGGCGAGGTTTTTGACCTCTCCCGCAACAACATTGAAGCCGCGACCAACCTCTCCGGCCCGCGCTGCCTCGATTGATGCATTGAGCGCCAAGAGATTGGTTTGGTTGGCGATGTCGTTAATCATCTGCACCGCGTTAAAAATCGTTTCGACCTTTTTCTCGAGTCGCGTCATCTGAGACGTTGCATCATTCGCCAGCTCCGATGCTGCCATGGAAACCTGACGTGCGGAGTCCATTTTCTCGCGGACATGCTCCATCGACAGTTTGAGTGTTTCCGCAGCCGACGCTGTTTCCTGCACCGCTGAGGAGCTTTGTTGCGCGGTTCCTGCCAGCGTATCAACGATGCGGCCGATGCTGCTGGTGAATTCCTTGCTCATCCGTTCTTTGATGGCAGCGTTTTGGTTGGTTTGGCTGGTCAGATAGTTGTTTACAGTTAGGTTCAGGTCAAAGCTCACCAGACGTCCCATTGCCGAGGCAAGGCGGGTATTGCGACGGAAGAACTTATCACGCTTCAGCAAACAATGAACGAATTCATTTCGCATAATTGCGTAGGTTTCCATCAGGAAAATCGGATTGAGATTTAGGCGCGAGTAGGCCTTCGCGATGCTGGCGAGGGACTCTGTGTATTTTGGGCTCAAATCGCCCTTGGCGATAAGCGACCAGTGTTCGGAAAAGACCTCTCGGTACAGCTTGCTAGATTTGGAACCAACAGCATAGAGTTTTGCGAAATCTTCCAAGCCGCGGATATAGGCGAGGTTCATGTCAATTACATGTGGTATCGCAGCGATGATGCGCTTGCGGTTAGCACTTACAAGAGCGATGTCGGCCGGAGTTATTCCCTGAATTCTCAGTTGGCGCTGCACCTGCTCGGGTGTGATTGATCCGTTATCCCACATAGCTTTTCGATTACCTGCTTTGAGTTGTCTTCAAGAACGGACGTCTACGAGAAAAATGTAGATCGAGTTGTGTAGTCCTACTCGAATTTGCTGGCTTTTTGTTTGTCTTCGAACATCTGTTCTAGAAACTTATGCGCTGTGTCGCGTAGTGAAATCGCTTGAACGGCGACCTGCTCGCTACCGCTGCGGGATTTCTCAACGCCGGACCGGATCATGTCACCCAGCAGGAGACCCTGTTCTCCCAAGGCATCGTTGGCAGCACCGGACGCCTTGTTTACCTCACCGATCTGCTCCAGGATGTTAGCAACCTGATTGACGGCAAGGCTCGTTTCCTTGCGAATTTCATCGATCTGACCGTTGATTTTTTCTGTCACAACCGTCGTCTGCGACGCGAGATTCTTTACCTCACCGGCAACAACGTTGAACCCGCGTCCGATCTCGCCCGCGCGTGCCGCCTCGATCGAGGCATTCAGCGCAAGAAGGTTGGTCTGGTTGGCAATGTCATTGATCATCTGAACCGCGTCAAAAATCGTTTCGACTTTCTTTGCTAGACGTGACACCTGATTGCTTGCCTCAACGGCGAGTTCTGTTGCCGTTTCGGTCTTTACCCTTGCGCTGTCCATCTTGGACCGAATGCCCGTCATGGACGACATCATTGTCTCAGCCGCATTTGCGGCGTCATGGACGGTGCTGGAATTCTGTTCTGCGGTTCCGGCCAGAGTATCAACAATGTGACCGATGTTGTTTTCGAATTCGGCTGAAATTCTATCGCGTTGCTGACGTGTCTCTTCGGCCTTTATGTCCATAAACGTTGTGATGGACATATCCAGATCAAAGCTCACCACGCGAGCAAGGGTCGTCGCCAGCCTCTGCTTTCTGAAAAAGAAAATCTCACCCTTCAGGCACTTTTCGATCAGCTTGTTCCGAATGTGCGTGTAGGACGAAATCATCAGGGTCGGTTCAAGATCGATGATTGAATGCGCGCGCGCGATCTTGCGCGTGGATTCGAAGTACCGATCTCCGAAGTCGCAATTTGCGATCATGGTCCAGTGTTCGATGAACCTTTTGGAAATGTTTTCATGGTCCTGTTCACCCGGAACAAAGGAGTTCTGATATTTTTCAATGGAACGAAGAAAGTTGAGCAAGCATTCCAGAACCTCTGGAAGCGCTGCAATGATCTTTCGACGGTTCGCCTTTATGAGGGCGATCTCAGCGGGGCCGATCGTATGTTCGCGAAGTTGACGCTCGACAGAAACCTTGCCAACAGTGCTTGAATCCAACATTTCTTTTTCGTGGTTGCTATGGTGTCTAACTAGCAACGGAAAATCGGGCAGGTTGTGTAGGGTAAAGCCGGAAAAACCTAGCTTGATGACGCCTTGCGGAGCAATTCGGCTGCATCCGGTTTCGCGACCAGCTTTTCGTTTACTTCGTAATCCAGATGATGCCGCCATTCATGGCGTTGGGCATGTACGCCGTCAGGGAGCGCCTGTCGGGTCCGCTGGTCGATCAGGAGCGACTCTGTCGCGATCCCTTCGGCGTAGATGATCTGGTGATGGTCGAACAGCAGTTGGAAATAGTCCACATACCCGCCACCCTGTTGGAATACCGTATCATTATTGATCAGATGGCGCGCGCGCACCAGAACTTCGGACCGACCAGCCCCCAGACGGTCTTCTCGCTGGTAGATGAATATCCGGTGATCCGGCGAAAGCATCAGATCATCAGAATTGTTGAGCGTCCCTTTCCGAATGACGACCGGTGCAAATTCACCGGTGGCGCGCAGTGTTGTTTGCCCCACCCAACGGATTTCTTGCGCCCCGTCGTCGCGGGTCAGAACCTTGTCCCCGACCTTGAGGAGCTCAATCGGACGCTGTTCCCCCGAAGCAAGCGTAATCCGCGTGCCACGTGCGAAAGAAACGCAACCAAGTTCGGCAAAGCGCCCGATCGCGGTGTCACGGTCAACACCGACCAGACGGTAGTCTATCAACGGTTGGAGAGGGGCCATCGGCAAAAGGTAGACATCCTCAACCCCGCCGTCTTCGACCTCGACAATGACAATCGCTTCGCGTGTTGATCCGTCAAGAGCCATGAACGTCACACAACAATCAAGGTAGACAGGATTCCCCACACGACCGAGCGACGACCCCTTGGCGATACAAAGATCCAATCCGTCGTTGTTCATTTCAATCACAAGATTGCGCAGGGCAGCGTCCGCTTCGACCTGATAGATATCATCCATCATCAGTTCGTCGGCAAAGCTGATCCCATCACCCTCGGCAACGCCATTGGTGACACAGATGTCATCCGACCTGTACACGGTCAGTGATTGTAAGGTTTCTGGCGCCTTGGTGTGGGACATGGTGACTCGATACTCAATAAAACTGGCTTTGGCAAAAGCATGTAGTGAATTGGTTACCGCTTGGTCAACGGAAACAAAAGTGCAGCTACATTGTTGCCGAACGAGGGCTTGCTCCGGCACTTGGCAGTTGGTAAGGCTTCTTACCTGATAGATAAAGTCGGACATAGGACGCACCTTGCCACAGACGCCCCGCCTCGAAATCCGGAACATCCGGCGCACTTTTGATGGACTTCCGGTGGTGGATGACGTGTCCCTTCAGGTGATGCCGGGGCAGGTTACCTGTCTGTTGGGGCCGTCCGGTTGCGGAAAGTCAACGACCCTGCGGATCATCGCGGGCGTTGATATGCAAAACAGCGGTGAGATCTATGTCGATGGCTCGCTCGTCTGTGACACAGTTTTCAGAATTCCGCCCGAGGGACGTTCTATCGGTCTGATGTTTCAGGACTTTGCCCTGTTTCCGCATCTGTCCGTGGCCGACAACGTCGCATTCGGTTTGACCGGAGACAAAGCAGGCAAACGTCGTCGCGTTGAAGAGCTGCTTGATAAGGTTGACCTGTTGCGCCACGTCGACAGTTTCCCGCACGAACTGTCCGGCGGTGAGCAGCAGCGCGTTGCACTTGCTCGTGCGTTGGCGCCGCGCCCACGGATCATGCTGATGGATGAGCCGTTCTCCGGCCTTGATAACCGTCTGCGCGACGGTATTCGTGACCAAACGCTCGAAGTTCTCAAGGACGAAGGGGCGGCTGTTCTTCTTGTTACCCACGAACCGGCCGAGGCGATGCGCATGGCCGATGAGATCGCGCTGATGCGTCGTGGCAAAATCGTTCAGCAGGGGGCGCCCTATAACGTCTACAATGCTCCGGTTGATCGCGAAGCAGCGGCATTTTTCAGCGATATCAATGTGATCCGCGGGACCGTTCGGGGGGCGCTAACCGAAACCCCGTTCGGGCAATTCCTCACACCGGGGCAACCTGAAGGAACCGAGGTCGATATCGTAATCCGGCCGCAGCATTTGCGAATTGACTTTGACCGCCATGGTCGCGGCCCCAATCCGACGCCGCAGGATGGTACTCCGGCGCGCGGGGTGGTGATCCGTTCACGCTTTATGGGCGGGGAGAGCCTTGTCGAGTTCAAGATGGATTTTGACGGATCAACGCTGAAGGCGCAGGTGCCGAACGTATTTCTGCCCACGCCGGGGACGGCGCTGTGGTTGATGATCCGCCGCGACCGGTGTTTTGTCTTTCCGGCCAAACGATAGACT
>JBNKUW010000121.1:0-8134 GCA_050298835.1 Marivivens sp.
AATGCAGTTGCCGCTGGTCTGGATGGCGTGCATTTCGACGGCGGCGAGATCGGCGAGAATGTCGGGCACGTCGTCGAGGCGCGGCCAGTTGTACTGAATGTTCTGACGGGTGGTGAAGTGGCCGTAGCCTTTGTCGAACTTGTCCGCGATGAACGCAAGCTGGCGCATCTGACCGCTGTTGAGCGTACCATAGGGCACAGCCACGCGCAGCATATAGGCGTGCAGTTGCAGATAGAGGCCATTCATCAGGCGCAGCGGGCGGAATTCATCCTCGGTCAGTTGACCGGCGATACGGCGTTCCACCTGATCGCGGAATTGCGCGACGCGGGTGCGGACAAAGGATTCGTCAAAGTCGTTGTATTTATACATTAGTTCAGCTCCACCTGTTTGCCGTGGGCATAGTTCGACGGGCCACGGGTGCGGAATTCTTCACGGAAATGGGTCGGCTCTGGACCGTTTTCGCCAGCTTTGGCGTCGGCAAGGTACGGGCCGACGATTACGTCAGCTTGCCCCATTGCATGGAGCAGGCGGATGTCTGCGTGAGCCTCATCCTCGATCAGCTCGGCCTCGCACATGAGGCGGGTCCAGCGGTCGTCTGCGGTCAGCCAGACGGCATCGCCGTCAAGCAGGTGGTTGGCGGTGACAACTTTGGGTGTGAACCGGCGGCTCATTACGCGACCTCCTTACGGGTCTGGGAAGTGGTTTTGGCTGTGCGACGAATGACGTCGAACAACGGAATGGCAGGGCGAGCGGACGGAACCGCAACACCCGGAATGATACGGGCCGAAAGGCCAGCGGCGGTCAGTGCACGCAGGTCCGCGTCACGCGGGGCGAGCGTCAGGTGCACCACGTGCAGACCGTTTCCGACGTGGGTGGCGATCAGGTCGGTGACATCGCCACGAGCTTCGATCACCATGGCCTCACGGCGGGCGAGTTCGAGGATTTCCGGCGCAACGTCACGGTCGTGGATCACCACGTCAGCGGTATCCAGCGCCTTGCGGGCCTTGAGCGTCAGCAGTTCCGGATCCCCCGGACCCGCGCCGATCAGATCGACGTGGCCTTGCGTGGTGTTCACCAGCAGGTGACGGTCCAGCGTGGTTTCGAGTGCGTTTTGCGCACCAATCGCACCAGATGCCTCTGCCGCGCGGGGGCCGGTGTTAAAGTAATAGTCCGACCAGAACGCGCGGCGCTTTGCCCCCATGGGGAGGATGTCAGCAGCGCCGCGAAACGACTTTCCCAGACGGGCAAGCAGTCCGAGGTTCGAGGGCAGACGCTCCTCAAGGTCGGTTTTGATCGCACGGGCCAAAACCGGAGCGGCGCCTTCGGTCCCGATGGCAATCGTCACCGGATCGCGGTCAACGATTGCGGGCGTGATGAAATCCGATGCTTCAAGGTTATCGACCACATTGACCAGAACGTGGTCGTCATGGGCAATCGTCACGATCCGCGCATCTTCGAGCGCGTCCTCGGTTGCCGCATAGACCAGCGCGCAGCCCATCGCGTCACCGTAATCAAAGTGCCGCTGCTCAAGCCGCAGTTTGCCATCCGCGGCAAGGCGCTGAATGTCGGAATGCGGGGCAGGGGCATAGACGGTGATCTGCGCCTCGGTCTTCAGGAGGAGGCGCAGCTTGGCCAAGGCAGCTTCGCCACCGCCCACAAGGGCGATCTGGCGGCCTTTGACCGAAAGAAAGATGGGATAGTGCTGCATAACGTGCTCCATTCGCTTGTGCAGTAATATAGGATATTGTTCCCCTTTTTGCCTATTGCATCAGGGAAATAAGGACGTATGTTCCGACTGGTGCCGCGACCGGTATGAATGTTCCAAAAGATCGGAGAAAACAGGATGGCGTTTCGGATAGACGATATGGATCGGAAAATCCTCTGCGAGCTTCAGCGCGACGCGGCGCAATCGCTCGACGATATTGCCAAGAATGTTGGGTCATCCAAGACACCGGTCTGGAATCGTATTCGCAAGATGAAAGAGGCCGGAGTCATCGGTCGCCAGACGGTTTTTCTGGACGCCGAAGCGCTCGGGTTTGAGGCGTGTTTCTTTGTCCTGATCCGCACCAGTGCACATGAATCCGACTGGCAGGAAAAATTCCTCAAAGCCTTGAAAGCACGACCCGAAGTTCAAGAGGCGCACCGACTGGCAGGCGACATTGATTATATCCTCAAAGTCCGCGTGAAGAACGCCCGCGCCTATGACGAATTCTATCAGGCGCTCATCTCCGAAGTGCGCATCCACAACGTGACGGCGCTCCTCTCGATGGAAGAGATCAAATCGACGCTCAATCTGCCGCTTTAGCGTGTGACCATCAACCGGTCCAAGCCGTGGAAATGATAGACATCCCCATATTGGGGCGGCTCTGCAAACGCGAGGTCGGGGCAGCGGTCGAACAGGGCCTTGAACGCGATGCGCAATTCCAGACGGGCAAGCGGGGCACCGACACAGAAATGGATGCCTCCGCCAAAGGCTGCGTTCACGGGGCCGCTCCGCTCTGGTTGGAACGTGTTCGGATCGGGATAGGCCGCTGCATCGCGGTTGGCAGCGGCCAGCAGGCACGCCACCTGATCCCCGCGTTTGAAGTCATGCCCGAAGAGCGTCACGTCTTCGTACACCCAGCGGGTAAACATATGAAGCGGTGGGTCAAATCGGAACACTTCTTCGACCGAAGCCTCTGTAATTGCTGGCTTTCCCTGTTCCAACAATGTTTTCACGCCGTTGCCCATTGTGTGCACCGTTGCCTCGTGGCCGGCGTTCAAAAGCAGGATAACGGTGGTGACAAGTTCGTCGGTAGAAAGCCGTTCGCCCTCTTCTTCGGCGCGGATCAGATCGGACAAAAGATCATCCCCCGGGTCAGCGCGGCGGCGATCAATGTAGTCGGTGATAAATGCCGTGAATTCCTGTGCCGCACGTCCTGCGGCGTCTTCAATCGCACGGGTTCGACGGGCCTGATACATAGCGACCATATCGTTCGACCACCGAAGCAATTGGTCCGCGTGTTCCTCTGGCACGCCGAGCATCCGGCAAATCACGATCACAGGGATCGGGCGGGCAAAGGCGTCCAGCAAATCGAACGGCCCGTCAGGAAAACGGTCGATCAATTCATGGGACAATTCTTCGATCATCGGAGCGAGAGCGTTGATCCGGCGCGAGGTAAAGGCCCGCAAAACAAGGCTCCGCAAGCGCGTGTGACGCGGCGGTTCAAGTTCGAGCATGGAATGCGCTTCGATCGCATAAAACGGCGCAACATGCGGGGCGATTTCGATAGCTTTTTCGGGCGGAGCTTCACGTCCCAAACGGCGATCCTTTAACAAAGCGGTGACGGCTTTGTGTGATGTGGCGCAGACCATGTCGTAATCGGTCCAATAGAATAAATCCCCATCCGCGCGGGTGCGGTCGTAGAACGGGTAGGGGTTCTGGATGAATTCCGGGTCTGTCGGGGACTGTGTAAAGCTTTGCATAGCCGGAAAATTGGCGTTCTTCTCTGGTCAAGGCAAGTGCTCTTTCATAACTTGAGCCAATGCGAAACGTAACGTCAAACAGGCTAACAGCACTGACCGGGTTCTTGGGGCTTCTTACTTTGTTGACCTGGGGCGTCTGGTACTGGGGCTACGGGGCGGCGCTTGAACAATTGAACCGCCGCGGGCAGTCCGACCTAACGCTTGCTGCTGACCGGTTAACCAGTGAACTGCAGGGCTTCCGAGAGCTTGCCTCGCTGGTATCCGATCTGGATGTGGCGCGCAGTGCGCTGAACGGAGGAGAGGCTGCCGGTCAACTCGTTGGTATGGCAGACAAAACCGGCGCGCTTGACCTTGCTGTAATTGATACTTTTGGCAGGCAGGTTGCGTCCGCCAGAGGGGAGGCGGTGCAGGTTGCGAATGCGGGCTTTGATCGGGCGATGGATGGGGCGCTGGGGATCGAACACCTGTTCAGTTCACGGTTCGGACGGCGGGTATTTGTCTATTACTCACCCGTGTTCGGTGAAAACGGTCCGGTTATCGGCGCGGTTGCTGTCACCGTGGACGTAGAAGCGATCGAAGCCTCTTGGCGTGGGGGACGACCGGCTGTTTACTTCACCGATGACAGGGATGTGGTCTTTGTGTCCAACCGGTCAGAGCTGGTTTTCCGGTCAAGATCCGGCAACGCGTTGGCGGCAGATGTACGATCCGATCCGGGGGCGAGCGCGGCGAGTCCGTTTTTCAGCTTTCAGTCCCGCCAGACCCGCGGGCTTGAGGTGTGGCGGATCAACGGCGGAAAATACCTCCCCGCAGAGGCGATCCACCTGACACAACATATGCCGACTGTTGGCCTGACAGGCGAAGCCTTGTTGGACGTCGCCCCCGCAAAGATGATTGCGGGGCTCCAAGCGCTGGCGACAGCGGCGTTGATTTTGGCCTTCGGGGCAATGCTTTTTATCGTGACAGAACGTCGCCGGACCTTGGCGGCTGCCAACCAACTGCTTGAGGCGCGCGTGCGTGCCCGCACCTCTGAACTCGAAGCGGTGGCCGTCAGTTTGCGCCGCGAGGTTGCTGAACGCACGGACGCAGAGGCACGTTTGAAAAAGGCGCAGGACGATTTGGTGCAGGCAGGCAAACTGTCTGCATTGGGTCAAATGTCCGCAGGGATCAGCCACGAGCTTAATCAGCCTTTGATGGCGATCCAGTCCTTTGCTGAAAACGCCGAAGCGTTTCTTGAACGGGGTAAGCCCGAACGTGCGGCGGACAACCTTGGCCGTATTTCCGAACTTGTGCGCCGGATGGGCCGGATCATTCGGAATTTGCGGGCGTTTTCACGACAGGAAAGCGAACCCCTGACAGAGGTTGAGGTCGGCGCGGCCATTGATGCGACGTTGGAAATGGTCGCAACCAAAGCCCGCCAAGAAGGGGCCGTGATCCGCTGGAACGGGTTGGATGCTCCGGTTTGGGTCCGTGCGGGTGAAGTCCGGTTGCAGCAGGTGGTGCTTAACCTGATTTCCAACGCGATTGATGCGATGGAAGGGCAGGATGAGAAGGTCGTTTGGGTCGATGTGGAACAGGCAGATCGTGTAACAGTCTCCGTCCGTGACAGCGGACCGGGCATCGCCGAACCCGAAAAGATTTTCGATCCGTTTTATTCGACAAAACAGGTTGGCGCCGCCGAAGGCATGGGGCTGGGTCTGTCCATTTCCTACGGCTTGGTGCAAAGCTTTGGCGGAGCGATCCGTGGCCGGAACCATCCTGACGGGGGGGCCGTATTTACGGTCGAACTCGACGCCGCAAAAGGACGGGAAGCAGCATGACGACACGCAAGGTTCTTTTGGTCGATGACGACCGCGAAGTGCGCGAAGCCTTAGCGCAGACGCTGGAGCTCGCCGATCTTGATCCCATCCTTGCGGGGTCATTTGTTGAAGCCAAGGATCACATCGGCAAAACCTTTGAAGGTGTCGTTGTGACGGACATTCGGATGCCCGGAAAGGACGGTTTTCAGCTCCTTGAATATGCGCAAGCGCAGGACAAAGAGCTTCCGGTTATCCTTCTCACCGGCGAAGGTGACATCCCGATGGCGGTACGTGGTATCTCTGGCGGGGCGTTCAGTTTTCTGGAAAAACCCTGTGCGCCCAAAGACTTCTTGTCCACTGTTGAACGCGCCCTGAAAACCCGTGCACTGGTACTAGAGAACCGTAGGCTCCGCCGCGAGGTGGAAACGGGCGATGCAGCGGCGCGTCTGCTGCGCGGGCATTCCGAGGAATCCCGCCGGATGCGGGAAAGCGCGCGGGCGGTGGCACGGACGTCGGCGGATGTGCTGATTACGGGGGAACCCGGTGTCGGAACCGCAAAAATGGCAGAGGTCGTGCATCTTTTGTCAGCCGGATCGAATGCCCCGTTTCTGAAGTTTTCCGCCGTGTCGATGACGGGAGAGGCATTGGCGGTTGCCTTCCGTGATGCCTCTGACGGGTCGGTGTTCCTAGATGAAATCGCGCGCCTGACGCCTGCGGCGCAATTCGCTCTTCTGGATATGATGGAAAGCCATGACCGGCCCCGCGTTGTTGCCGGCACCTATTCCGATTTGGAACGCGAAGTGGCGGACGGGCGGTTTTCACCGGACCTGTTCTATCGCCTTCAGGCCGCGACAATCCGAATTCCGCCCCTGCGTGAACGCCCCGAAGATATTCCGGTGTTATTCCGCCATTATGTAGACATCGCTTGCGAACAATCCGATTTGCCCGTGCCACAGATCACACCCGAGGTCGTTGCAAAGCTCATGGCGCAGGACTGGCCGGGGAACGCACGTTCGTTGATGAACGCCGCGATGCGGTTTGCCATGGGGCTGTCCGATGGTGAGGATGCACGGGTGGAAGAGCTCGGGCTTACGGAACAGATGGCACAGGTGGAACGATCGTTGCTGACTGCCGCCCTCACACGGCACGAAGGAAACGCGACGGAGGCGGCCAAGGGTCTGAAGCTTCCGCGCAAGACGTTCTACGACAAACTCGCCAAATACGGGATTCGGGCAGAGGACTACCGGATATAGGGTGTGCGATTTTCCGCACAGTTCGCGCTAACGGTGTGTGTGGATTTCCGCCACAGTGCGTTTGCAGCATTTTATTGGATGGTCAATAAACTGTATAACTATGAGTAATTCCATCATAATCTTGTCCTTCACATTGTGTTGAATAAATCGGTTGCTTGCGATGCCCTCTCACCGCTTTTTTAACTTATTGCCCGAAAGCGGGCGTTAAGACCCTTGGGAGGATCACAATGAAATTCACCAAATTCGCGGTTTCGGCCGCTGCTCTGGCTGTTGCTGCAACCACCGCTTACGCTGACCCGATGGGCTGCGACGATGGCGAGATCGTTGTAAAGTTCAGCCACGTCACCAACACCGACCGTCACCCGAAAGGCATCGCAGCGAGCCTTCTGATGGAACGCGTGAACGCCGAGATGGACGGCACCATGTGTGTTGAGGTTTACCCGAACTCGACCCTGTATAACGATGACCAGGTTCTCGAAGCCATGCTGCAGGGCGATGTTCAGCTCGCTGCACCGTCGCTGTCCAAATTCGAAACCTTCACCAAACAGTTCCGCATTTTCGACCTGCCGTTCATGTTCGTAAACATGGATGCGGTTGACGCATTCCAAGGCTCCGAAACCGGTCAGGCGATGATGAACTCCATGCAGCGCCGCGGCCTTCAAGGTCTGGGTTTCTGGCACAACGGGATGAAGCAGTTCTCGGCAAACGTTCCGCTGATCGCTCCGACCGATGCCGAAGGACTCAAGTTCCGCGTTCAAACGTCGGACGTTCTGGTTGCCCAGATGGAAGCTCTGAACGCTTCGCCGCAGCCGATGGCCTTCTCCGAAGTTTACGGCGCCCTGCAAACCGGCGTTGTGGACGGTCAGGAAAACACTTGGTCGAACATCTACGGCCAGAAGTTCTTTGAGGTTCAGGACGGCACCACCGAAACCAACCACGGTGTTCTGGACTACCTCGTTGTGGCCTCTGTTGATTGGCTCGATAGCCTTGACGCAGACACCCGCGACCAGTTCCTCACCATCTTTAACGATGTAACTGCTGAACGTAACGCAGCCGTTGGCGAAGTTGACGCCGCAAACCGTCAGGCCGTTCTGGATGCAGGTGCTGTCATCCGCGAACTGACCCCGGAACAGCGTCAGGCATGGGTTGACGCAATGCAGCCTGTTTGGACCCAGTTCCTTGACGATGTTGGTCAGGAAAACATCGACGCTGCTCAGGCAATCAACGCAAGCGTTTCACAATAATGCAAGTCGGGTCGGAAACACTCCGGCCCGTCCGCAGGTTTCGGTGGGCGCTTCGGTGCCCACCGTTTTTGCATCATCAGATGTAGGGGACAGACCATGTCGATCAGATACGAGCCCAAGGGGCCGATCTCGCGCATGATCCACGAATTCGAAGAATCTGCGATTGCAGTGCTTCTCGGGCTCATGACGCTGGTTACATTTGCAAACGTGATTTTGCGCTACGCTTTCAACTCGCAACTGATCTGGGGCCTTGAGGTCACCCTGATCCTGTTTGCTTGGCTGGTGCTGCTGGCAGGCAGCCTCGGGGTGCGCGAAAATTTTCATGTCCGCCTGACCATCGTCACCGATCGTTTCCCGCAGGCGGTTCGAAACGTTT
>JBNKUW010000122.1:0-7857 GCA_050298835.1 Marivivens sp.
GGTTCTTTAACCGGAATGGTTCTGCTTTGGTGGTTGCTGAGCGTTGCATACGGAAACCCGAGAGTTCTACCTGACCCGTATAATGTTGCTGAGGTCACTTGGACTGAAATTCAAGACGGCCGTCTATTCAGACACCTCTGGTTTACACTTGGCCGTGTCGTTGCGGCTTTCGCTTTGGCGATGTCTATCGGTGTGGCAGCAGGAGTTGTGCTTGGTTCCTACCCAAAGCTGAACCAGTGGGCAGAGCCTTGGGTGGTTATGGCACAGAATATTCCGGCGCTGGTCGTGATCGTGCTTTGTTATCTATGGTTTGGCTTGAATGATGTTTCAGCAGTCCTTGCAGTGGCTTTCAATAAAACCGCGTTGGTGACTGTGACTGTTCGCGAAGGGACAAGGACGCTGGACCGAAAGGTCGCCGATATGGCCCGAGTTTTCGGCATGTCTCGGGTAGAGCGTTTGCGGCACGTCATCTTCCCGCAGCTCGTTCCTTTCGTTATGGCCAGCGCCCGAAACGGCTTGGCGATAATCTGGAAGCTAGTTCTGGTGGTTGAATTCCTAGGACGCGGGAACGGAATAGGTTTCCAGATTCACCTGCATTTCCAGATGTTCGATGTTGCAAGAGTTCTGGCTTATTCCGGAGCTTTCATCATCGTGATGCTGGTAATCGAGTACTTGCTCTTGCAGCCCTTGGAAATGAGGGCAACGCGTTGGCGAAGAGCAAGTGAAAAATCCAATATTTAAGATTTGGCAATTATACCTTAGTCCTTCAACCCAAGGTCCAATTCCCGCACAGGCTGTACCTCTCTACCGTCCCGCCATCCCCGCACTGACGGGGAGAAAACAGGGAAGGAGAGACAAAATGAATCTTATCAATGCACTTGCAATTTCGATTGGTGTTCTAGCAGCTGTGGCGACTTGGGTTTGTCTGGGAAATTCGGCCGGACTTCAAGTTTGGGCACTTTTTGTAGGTTGGGGGGCGTTCTATCACACTGGCGGCAAAACCGACGCTTTGGTGAAGAACAGCATTAACCACGTTTGGGGCGTGGCTGTTGCAGCTATCACGCTGTTCATTGTGGGGAGCGTCGCAGGTTCGGTAATCGTAACTTCGATTATTGTTGGTGTGTCCGTGATTGTGCTGGTTCTGGGCGCACATCTTCCTGCACTCTCAACCATTCCGGCGGGCGTCTATGGCTATGCTTCGACTGCAGCAGGGACGTTGTTGACCGGTGTAGCACTCACCGACACAGGCGCTCTTGGAAAAGCGGCGATGATGGTTGCTGTGTCGCTGATCCTTGGCAATGTGTTCGGGATCATTTCTGAAAAAGTAGCAGGCGCAATGACTGCATCTGCAGAAGAATAAGAAAAAGGCGGCGCAGAATTCTGCGCCGCCCTATCATTAAGCCACTGTCGGTTTAGGCGCGAACCAGCTGTTCGTAGTCTTCGGCAATACCGCGGGTCAGTTCCCCAACTTCAAAGGTGTAATCCCCGATTTGACCGACAGGAGTAACCTCGGCTGCGGTGCCGGTCAGCCAGCATTGTTCAAAGCCTTCAAGCTCTTCAAGCATGATACGACGCTCGTGAACGACGATGCCTTTGTCCTTGAGCATACCAATGATGGTCTGACGCGTAATGCCATTCAGGATAGCATCCGGAATCGGCGTGTGGACTTCGCCGTCTTTTACAAAGAACACGTTCGCACCGGTCGCTTCGGCGACATAGTTCCGGTAGTCGAGGAACAGTGCGTCAGAGCAACCTTTAGCTTCGGCAGCATGCTTGGACATCGTGCAGATCATATATAGACCGGCGGCTTTTGCGGCAGTTGGGATGGTTTCTGGGCTCGGACGTTTCCACTTTGCAATGTCGAGCTTCGCGCCCTTCATCTTGGCGTCGCCGTAATAAGCGCCCCATTCCCAAGCGGCTACGGCCATACGGACAGGGTTGCGGGCAGATGCAACACCCATGTCCTCTCCAGCGCCACGCCATGCGACAACACGGATGTAGGCGTCGGTCAGGCCATTGGCATCCAGAACAGCTTTCTTAGCGGCTTCGATTTCGTCGACGGAGTAAGAGATCGGCATGTCGAGCATTTCACCCGAGCGAAGCAGACGTTCAGAGTGTTCGACGGATTTGAAGATTTTGCCGTTATAGGCACGCTCACCTTCGAAAACCGAAGAGGCGTAGTGAAGAGCGTGGCTCAGGATGTGGACCTTTGCGTCGCGCCATTCAACCAGTTGGCCGTCCAGCCAAATTTTTCCGTCACGATCGTCATATCCCGCCATGATCTACCCCTTCCGGTTTGGATTGTTACGCGAAACAGGTGTCAACGAGTCACAAAGTTGCGCGATTTGGCGGATTCGCTAACATTCGACACTTGGAATGTCAACAAGGCTGACGTATTGTTGGGTAGCTCATTGAAAAGGATGCTTGTTATGAACGATGTGCCAGGCGGACAGTCCTTGTTGTTCCTTACGGATGAACAACTCCGTCAAGGCATTGAAGTTATGTATTTCGCGTATCGCGGTTTCACCGCAGACCCTGACCGTATTCTCGAGCAACAGGGCTATGGGCGGGCCCACCATCGAGCAATCCATTTCATAAACCGGAGCCCCGGAACGACGGTAAATAATCTGCTGACGATCCTTGGTGTTACAAAGCAATCCCTTAATCGTGTGTTGCGTACTTTGATCGAGGACGATTTGGTAGAGAGCAGGGTCGGGATGGAGGATAAAAGGGAGAGGAACCTTTTCCTGACGGATTCTGGTAAGCAACTCGAAAAAGAGCTGTCAGCCGCACAGAGTGATCGGATGCGTAGTGCGTTTCGCGCTGCGGGTCCAACTGCCGTTGCAGGGTTTCGGCAAGTGCTCGAAGCGATGATGGATGAAGACATACGCCATACCTACGAGGCGTTGAGGGACAAGAAGACATGAGCGCCGATGACGCCCATATTCTAATAGTAGACGACGATGAACGGATCAGGAGCCTTTTACAGAAGTTCCTTATCCGAAATGGTTTTCTGGTAAGTACGGCACGTGATGCAGCGCACGCGCGGCGGTTGTTGGAGGGTCTGGAATTCGATCTGATGGTTCTTGACGTGATGATGCCGGGCGAGGACGGGATGAGTCTGTGTCGTGATTTACGGACACGACTTACCACTCCGATCATGTTGCTAACCGCCAAAGGTGAAACATCCGACAGGATTGCAGGGCTTGAAGCCGGTGCAGACGATTATATCGCCAAACCGTTCGAACCCAAGGAATTGCTGCTCAGGATCAATGCTATATTGCGCCGAGCGCCAAAGGCGACACCGGCTATTGTTTTACCTAAGGCGTTGAACCTTGGTCCGCTTCGCTATGACGTTGAACGTGGAGAGCTTTGGAACGGTGACGATTTGATCCGTTTGACCGCGACCGAAAGCCAACTGATGAAAATCTTCAGCGCAAAACCAGGCGAAGCGGTGACACGCTCCACTCTGGTTGATGAACTCAGCCGATCCGGTGGGCAAACTCAGGAACGCGCGGTCGATGTTCAGATAACCCGTCTGCGTCGCAAGCTTGAAACAGATCCAAAGCAACCACGCTACCTGCAGACGGTTCGTGGCGCGGGTTACATGCTTCAGCCCGATTGACGAGCAGGTTTGTTTGGGGTTCCCTCACCCCATGACAACAGCACTTATTACACACCCTGCTTGCCTCAATCATGTTACGCCACCGGGGCATCCCGAACAGGTTGCCCGACTAGAGTACGTCTTGAGCGCCTTGGCAGATATGCCGCTGGAACGATACTCCGCACCTATGGTGGCAGAGAATGACCTTCTGAGGTGCCATCCCCAATCCTATATCGACCGCATTCGATCTGCGGTACCGTCGAGCGGCTTTCGGCGGTTGGACGAAGATACCCATATGTCCCCCGGTTCGCTTGAGGCAGCGTACCGTGCTGCCGGCGCTGCAATTCTTGCAGTGGATAAGGTGCTGGAAGGGGAGGTTGGAAACGCTTTTGCAGCAGTTCGGCCACCTGGACATCATGCGGAACAGGAAATTCCGATGGGGTTCTGTATTTTCGGCAACGTCGCTATTGCGGCCAAATACGCGCTTGAGCATCACGGATTGTCGCGAGTTGCTATTGTTGATTTCGATGTTCATCACGGCAACGGGACGCAGGCCCTGTGCCAAGACGACGAACGAATTCTTCTGGTTACTTCGCAGCAAATGCCGCTCTGGCCAGGATCGGGCGAGCCGTCGGATACAGGTGAATTCGATAATGTGGTGAATATCGCATTTCCGCCGAGAAGCGGGTCAGAGACTTTCCGCCAAACCTATCGCCAGCAAGTGTTCCCAAGACTTCGCCAGTTCGCTCCTCAACTTCTGCTGATTTCGGCAGGATTCGATGCACACAGGGATGATCCACTGGCAGAGTTGGAGTTCGAAACCGATGACTACGCTTGGGTGACCCGCGAATTGTGCGATATTGCAGCGGAATGTTGTGAAGGCCGCGTGGTATCTGTCCTCGAAGGGGGATATAACCTGTCAGCATTGGCGGCTTCGGTTGCCGCCCACGTCAGTGTTCTGGAGGAAAAGACCCGATGACCGACACGCCCGTTGAGGAAATGAGCTTTGAGCAGGCGATGAAAGAACTTGAGTCGGTTGTGAACCGTCTTGAACAAGGTGACGTGGCGCTTGAGGATTCAATCGCGCTTTATGAACGTGGTGCTGCATTGAAAGCGCGCTGCGAAGCAAAGCTGAAAGAAGCCGAAGAGAAAGTTGCCAAGATCACGCTCGGCGCAGATGGCGCTCCGGCTGGAACAACACCTTTGGACGCAGGCTAATGACGTTTCTTCCCGCACTCGCTCGTGCTCGCAGTTTGGCAGAGGACGAGATTATTCACGCTCTTCGTCACGACCATCTGCCAGTAGCGGATGCGATGCGCTATGCGGTTAAGGGCGGAAAAGGACTGCGGGCCTTCCTTGTGGTGGAAAGTGCGCTTTTGCATGACGAGATGAACGCCGCAAAGGCAGCTGCTGCGATCGAATGCATGCACGCCTACTCCTTGATTCACGATGATCTACCCTGCATGGATGATGATGACCTGCGCAGAGGCCAACCCACAGTACATCGTAAATGGGATGAGGCTACAGCGGTTCTAGCTGGGGATGCTTTGCAGTCGCTTGCCTTCGAGCTTTTGTCCGATACGAGCTGTCCAGCGGAAAACCGGATCGAATTGATCCGGAGTTTTGCGAAGGCTTCCGGAGTACGGGGCATGGTTGGTGGCCAAGCGCTCGATATTGCAGCAGAAACATCCGGTGCGCCTTTAACCCTTGAAGAGATTACACACCTTCAGGCTGGTAAAACTGGCGCGTTGATTACGTGGTCTGCGACCGCCGGCGCACGGATGGCAGGCTGCGATATTGATGCGCTTTGGCAGTATGGAGAAGCGCTCGGACTGGCATTCCAAATCTGGGACGACGTTCTGGATGTTGAAGGCGATGTCGAGACCGTTGGCAAAGCTGTCGGTAAAGATGCAGGAGCCGGAAAGGCGACCTTTGTGTCACTGCTCGGGCTCGACGGGGCGAAACGCCGCGCTGCGGAACTGGTGACCGAGGCTTGTGATGCGCTATCTATTTATGATGAAGACGCAGAAACCCTGCGTGAAGCGGCTCGTTTTGTAATCAGCCGTGACAAGTGAGACGATAATGCCCAACCGACCCGCCACACCTCATCTGGACCGCGTCCAGTCGCCCGCTGATCTCAAATCGATGACTGATGCGGAGTTGGAGCATATCGCCAGCGAACTGCGGGCCGAAACCATTAGCGCTGTATCGCAAACCGGAGGTCATCTAGGCGCAGGTTTGGGTGTGGTGGAACTGACGGTCGCGCTCCACGCTGTGTTCGATACACCCAAGGATAAAATCATCTGGGATGTGTCCCACCAGAGCTATCCCCACAAGATTCTAACCGGCCGTCGTGACCGTATCCGGACGCTTCGTCAAAAGGGAGGGTTGTCCGGCTTTACCAAACGATCTGAATCCCCATTCGACCCGTTTGGCGCAGGACATTCATCGACCTCAATCTCTGCTGCGCTGGGCTTTGCTGTTGCGCGTGACCTAGGAGGGGTAACCGAAGAAGGCGTTGGAGACGCGATTGCGGTTATTGGTGACGGATCAATGTCGGCAGGAATGGCCTTTGAGGCGATGAACAACGCCGGGCACTTGGGTAAACGATTGATCGTTATCCTAAACGACAACGAAATGTCGATTGCAGAACCAACTGGCGCTTTGTCGTCCTACCTTTCACGACTTTATGCAGGCGAGCCCTATCAGGAATTGAAAGCTGCAGCGAAAGGTGCTGTTTCGCTGCTTCCCGGCCCATTCCGCGAGGGTGCGAAGCGAGCAAAAGAAATGCTCAAGCATATGACCATCGGCGGTACGATGTTCGAAGAGCTTGGCTTTTCCTACATCGGTCCGATCGACGGTCACGATATGGAGCAACTGCTTGCGGTGTTGCGCACAGTAAAGTCGCGGGCAGATGGTCCTGTGCTGATCCATGCGATCACCAAGAAGGGCAAAGGTTATGCACCCGCTGAAACCGCGCGGGACAAAGGGCACGCCACTGCGAAATTTGACGTACCGAGTGGGAAACAACACAAAGCGCCCAGCAACGCGCCCAGTTATACCAACGTGTTTTCCGAAGCCTTGCTGAAAGAGGCAGCAAAAGATCCGAAAATTTGCGCTATCACCGCTGCGATGCCTGATGGTACCGGTCTAAAGACCTTTATGGAGCGTTATGCGTCTCGTTGTTTTGACGTTGGTATCGCGGAACAACACGCAGTGACTTTTGCGGCTGGTTTGGCCGCAGGTGGCATGCGTCCATTCTGTGCCCTTTATTCAACATTCCTCCAAAGGGGATACGATCAAGTTGTCCATGATGTAGCGATCCAAAGGCTACCGGTGCGTTTCGCGATTGACCGTGCTGGTTTGGTAGGTGCGGACGGGACAACCCACGCCGGTAGCTACGACATCGCGTTTATGGCCAATTTGCCGGGCATGGTGGTGATGGCAGCCGCAGACGAAGCGGAGTTGACCCGCATGGTCGTTACAGCCGCGCAATATGATGAAGGCCCGATCGCATTCCGGTTCCCAAGGGGGGAAGGCGTCGGGGTGGAAATTCCTGACGATGCCCAACCATTGGAAATCGGAAAAGGCCGGATCGTCAAAGAAGGTAAGAGCGTTGCCATCTTATCTTTCGGAACGCGGCTGCAAGAAGTTCTGAAAGCGGTTGAAGCTTTGAACGCGCGGGGAATCACACCGACCGTTGCAGATGCACGGTTTGCTAAACCTCTCGACCGCGATTTGGTATTGGGACTTGCTCGATCTCATGATGCGCTAATCACAATCGAAGAAGGCGCAGTGGGTGGATTTGGAAGTCATGTTGCCCAGTTGTTGGCGGACAAAGGCGTGTTTGATTCCGGCCTGAAATTCCGCTCGATGACCCTACCAGATACATTCATCGACCATGCAAGCCCGGCTGACATGTATGCCACTGCTGGCCTTAACTCCGAAGATATCGAGGCGAAGGTTCTTGAGGTGATGGGTGTTGCAAGCATCGGAAAAACTGCCTGACGTTGCGTTTTCCTTTGTAAATTCCCCTGCTTCTAGCAAACTGGAAAAAAAGGGGAGGCATCATGAGCCCGGTTTTGACGTACCGCATTATCGTATTCGCTATTGCTGCAGGTTATTGCCTGCGTTTCATAATTTTCAGCGACTACTCGGTATTTGCGGGGCCATTCAAATACTTCACGATCTGGGGCCTTTTTCTGGCTACGTTTGCCCACAGCAGAACATTGTTGATTAGTCTTGGACGTTCG
>JBNKUW010000123.1:0-7856 GCA_050298835.1 Marivivens sp.
CAGACAGCAACGAAGAAAAGCGGCAAGCGCTGGAACGGCTGAATGACGCGCTCCCCGAGGGGATAGAGCTTGCGCTTACAATCAATGCCCCGCGCCCTGTTGTAAGTCCCTACATTACCCGCTTTATCATCGACGACGCAGGATCGCGTTTTGATGCTTGCACGGCAGACACCGAAACGGCCCGTCAAAGCATTCTGTCCGCAGCCGAGGCGGCAGGTTTCGACGGGAATGTTACCTGCGCTTTTGCACTGGGTGTTCCGTCAAGAACATGGGGCGATGCGGTAGCAATGTCGATTTCTGCGCTTTCCGACCTTGGTGGTGGCACCCTGACAGTTTCCGACGCGGATATTACGCTTGTTGCCGCCGCAGGAACTTCGCCCGCAGTATTTGATCGCGTGGTTGGGGAACTCGAAAACGCATTGCCCGACTTGTTCGCTTTGGATGCAACACTGCCACCCGCCCCGAGCGAGGAACCCGAAGGTCCGCCGCAGTTTACGGCGACGCTAAGCCCCGAAGGTATTGTTCAGCTTCGCGGTAAGATACCTGATGACCTTACCAACACCGTAGTTGAAAACTATGCGCGCGCCCGATTTGCAGGCGACGAAGTCACCATGGGAACTCGCATTGAAGACGGGCTTCCAAATGACTGGCAGGTCCGCGTTCTGGCATCAATCGAAGCACTGTCACATCTAGCGAATGGCGCTGTTACGGTCGAACCCAACCGCATTGACGTTCGCGGCAACAGTGGTGACGAAGAGACCAGCGCTGCAGTTTCCGGACTTCTCGTCGAAAAGCTGGGATCGGATGCGACATTCCTTGTGGATGTTAACTACGTTCCGCAGCTTGATCTGGTGATTGACGAAACACCCACTCCGGAAGAGTGCGTAAACCAAATCAACCTTGTAACTGTCGACCGGAAGATCACCTTTGACCCGGGTTCGGCGACGCTCTCTGCGGATGCGCTACCGATTATGGACGATATTGCCGAAATTCTCAGCCAGTGCATCGATCTGGAAATCGAGGTCGCGGGATATACCGACAGTCAAGGTAGCGAAGAGATGAACCAGAACCTCAGCCAGCAGCGGGCCGAGGCTGTGCTTTCCGCGCTCCGTATGCGCAGAGTACCCACATCAAGCTTTGTCGCTGCCGGCTATGGTGAAGCCGACCCGATCGCAGACAACGACACCGAAGAAGGTCGCGAGGCAAACCGGCGCATCGAATTCCACTTGGTTCCGCCCGACCCAGTAGACGAAGCGCCAACCACACTCGAATTAAACGAAGCACCGGCTGACGCTGCGCCTGCTGACACAATCGAAGAATAAGAGGACAAGCACGTGAACAGACCCGATCTTATCTTTTACACGGCAGCGATCCTTTTTGTGGCGTTCTGTCTGGGCTGGTTCGCAAGCTGGCTCGTCAACCGTTTCACGCGCGTTACCAAAGCTGAAATTGGCGAGTTGGACCGCATGGCGCAGGCCCTACACGAAGCCGAAGAAACCCGCGATCAGGCGATCACCTATCTTCAGCAACGCGAGGCAGAGATTACCAATCAACTGTCCCAGACCGAAGCAGAGCTGGGTGCAGCTATGGATGGACTTCGGGATGCACGCCACGAAGCCGAAGAGCTTCGCCGGTATATTGAACGGAACGAGATCGGGAACTCCTAGTCTCTGGGAGCTGCTGCCCGTGCCAATCTGTCATTGATGGCCCGTCCCAATCCGTTCATGGGGATCGGCGACACCGCAATGCGGTCAGCGCCCATTTCATTGAGTTGATGCAGGCAACTGAAAAGGGTCGCGGCGGCTTCGACCATATCGCCAGATGGCGACAGGTTTAGTGCCGCATCCCTGACATTTCCGAAACCTAGCAATGTTTCATCCGGTTCCGGCTGTGTCACGTTCAAGCGTATCGTACCCTTCGGCGCATAATGTGATGCCAGCTGCCCCGGTGCGACAATCGCATCACCCGCAGCATCCAGCGAATACCCAAGACAAGCCTCGATCGCTTCGACGGGTACGCCACCAGCCCGCAACAAAGACGGACGTCCGACACAGCCGATAATCGTTGATTCGACCCCTACACCACACGGACCAGCATCCAGAACAGCTTCGATACGACCGGAAAGCCCCGAAATGACGTGACGTGCAGTTGTGGGGCTGACCTGACCGGAAGGATTGGCTGACGGTGCAGCAACCGGACCGTCAAATTCACGAAGTAGCCGCCGCGCGACTTCGGCATCCGGCACTCGTACCGCAAGCGTTTCAAGCCCTGCTGTGACCAACGGAGAAATCCCTGCATCCGGTCTGAGCGGCAGTACGAGCGTTATCGCACCAGGCCAGAACACATCAGCGAGCCGCTCTGCTTCGTCGTTAAAAACAACGTATCTGCGGGCGGCTTCGATGTCGGGTACGTGCACAATCAACGGATTGAAAGACGGACGCCCTTTGGCATCGTATATCCGTGCGACGGCTGTGTTGTTCCGCGCATCTGCCCCCAACCCGTAGACCGTTTCGGTTGGGAACGCGACCAAGGCTCCCTCCTGCCAAAACTGCACGGCGCGGGAAATACCTGCCTCATCGTCAGAAAGTACGGTGGTTTCGGTCAAAGTCATGACGCTGCGTTCCAGTTGCGGGGTCGGTCCCCGTGGCTACCTTACTTATTAGCAAAGTGGAATAGACCGGCAAAGACCGGCCGGAAAGGGACGACCAAATGCCGTATCGCAGCCCAGTTTCAGAGTTTCAGTTCATCCTCGACAAGATCGTGGGCTTTGATGAGGTCACCCAAACCGAAAAGTTCGCCGAAGCTTCTTCTGATGTTGTCGATGCGATCCTGAACGAAGCGGGTAAATTGTGTGATGATGCAATCGCGCCGGTCCAACGAAACGGGGATCTGACACCTGCCAAACTGGAAAACGGCGTTGTACGAACCTCTCCCGGCTTTTCAGATGCTTTTGGCGCCATTGCCGAAGGTGGATGGATCGGAATTTGTGCTGATCCGGAACATGGCGGCATGGGGCTACCGCTCACCATTGCCACCGCTGTCAACGACATGATGTCCGGCGCCTGTCTGGCGATGCAGCTTAATCCACTGATGAGCCAAGGCCAGATCGAAGCACTCGAAAAACACGCCAGTGAAGAGATCAAAGCGCTCTATCTCCCGAAACTGATTTCCGGTGAATGGACCGGTACAATGAACCTGACCGAGCCTCAGGCCGGTTCAGACGTTGGTGCGCTATCGAGCAAAGCGGAGCCCAATGGCGACGGCAGCTTTGCGATTACCGGTCAGAAGATCTTTATCACTTGGGCGGACAACGATTTCTCGGAAAACATCTGCCATTTGGTGCTGGCACGCCTACCTGACGGTAAACCTGGCACCAAAGGGATCAGCCTCTTTATGGTGCCCAAATTCATTCCTGACGCGGACGGCAACCCGGGTGAACGCAATAGTCTGCGCGTCGTAAGCCTTGAACACAAACTGGGACTGCACGGCTCTCCGACCGCAGTGATGAGCTACGAGGGCGCACGCGGTTGGCTCGTTGGTGAAGTACATGGCGGGATGGCTGCAATGTTCACAATGATGAACAACGCCCGTTTGGGTGTGGGCACGCAGGGGATCGGTGTTGCCGAAGGTGCCTATCAGGCAGCCTACGCCTATGCGATGGAACGCAAGCAAGGGCGCGTCGACGGCACAGGCACAATTATCGAACATCCTGACGTACGCCGGATGCTTGTCACGATGAAAGCAGACACCTTTGCTGCACGCGCCATCGCGCTCGCTTGCGGGAAAGCGATCGACATGCAGACCGCTACCAACGATCCCAAATGGGCCGCACGTGCTGCACTACTGACACCGATCGCAAAAGCATTTGGTACGGACACTGGAATCGACGTTGCGAGCATGGGCGTTCAAGTTCACGGCGGCATGGGCTTTATAGAAGAAACCGGTGCTGCACAGTATTTGCGCGACGTCCGCGTCACCGCGATCTATGAGGGCACCAACGGTATTCAGGCAATGGACCTTGTGGGCCGGAAAATGATGGACGGTGGAGAGGCCGCATTCGGCCTCCTTGATGAAATCGAAGCTTGTTCCGACAAAGCCAAGGCAACCATGCCTGAACTGGCCGAAGCCGTTTGGCAATCTGCTGAAACCCTGCGCGAAACGACAGAGTGGCTGGTGACACAAGGCATGGAAGACCGGTTTGCGGTTTCAGTCCCATATCTGAAGGCATTCGCTCGGGTTCTTGGTGGATATTACCACCTTTCTGCCGCCCTGCATGGAAACGAAGCTCGCAAAAATCTGGCAACGTTCTATATCAAACGGATGCTCCCGGAACATGTCGGTCTATGTGCCCATGTCGGTGAAGGAGCTGCAGATTTGATGGCCATCACACCGGAACAATTGGAAGCCTAATGGACGGCAATTCACGAAGCATTCGATACCCCCACGAAGTTGCCCCAGAACACGGAGATGCTCTGGAAATTGCCGAGGGGGTTCTCTGGCTTCGTCTACCGTTGCCGATGGCGCTTGACCATGTGAATGTCTATGCGCTGGATGACGGCGACGGTTGGACGTTGATCGACACCGGTATCAACACCCGAAAATGTCGGGCAGCAATGGAAGCTGCCCTTAACGGACCGCTTGCAGGAAGACCGGTACACCGCGTTGTTCTGACCCATCACCATCCTGACCATATCGGGCTTGCCGGTTGGTTGGTTGAACAAGGGGCAGAACTGGTGACAACGCGCACCGCATTCCTTTTGTCGCGCATGTTGCTTCTTGATGAGCAGGCGTCCTATCCACAGGAAAACCTTGCGTTCTATCATCGCAACGGGATGGACCCGACTGAGCTCGAATTGCGCCGTACTGAACGCCCCTTCAATTTTGGAGACTGTGTTTTGCCCATGCCATTGGGCTACACCCGTATTTCCGAAGGCGACACGATCCGGATGGGCGGGCGCGACTGGGACATCCATATCGGCCACGGACATGCCCCCGAGCACGCAACATTCTGGAGCCGCGATGACAATCTGGTCATCGGCGGGGACCAGTTGCTGCCGTCGATCAGCCCGAATATCGGTGTTTATGCGACAGAGCCAGACGCCAACCCTTTGGGCGAATGGCTCGATTCCTGCCGCTTCCTACAAACCTTTGCCACTGAAGAGCAATTCGTTCTAGGCGGCCACAAGTTACCTTTCCACGGGCTTCCGACACGTCTCGATCAGCTTGTAGAAAACCACATCTCGGCACTGGACCGGCTCACCGATCATCTGTCGGTCGCTCGCGTCGGCGGCGATTGCTTTGTTCCGCTGTTCAAACGGGAAATCGGCAAACCCGAATACGGGCTGGCCTTTGTAGAAACGATCGCTCATCTGAACTATCTGCACCAAAGCGGACGCATTACACGCACGACGCGTGATGATGGCGTTTGGCTATGGCAACAGACCTAGCATTTCCCGTCAGCAACCTTATGTTGTCGAAAAATGTTTCGGGGGACCTATGAGCAACGAATACGACAGCATCGATACTTCTGCGGAACTGGTTGAAAACGCAATTCTTCCAACCATTCACGAAGTCCACGTTGATCCGAACCGCAGCGGGCCGTGCACTGAAGACCTTCCTCTTCAGATGCAAGACAAACCCGAAACCAAAAGCCCCGCACGCTGGGCCTATGAGCGGTTGATCCTTTATATCCAGAACTTTGAGGAACAGCTCGACGGGGACCAAGAAGTTGCAATGGGCTTTACCGGTTCGGACGCTGGTGTGATGCGAATCGAAGGCCTCGGTTATTTCGATCCGGACCTTGTTACCTTCTTTGGCAGCACCGAAACCGGCACCCGTACCCAATTGATTCAACACGTAACCCAGTTGAATGTGATGCTCATGGCACTTCCCAAGCCACAAGAGCAAACAGAAGCCAACCGTATCGGGTTTCACCTAGCCAAAGACCTTGAAGGTAATGCATCATCTTAACAAACCATAGGTGATGACAGACGGTTTCAAATCGTCTATCCACCCGAAAGCGAATAGAACAGGGAAGGAGCCAAAAATGGCCGATCACAAACACGGGACGATGGATATTTCCGGCCACGAGAAAACCTTTGGCGGTTTTGTCAAATTTGCCACGCGTATGGCAATCCTGATCCTCGTCTTGCTGGTGTTTATCACGCTCGCAAACGGCTAAGGCTCACTGCATTCAAGTTGAAACGTGGGGGCGCGTGAATATGGACCGTCGTCTGTTTATGTTCGGGGCGCCTCTTGCACTTGCGGCATGTAGCGGGAAAGCTGTTTGGTCTCCTGACGAGCTTGTGGACAGCATGCGCTATCACCACGATGGCCCTCCGCGCTTAACACTTATGACCATGCGAAATGTGGGATCTGGCAACGGGGCTCACACCAGTTTGATGATCAACGCCTCAGAGCGAGTCATCTGGGACCCTGCCGGATCGTTCAAGCACCCCAGCATCCCCGAACGGAACGATGTGATTATTGGGGTAACTCCGCAGATCGCGCAGTACTATATTTCCTACCACTCTCGCGAAACTTTCTACACCGTCGTTCAGGAATTGGATGTTTCCGCCGAAGTTGCCGAGGCAGCGCTTCGGCTAGCCTATACATCTGGCCCCGTGCCTCAGGCACAATGCGCAAGATCGACGGCGCTTCTTCTGCAGAAGGTTCCCGGTTTCGAATTCATTCGTCCGACGATTTCTCCGGTAAGACTCGAAGAACAATTCGGAACACTTCCAGGTGTCCGCCGCCGTGAAGTTCGTGAATTCGATTCCGACGACAACTCCGGAATCCTGTACGAAATTCAGGTCACACCACTCCGCTAAGGTAAGTTCCGAGCGTTAGGACAACCGCACCAGCAAAGATCGCGGGTAGAACTTTGCGCGTCGCATATCCGACAATTAGCGAAGCGATACCCGCAATCAACCGCACCGGATCAAACTCTCCTCCGGTTGCGTTCGGCCAAACCACTTGCGGCGCAACAAGGGCAGGGATAACCGCGACAGGCGTGTAGCGTAGCAATCGCAACACCAACGGCGGCAACGGGCGATCACCGATGATGCCCAGAAACGAAAACCGGATCAGGAATGTCCCGACGGCCAGAACCGCAATTACCGACCAGACGAATGTTGGATTTCCGGTCATATCGCTCTCCGTTCAAGCCAGATTTCGCTGACTGCCCCAACGCTCATGGCACAGGCTGCCGCGATTAACAGTCCGAAGCCTGACGGCAAACCCGCAAGGAGCAATCCGACGAAAACGGACGTCCCCGCTGCAAGTATCTGAGGCACGGTTCTGAGCATCGGCGCTACAAGCGAGATGAAAGTCAGGGGCAAAATAAAATCGATACCCCATTCTTCGGGTATTGCACTCCCCACCATTGCGCCGACAAAAGACGCCAGTATCCAAGTAGGTACGATCGGCGTCGCGACACCAAAGAAAAACGCAATGCGTTCATCAGTTGTCCACTTTGGATGCTGTTCGTAGTTGGCGACTGACACAACATAGGTCTGGTCGAAATTCATGTATGCGACCAGCGCCCTCTGCCACAGCGGCGCGTTCCCGAGATGAGGCACTAGCGCAGCAGAATACATCGCCATCCGCAGATTCACTGCCAAGGCTGCCGCCACGATGAACCAGAACCCTGCGCCATCGACCAGCATTTGCACCGCCGTAAATTGCGCAGCCCCAGCAATAACCATGGTGGTCATTGCCATCGCTTCCTAATCTTATTTTCGACCATAATGAAATGGTAGATAAAGCATTGGAGAAATTGCAGATAAGGGCAGGGTTGGAGTTGATAGGAAACGAACTATTACCTGATCAGTTCACTTTATTACAATTACGAAAAC
>JBNKUW010000124.1:0-7721 GCA_050298835.1 Marivivens sp.
GGCAACGACAAGGTCGTAGTCACCAGCTTTGATACCTCGCGCGCCATGACCGATGGCATCCATGCCACTTGCACACAGCCGGTTTACTGTGGTGCCCGAAACTTCGGTCGGCAGACCAGCCAGAAGCGCGGCCATACGGGCGACATTGCGGTTGTCCTCACCCGCTTGGTTGGCAGAACCAAAGATGACTTCGTCAACCGAACCCCAATCGACATCTGGATTACGCTTCATCAGCTCCGCAATAGGAAGTGCGGCAAGGTCATCCGCTCGAACCGAAGAAAGTGCTCCGCCGTAGCGGCCAATCGGAGTGCGCACTCCGTCACAAATAAAAGCGTTTGTCATGTTCGTGTTCCTTACACATTATCAGTCAATTCAGGGACTGCGTCGAAGGGCATCAGCAAGGGGTAGAGGCGGGTTCTACCGTTCAAATTGATTGTCATATCAAACTCCTTCAGCGCAGGATACGCACAATTTATGCTGGCTTTGAAAAGTCACGCAGACATCCCTGTTCGCTATGTCTTTGGGTCCAACGACCGCGCGAGCAATGCGATCAACAGGGCAAAACCGGCCACCATCGCAAAGGACAACCGCAGTGATGTTACCTGAGCGATAAACCCGATTGCCGGAGGGCCAAGCAGCATGGAACCATAGCCAAGCGTTGCGATTGAGGCGATCGCTTGACCAGACGGGATATATGGATCGTTTGCAGCGCGCGAAAAGGCCAACGGGACAATCGCTGCATAGCCGATCCCCATAAAGACATACCCGACCAATGCGACCGGCAAATCGTTGGTCACAGCACATAGCGCGTAACCGATCCCCGCCATCACACCGCTAATCCGCGCAACACGGCGAGGGCCGTAAATGCCGACAATCCGGTCAACCACCAGCCGCATAACAACCATCGTTATCGAAAAGGCCGTGTAGGCCAGTGTTGCCTGAGCTTCTGACGTCATCAGAACATCCGTCAGGTAAACCGCGCTCCAGTCCACTGCGGCCCCTTCTCCGAACCCCGCACCCATTGCCATAAGGCCAACCAGAATAAGCGCACCGTGCGGCAGCGCAAATAACGGTGCCTTTCCTTCGGGGCGTTGAACCTCTGATCTCCAGTCGAGCGTCAGGAAAGGACCGACAAAAAGCGCCGAAATCACAGCGGCCAACAGGAAATGAAGCCCCGTATCAAGCCCCGCTTGCGTCGCCAGAAACCCGCCAGCAGCACCCGTACCCGCACCAAGGCTCCACATCGCATGGAACGACGACATGACCGAACGGCCCATTTTGCGTTCAACTTCGGTCGCCCAAGTGTTCATGGCCACATCCAGACCACCATGTCCGATCCCGAAAAAGAACAAAGTAATGGCAAGGACGATCACAGAGCCCGAGACCCCGACCGCAACGATCGTCAAAAGGTAGAACAGCGAAAGCCAACGCACCACGCGATAGGCCCCCAGATGATCCGAAAGCCTTCCCATCAACGGAAAGGAGATCATCGCGCCGATCCCCATAATGAGCAGCAAGCTCCCCAAAGTGGCTTCACTCAGATCAAGCCTGTCAACAAAAGCCGGAACACGCGCGGCCCAGCACCCCAAAAGGAGTCCGTTCAGGACAAAGACAGCGGCGACGCTCCGCCAAGGGGTAATCAGGTTTTGCATGGACCACGACCAAATGTTCATCAGGCGAATAGACGCAAGTTGCTGTCAAAAGAAAAGACGTTTCATCACTCCGCCCCGCATCAAGGACATACCGCCGAAACAAAACTGCCAAGGTTTCAGCCCTATCAACGTTGCGTGAAAGCCGTCCTGTTTACATGACATCCCCGGCAACGGTGTGGTTCATTTGCTGCAACCAAAGCTAAGGAGCACACCAATGACCACGTCGATCAGATCGTTCGGCCTCCCCTCTGCCACCCTGATCCTGACAGGCATCCTTGGCTATTTCGGAGGAACCGAGTTGCTGGGCGCACATCCTTGGTGGGCACAACAAGTCACCCTCGTCGGGATTGCGATCGGAATTGGGCTCTTTGCGCTCTCGGTCTTTGCGCCGGTGGACGCAAAGGTATTTCTGATCGCTACACCTCTTCTGATTGCCGCCGCCACCGCATCGAGCGTTATTGGAAAGTCAGTGTTTGTAGCATCCTACGCGTCAAACGGGCTTGCCGGCCGCATGTGGTACTTCGGCTGGTTTGCCATCTGGGCAGCACTGGCATTCGGCATTCTGTCTTTCGTCCGTTGGCGTCATATGAAGCAAGAACAGAACTAGCTTGGACAGCCCCACCTCGACGCTGACTTCACGTCATTTCCGGATGCTTTTCAGCCCAACTCACAAATTTATTGATGTCACGTCGATGTCGGTTTTCAGGGAATCTGACAGTCAAAACGGTCTCTGATTTGAACATCGGTACCGTGCCTGCGCCCTATAACTTGTTAATATTATTTCATTTATTATGCACTCTCGGCTACTCGCGTAAAAAGTAACCATCTTTACAGTGCGAGCCTGAATCTGAGAATTATTTTACACTACAACCAAACAAAGCATTGCGCGACTCTGCTACAATCGTCTTAACTTCGGTCACACCTGAATTAATTCTGTTACAGTTCACGTGCCAATGAACAAATTCCGGAACCTGAACCGGATAGACATTCTAGCTGGGAGAACCCCATGAAAATCAAATCTGTACTAAGCGTGTCCACCGGACTGGCTGCCCTGTTTACGGCCCAGATTGCTACTGCTGATGCGATGGCTGACCTTGAAGCTGCCGCCAACGCAGAAGGCATGCTGACCACTATTGCCCTGCCCCATAGCTGGTGCGGATACGGTGACGTAATCGCCGGTTTCCAAGCCAAATACCCGGGCATCACGATTAACGAATTGAACCCTGATGCGGGTTCGGCGGACGAAGTCGAAGCGATCCGCGCCAACATGGGCAACACCGGCCCGCAGGCTCCGGACGTAATCGACGTAGGTTTGGCATTCGGTCCGTCGGCAATGGCCGAAGGCCTGCTCCAGCCGTACAAAGTATCGACTTGGGACGAAATCCCGGCAGATGCAAAAGACCCCGATGGGTACTGGTATGCGGACTACTACGGCGTCATGTCGCTCTTGGTGAACAAAGACCTCGTAGACAACATTCCCACGGACTGGTCCGATCTTCTTAAGCCGGAATACGTAGGTCAGGTTGCTCTGGCTGGCGACCCGCGCGCATCGAACCAGGCAATCCTCGGCGTGATGGCCGCTGGTATGTCCACCGGTGCAGAACCGGGTGCGGATGCTGGCAACGCAGGTCTTGAGTTCTTTAGCGAACTGAACGCAGCCGGCAACTTTGTTCCGGTCATCGGCAAAGCTGGTACTCTGGCGCAGGGCACCACCCCGATCGTCATCGCTTGGGACTACAACGCGCTCGCATGGCGTGACGCCCTCGAAGGCAACCCGCCGGTCGAGATCGTCGTTCCGGAAACCGGTGTTCTGGCTGGTGTCTACGTTCAGGCGATCAGTGCATACGCACCGCACCCCAATGCTGCAAAACTGTGGATGGAATACCTCTACAGTGACGAAGGTCAGACCCTCTGGCTCCAAGGTTACTGCCACCCCGCCCGCTTCAACGCGATGGCCGCAGACGGCAAAATCTCGGAAGAGCTGCTTGCCAACCTTCCGCCGGCAGCATCCTACGATGCAGCCGTGTTCCCGACTGTTGATCAGGTGAACGGCAACAAAGCCGCAGTTACCGAAGGTTGGGATGCAACCGTCGGCGCTAGCGTCCAATAATAGCTCGTCATCGCCCGCTCCGGTTTTTCGGGGCGGGCTATTCTATTCAACGGGCCGCAAGAGCCCAATGGCGCAACGACGCCAAAAAAGGGGAGCAAGATGTCACGTCACCCCAAAGGGTTAATTCAGCGCCTTCCGCTGAAATGGCTGGGGCTTGCGCCCTTTATGCTGTTTGCGCTGCTGTTTCTGATCCTTCCCACGCTTAAAATCGTCATCGGTGCCTTCCAGTCCCAAGATGGCGGGCTGACCTTCCAGAACATTCTGGATTTGAACACTGAATCGATCCGCAGCGCCTACTGGACCTCAATCAAACTGTCGGTCATCACCGCATTGATCGGTGGCGGCATCGGCTTTGCGATGGCCGCGGCAGTGATATTTGGCGGGTTGCCCAAATGGATCCGCGGACCGCTGATGACCTTTTCCGGCGTCGCGTCCAACTTCGCAGGTGTACCGCTCGCTTTCGCATTTATTGCAACGCTCGGCCCTGTCGGTCTGATCACTGTTTGGCTCAAAACCCACATGGGCATCAATCTGCGTGTCATGGGCTTTAACCTGCTGAGCTTCTGGGGCCTCGTCATCACCTATCTGTTCTTCCAGATTTCCCTGATGATCCTGATCATCACACCGGCGCTCGACGGTCTGAAAAAAGAATGGAAAGAGGCCGCATCGGTCCTTGGCGCAACAGGCTTGCAATACTGGCGCATGGTCGCATTGCCGATCCTGTTTCCGTCCCTGCTCGGCACCTTTGCGCTCCTCTTTGCCAACTCGTTCGGCGCTGTCGCGACGGCCTTCGCTCTGACGGGTCCGCAGTTGAACATCGTGCCGATCAAACTCTTTGCGCAAATTCGCGGGGACGTGCTGGGCAATCCGAACCTCGGGTACGCTTTGGCCTTTGGCATGATCCTGATCACCGCTGCGGCAAATGCCGTCTACATTACCCTGCGCATCCGATCCGAGAGGTGGCTGAAATGACCCGCTTTTTCGCATGGCTCGCTCTCGCGGCAGGAATGCTCTATTTTGCCTTGCCGCTGGTCGGCATGACAGAGTTCTCTCTCAAAATGCGCCGTGGGGTCTATTCCTTTGACGCCTACCGCCGCGTATTCGAAGACCCGACCTTCTGGGCAACCTTCAGCTACTCTCTGGCCCTTGCGGCCGCTACGATTGTGGTGGGCGTATTGCTCGTTGTGCCAACGGCCTACTGGGTTCGGCTAAAGCTGCCCAAGGCGCGGCCCTATATCGAATTCATCACACTTCTGCCGTTGGTTATTCCCGCCATCGTCGTTGTGTTCGGCTATATCCGTTTGTTCAACACGTCGTCAGTCCTGCCGCTCACCGGCTCGGCCTTTGGCACGGACTTTCTGCTGACGATGGGCTACACAACGCTTGCCCTGCCCTACATGTATCGCAGTGTAGATACCGGCCTGCGCACCATTGACGTCGCCACCATGACCGAAGCCGCGCAAAGCCTTGGCGCAGGGTGGCTGACCATCCTTGCGCGCGTGATTTTGCCAAATGTCATGGTCGCCGTTCTTTCGGGAGCTTTCCTGACACTCGCCATTGTCATGGGTGAATTCACCATGGCTGCTCTTCTCAACCGTCCGGCATTCGGCCCCTATATGCAGCTTCTCGGTGCGAACCGCGCCTACGAGCCGCCCGCCCTCGCCGTGATCGCATTTACGATCACATGGGGTTGCATGGGTCTCATGCAGCTGGTCACCCGCCTTGCTAAACACGAAAGGGCGAAAGCCTGATGTCCTATCTGAATCTCTCGCATCTGGAAAAAATCTTTGGCCAACATCGGGTCGTCAAAGATTTTAACCTATCCGTCGAAAGGGGCGAATTCATTTCGCTTCTCGGCCCGTCGGGCTGCGGTAAAACGACGGTCCTACGGATGATTGCCGGCTTCGAAGACCCCACCTCCGGAGAAATCATCATCGACGGCCAGAACGTCACGGGGATCAAGGCAAACGCTCGCAACATCGGTATGATGTTCCAAGCCTACGCCCTGTTCCCGAACCTGACGGTCGCTGACAACGTAGGCTTTGGTCTCAAGGTCAAAGGCGTCGGAAAAGCAGAGCGGACAAAGCGCGTCACCGAAATGCTCGAACTCATCGGCCTCTCCGATCTGGGGAGCCGCTATCCCTTCCAGCTCTCCGGTGGTCAACAACAACGCGTCGGCGGTACTGCTGGTGCTCGCGGCGCTCGCACCCAGCCCGCGCGTGCTACTCCTTGACGAACCCCTGTCTGCGCTTGATGCAAAGGTCCGCGTCTCGCTCCGCAACGAAATCCGGACGATCCAGCAGGAACTGGGCATCACAACCATCTTTGTGACCCACGATCAGGAAGAAGCGCTCTCTGTCTCCGACCGGATCGTCGTGATGAATGGCGGTGTTGCGGATCAGGTCGGCACACCGTTTGAAATCTACAACCGCCCCGCAACCCGCTTTGCCGCAGGCTTTGTCGGGACGTTGAACCAAATCCCCGGAACAGTGATCAATCCCGCGGCAGGCATGATCCAAATCGCTGGGGAAACGTTCGAGCTTGATGGCGTCGGAAATCATACCGCCGGAGAAGAAATTACCATCGCTTTACGCCCCGAAGCATTGCGCATCGGTCGTGTCGACGGAAACAGCGCCGTGTTCAAAGCACGCGTTCGTTCGGTTCAATTCATGGGCTCCACGATCCGTATCGACGTGAACGTCGAAGGTCATCAGCTTTCGCTTGATACCTTCAACCGCTCGGACCAACCGCCGCCGCGCTCCGGCGATGAAATCGATCTGAGCATCGTCGCACACAACGCGATCATTCTCGACTAAACGCACAACGCTTTGAATGGTCAGGTAGCCCCGTCAAACAGACGGGGCACCTCCAAAGACAAAGCTCAATGGTGCGCGTGATCGGCGCACGCGCCCGCGCCGTAGTATTTCTGTTTGGACATCTTCCCGATACCCGGATTGAAAGAATTCGTCGGATCAACCGATTTATAGAACGCAGCCAGATCGGGTTTCGCGGCATATAGATGACCGACATTGTGCTCTGCCGGATATTCGGCACCACGTTCGTCGATAATCTTCAACATTGCCGTTTTCAGAGCTTTTGTATCAGCTCCCTTTTTCACGACGTAGTCTTGATGGAGGACATGGCACATGAAATGCCCGTAATAAAGCGCGTGGCTCAGGTGCTGGCTGATCTCGTCCGGTAGTTCCTCGAACCAATCGACATCATTGCGGCGCAGCGCAATGTCCAGCGCGATAATGTCCTCGACCTCCGGCGCATGGATCGCCTTATACCGGATCGCGGCCCCCGCCGCTGCGAACCGCAACAGTCCCGCCATCTTGGCTTCGCGCGGGGAACATTCGAAATAGGCCAACCGGTCGCCCGAGGCGAGGTCGTCCAGCAACCCCTGCGCCTCTGCAATTCCCTCATCCCGCATTTTCAGGATCAGGTGATGCGGATAATGCGTCCGGAACTCTCGCATCCGCGCCGGTAGAACATCCGGCCACATCCGCGACAGGGTCTGCATGAACTGGTCTGTGAACCGGCTCAGAAACGGAATTTTCGCCAGCCGCGCATCAACAGCCCCTTTGAGCGCAAAGAACATCGGCAGTCGATCCGTGCCGAGCTTGTCGATCATGACCATCGTGTCTTTGCCGTAGCGGTCAGAGATGTCAAACACGTCCTCGTGCATGTATTCCGCACTGACGGGGAGGGTCGAAAACTCTGACAGGATACGCTGGCGCAACTCGGTCAGGGCCGCGGTATCGCGGGTGCCAATGTAAAACGTCCGCTCTTCGACGTTCTTCTCAAACGTATCCAGCCGCACCGCAAACACGGCGAGCTTGCCCGCACATCCCGCCGCCTCATACAGCCGCCGTTTGTCCGCATTGAACCGCGCGGGGGTATCCGCCGTCACATCGCGGACGCGGGTGACATAGTCGCTATCCGATCCCTTAAGGTTC
>JBNKUW010000125.1:0-7677 GCA_050298835.1 Marivivens sp.
TGTTTTTGACGTGTCTGTCTTTTGCGTTGCTTGGATTTATCATCGGCATTTGGGCAGCGAACTTTGAACAGCTCAACCTGATCCCAATGCTTATCATCACCCCGTTGGTGTTCCTTGGAGGGAGCTTTTACTCCACCTCAATGCTGCCGCCGTTTTGGCAAGGTGTCACTTTGCTAAACCCTGTCCACTACCTGATTTCCGGCTTTCGCTGGTCGTTCTTCGAACAGGCGGATGTGTCGGTGGGCGTGTCCTTGCTGGCGATTGCGGGATTTACGTTGCTTTGCCTCACGGCCATTGCGTGGATTTTCCGCACCGGATGGCGGATTAGGGCATAGGTTGGCTTGTCCGGAACCTCTCTGCTCCTTATCTGTCGTGGTATGAAACGGTGGATCCCCTTTATGAAATCCTGCCCTCGTGTTGCTGTTATCCGGCTGCAGGGCGCGATTTCAAACTCCGGACGCGGGCTTGACGATGTCAGCCTCGCGCCGGTCATTGAAAAAGCATTTCGGGGTAAACCCGATGCTGTCGCGTTGCAGATCAATTCGCCCGGGGGATCGCCGGTACAGTCCTCATTAATTGCGGGTCGTATTCGACGGCTCGCTGACGAAAAGGGCATTCCGGTCTACGCCTTTGTCGAGGATGTCGCGGCCTCCGGCGGATACTGGTTGGCTTGTGCAGCCGATGAAATCATCATTGATCGCGGGTCTATTGTTGGCTCAATCGGTGTGATCTCTTCCGGTTTCGGTTTTAGCGACCTGATCGGGCGCTACGGAATCGATAGGCGGGTTCATACTGCGGGCAAATCGAAATCCCAGTTGGATCCGTTCAAGCCGGAAAACCCAGATGATGTCGAACGCCTGAAAGGGTGGCTTGATGATCTTCATGTTTACTTTATCGACTACGTGAAATCGCGGCGTGACGGGAAACTGAAGGACGGGGTGGACCTCTTTACGGGTGAAATCTGGATCGGTCAGCGTGGCGTGGACATGGGGCTTGCCGATGGGATCGGTCATCTTGTCCCCGTTATGAAAGAACGCTTTGGCGAAAAGGTCAGGTTCCGGAAGTATTCCCAGAGCAGGTCTCTTCTAAAACGGTTCGGTGCCGAGATGACTCAGGACGTTGTCGCAGGCATCGAGGAGCGGGCAGCATACGCTCGTTTCGGCCTTTAGATGATCGTTCGAGTTGTCTTACTTTTCCTGATTTTCATGGTCGTTTTGGCTATGTTCGGACGGTTCAAGTTTCCGGGGCAGGACCGGATCGCGTCGGCCAAATGTGCGCGCTGTGGACGATACAGGATTGGGAAGGGGCCGTGCCCCTGCAAAAAGGACTAAGACGGAATGGATTGGCTGTTTACTGGTATCGGCCTCGTGCTTTTGCTGCTGGCCGGGGATGCGCTTGTAAAGGGGGCTGTAAACATGTCCCTCAGGCTTGGCGTTCCGGCGCTTGTGGTATCCCTGACCATCGTCGCATTCGGCACGTCAGCACCTGAGCTTTTGATTGCAGTCAAAGCTATTCTGGATGGTGTTCCTGAACTCGCGTTGGGGAATGTGGTTGGGTCGAACACGGCCAATATTCTGCTTGTTCTCGGGATACCTGCCTTGATCTCCACGATGCACAGCAGCCACTGCGATACCCGCGCAAGCTATCTTCAGATGATGGCCGCAACGGCTCTGTTCATTGGTCTGTGTTTCACGGGGCCATTAAACTGGATCAAGGGTTTGATACTCCTCGGTGCGCTTGCGCTCGTTCTCGGACATGCACTGAGCGAGGCGATGAAACACCGGAATTCCCAATCCGATGACGAAGAAGAAATCGAGGGCGCTGATCCGGATATGCCGTGGTCAAAGATCGTTTTCTTTCTGGCGATCGGTCTCATTGGTCTCCCTCTCGGGGCCAATCTTTTGGTCGAAGGCGCAACGAATATCGCACGCCACTATGGTGTCACCGAGGCTGTTATCGGCCTAACGCTGGTTGCGGTCGGGACTTCGCTTCCTGAACTAGCGACAACTGTCATGGCGACGCTGCGAAAGCAGGCGGATGTGGCGCTGGGCAACGTGATCGGGTCCAACATGTTCAACCTGCTTGCGATCATGGGTGTTTCAACGCTTTTCGGGCACATTCCCGTAGGTGAACAGTTTTTACGCGTCGACCTGTGGGTTATGGCCGCGTCCTCATTGCTGTTAATCCCGTTTGTGTTCTTCAAAATGGACCTGAACCGATGGACTGGTTTGCTCCTAACGGCGCTCTACATGGTTTATCTGGGTGTCTTGCTCTGATCGGGAGGTTGTTGTGAAACGGGCATTGGTAACAGGTGCGGGGGCTCGTCTTGGGCAGTCCATGGCTGTCTATCTTGCGCGGCGCGGTTTTGATGTCGCGGTACACTTTGCAACCAATGATGCAGGAGCGGATGAAACGGTCTCTGCGATACGCTCCTTTGGTCGCAGGGCTGTCGCACTGCAGGCGGATCTGTTGGACGAAGTACAAGTTCAAAGACTAACCGAACGTGCGGTAACCGCATTAGGCGGACCGCTTACCTGCCTGGTGAACAACGCGTCGGTTTTCGAATACGACAACTTAAAAACGGCTACCCGCGAAAGCTGGGATCGCCACCTTGAATCCAACCTTCGGGCACCTTTCGTGCTGACCCAAGCGTTTGCGTTACAATGTCCGGCAGCCGTTCGGGTTGGAGAAGGAGAACCTGTTGCACAGGGGTTGATTGTTAACATGATCGATCAAAGGGTTCTGAAACTTACACCGGAATTTTCGAGCTACACGATCGCCAAGGCAGCGCTATGGGCGTTGACCCAAACGGCGGCGCAGGGGCTATCCCCGAATGTGCGAGTGAATGCCATTGGACCCGGACCAACCCTGCAGGGGATGCATCAAAGCAAGCGTCAATTCGAAGCACAGCGGAGCGCTACCATCTTGCAGAGAGGTGCCGACCCCGACGATATCTGTGCGGCACTTGGCTACCTCATTGATGCCAAAGCAGTAACGGGACAATTGCTGTGTGTGGACGGTGGTCAGCACCTTGGGTGGCAAACACCTGATATTCTTGGCGGGGATTGAAAGTGACATAGGGTAAGTGAGTTGTGCACTGGCGTTAAAAATCGTTACAAAACCGTCAATTAGCGTCATAAAAGTGACACTTTGCCTCAGCCTCTGAAAAAATTTCAATATAAAACAGTTAGTTAGTAAATCGCCCATTTTTTGTGCAACTAGGCAAGTGGACGGAAAATTAAGGGGTTTTTCTTCTTTCGCAATATTTCCCCACCGAGTTATCCACAGATTCAGTGGATGCCTTTGCTCTTGCACCGGGCTTTGTAACATTGCAGATCAACACAGAATCACGGAACCGTGAGATGACCGACGAAAACAGCCCTGCGAAGACCGGATATGACCGCATTGCGGACTATCTCAAAACGCTCGACGGATCGCCGGGGGTCTATCGGATGCTCGATGCAGAGAGCCGGGTCCTGTACGTCGGCAAAGCGCGGAATCTTCGCAATCGCGTGTCCAACTATTCGCGCCCGGGAAATCACTCTGGTCGTATAGCGCGGATGATTTCCGAAACAGCTTCGATGATGTTTCTGACAACGCGAACAGAGGCAGAGGCGCTTCTGCTCGAACAGAACCTGATTAAGCAGCTCAAGCCGCGTTACAATGTTCTGCTACGGGACGACAAATCGTTCCCGAACATAATTGTTACCGATCATAGCTTTCCAATGATTAAGAAGCATCGCGGGGCAAAAAAGGAAAAAGGGAAATACTTCGGGCCTTTCGCAAGTGCGGGTGCGGTGAATAGAACACTGAACCAGTTGCAGCGTGTGTTCCTGCTGCGCAATTGCACGGACAGCCAGTTTGACACGCGTACAAGGCCCTGCCTTCAGTACCAGATCAAACGTTGTTCCGCGCCATGCGTCGGAAATATCACCGAGGCCGAGTATGCAAAGTCCGTCAAAGATGCGAGCGATTTTCTCAACGGGCGGACGGCGCAGATACAGGAACAACTGGCACAAGAAATGACGCAGGCGTCAGAGGCGTTGGAGTTCGAACGCGCTGCCGCGCTTCGGGACCGGATCAAGGCGCTGACGCAGGTGCAAAGCGCGCAGGGGATCAACCCGAGGACCGTTCAGGAGGCGGATATCCTCGCGCTGCATACCGAAAACGGACAAGCCTGTGTGCAGGTGTTCTTTATCAGGGCACATCAGAACTGGGGTAATCACGATTACTACCCGCGGATAAGCGGTGAAGAGGATTTATCCGAAGTCATGGAAGCCTTTGTCGGGCAGTTCTACTCGGACCGTGAACCGCCCCGGATGCTGATCCTGTCGCATGGTTTGGACAACGATGATCTGATGGCCGAAGTGTTGGCTGAAAAGGCGGGTCGCAAGGTTGAAATCATCGTTCCGCAACGGGGTGAAAAAGCCGAACTTGTCAGTGGTGCTCAACGAAACGCCAAAGAATCTCTCGCACGTCGGATGTCAGAGAGCGCAACGCAGATGAAGCTTTTGCGCGGTCTGGCCGAAGCCTTTGATCTGGATGCTCCGCCGCAGCGAATAGAAGTTTACGACAACTCGCACATACAGGGCACCAATGCTGTCGGCGGAATGATTGTGGCGGGCCCCGAAGGGTTTCTCAAATCTCAATACCGCAAGTTTAATATCAAAGGTGATAGCCTGACGCCGGGTGACGACTTTGGCATGATGAAAGAGGTTCTGACCCGACGCTTCAGCCGTCTACTGAAAGAAGACCCTGACAGGTCCGGTGGAACGTGGCCGGATTTGCTGCTGATCGACGGTGGCGCGGGGCAGGTCTCTGCTGTGCAGGAAATCCTTGATGAACTAGGCGTGGCAGATGTCGCTATGGTTGGCGTTGCCAAAGGTGTGGATCGGGACCACGGCAAAGAGGAATTCTACAGAACCGGAGAGCGGCCGTTTGCCCTGCAACGGAATGACCCGGTTCTTTACTTTATTCAGCGTCTTCGGGACGAAGCACATAGATTCGCCATCGGAACGCACCGCGCCAAACGTGCGAAGTCCATGAGTGCCAATCCGCTGGACGATATTGCAGGCGTAGGTGCGACACGAAAACGCGCGTTGTTGGCCCATTTTGGCAGTGCCAAGGCGGTTAGCCGCGCAAATCTGGCCGATCTCAAAGCGGTTGAGGGCATTTCGGATGCAATGGCCGAAACTATCTATGACCATTTCCACGAGGGCAGCTAGGGTCTGTTCGTCCTCAACCCGCGCGGTTAAGAAGGGCGTAAGGAAAGAAAAGGAACGACAATGAAGTGGACCGTGCCGAATATCCTCACCGTATTGCGCCTGTTGGCAGCACCGGGAGTGGCCGTGATGTTCCTCTATTTTGCGCGACCGTGGGCGGATTGGTTTGCTCTTGCGTTGTTTGTTGTCGCAGCGATCACTGACTTCTTTGATGGTTATCTTGCGAGGGCCTGGAAACAGGAAAGCAAGATCGGTGCGATGCTTGATCCCATCGCCGACAAAGCCATGGTCGTCATCGCTCTCATGGTGATTACCGGGTTTTCCGGCATGAACCCTTGGTATCTGTTGCCTGCGACGATCATTATGTTTCGCGAGGTGTTTATCTCTGGTTTGCGGGAATACCTTGGCGATACCGCAGGCATTCTAAAGGTCACAAAGCTCGCAAAGTGGAAAACCACCGCGCAGATGGTCGCGATTGCCGTCCTGTTTTCAACAGGAGCATTTGAGCACCATGCGATCAAAGACCCTTCCTATGTTGAAGTAGCGAATGCCAGTTGGACAATCGGTGTTGTCTTACTGTGGCTTGCGGCGATTTTGACGTTTGTTTCCGGTCTGGACTATTTCCGCAAAGCGCTCCCGCATCTAAGGTGATCCTATGATTGATGTTCTCTACTTTGCATGGGTCCGCGAACGGATCGGTCTCCCTCGAGAAGCGGTTGAAACCTCTGCATCGACAGTTGCAGACCTGATTGATGAACTGCGCACCCGAGAAGAGCGCTACGCCATGGCGTTTTCGGATCTGCGAGCGTTACGAGTGGCTATTGACCAAGAGCTGACAGACTTTGACGCCTCCCTTGAGGGAGCGCGCGAGGTTGCCTTTTTCCCGCCGATGACGGGGGGCTGATGACCGTTCGTGTACAATCCGACGCCTTTGACGCAGGCGCAGAGCTGAACGCCTTCACCGAAGAAACGGCTGGCGCTGGCGCCGTCGTCAGTTTCACGGGCGTCGTTCGCGATGTCGACGGCGGGCTGTCACTGATGGAGATTGAACACTATCCGGGCATGACGGAGAAGGCGATCGAAACGATCGTGGCAGAAGCAAAATCCAGATGGGACTTGGCCGGTGCTATGGTCATCCATCGCTTCGGGAAACTGAAGGCGGGGGACCAGATCATGATGGTTTCAACCGCATCTCGTCACAGGGTTGATGCCTTTGAGGCGGCAGAGTTCCTCATGGACTACCTGAAATCTCGTGCTCCTTTCTGGAAAAAAGAACTGACAGAAAAGGGTGCTGATTGGGTCGAAGCCCGCGACGAAGACGAGGATGCCCTGAAGCGCTGGTAAATCGTTAAAATTCTACGGTTTATTCTTTGTTAGCTTGTTTCGCATCAACGTTGGTTTATCGAAAGGATAGACCATGTTCGCTGCTGATTTACCGACCTCCCCGCTGGAACAGGCTGTCATTTCCCGGGATGACGACGTTCTGGCTCTGGTACAAAATTCTCTGGCTGAAGATCGCGTTCAACTAGCGCTGCAGCCGATTGTTTCAGCGCAGGATCAAGGGGCAGTTGCCTTTTATGAGGGGCTGGTTCGCCTGCAAGACAACGGTGGACGTACAATCCCGGCACGTCAGTTTATCGGTCAAATCGAAGAAACAGAATTGGGTCGGGAAATAGACTGCGCCTCTCTGCGTTTGGGGCTGCGAAGCCTTCATCGCCATCCCGCTATACGGCTCTCGGTCAACATGTCGGCGCGCTCACTTGGGGATAGCAAATGGCGCCGCACTCTTGAGGACGGATTGGCCCGAAGACCAAATGTAGCTGAAAGGCTTATTCTAGAAATCAATGAACGCTCTGTCGTCCAGCTACCCGAAGTGCTGTCCCGCTTCATGAAAGAGATGCAGCCCATGGGGGTTTCTTTTGCATTGGATGATTTCGGGGCAGGTATGACGTCCTTTAGGCAATTGGGCAGATTTTTCTTTGATTTGGTGAAAATTGAAAGCGGCTTCATACGCAGGATACAAGAATCACCAGATAACCAGTTGCTGACAGAGGCGCTTGTCCAAATCGCCCACCAGTTTGAAATGTTCGCTGTCGCCACGGGCGTCGAATCCCGAGGTGAGGCGGACATTTTGTGCAAACTGGGGGTCGATTGTCTGCAGGGTTTCCATTTCGGGGCTCCACGATTGGAAAAATAGGCGACTTTAGTCTACTTAGCTGCGCCGCAGCGAAATAATGTTGCGTGTAGGCTGTTCAAATCGTAAATAGATGCCAAGGGCGAGGGCGCAATGCTTCTTCTTGCCCCTGGACTTCAGAGGAGAGGAACCCAATGACCAACATCGTTATCGCCTCCGCAGCACGGACTGCAGTCGGCAGTTTTGGCGGCGCATTTGCCAACACCCCAGCTCACGAACTCGGCGCGGCCGTTCTCGAAGCCGTGGTGGAGCGTGCAGGCA
>JBNKUW010000126.1:0-7637 GCA_050298835.1 Marivivens sp.
TATCGGATGCACAGAATACCGCCGTTGGACGATCATCCATCGCGATGATCCTGTGACCTGCATCCTGCCCCGAAATCAATGAGAAATCGCCTTTGATTATCCAGTCATCTCGAGCATCGGCCCCCAACAGATCACGTTCCTGAATCATACCCTGAAGGCGCGCTTGCGTTAGCATATTGCCGTCCGGACCTGTGATATGAGCGATCTTACGATGACCAAGTCCAAAAAGATGACGCACAGCCAACCTTGCGCCTTTGTCATTGTCGCTTCGGACCGAAGGAAGTTTTGACCCTTCCACCCATTCACAGGCGTAAATAACTTTCTTTGCAACCCCGCTCGTTTGCAAGGCATCGAGCTGCGATTGCGAGACATTTCCATCAAGCGAGATCAGTCCGTCAATGCGTCCATCTAGGAAAAAATCGACCAGATTTTTGCCAGTGTAACCGTTTTCTGTGTCGGAAATCAGGACTGAATAGTCACTATTGGCGAATTCAGAGCTGATCCCGGCAAGGATTTGCGAAAAAAATGGATTACCTAGATTTGGGACCAAAACCAGTACTGATCCGGCCCGTTTCATACGCAGATTTCTGGCTGCTTGATTGACCCTGTAGCCGGTCTCTCGAACTGCGCCAAACACAATTTCTCTTGTAGATTCAGACAGCATCTCGGGATTTGAGAGAGCGCGACTGACAGTGGCAGTAGACACCCCAGCAGCTGCTGCGACATCTCTGATCCGAACCGGTTTTTGCGTCATGTTTATCTCTCCGAGGGCATCTTGCTCACTTTTTCATAGTTGACAAGAATCACCGATGCAAAAAGGATGATGTAATCGATTGCAACAAATTTGGGCTTATGTATCGACAAATGCAATCGATTACAAAGAGAGTTCGCGGGGGGAGTACATACCGCGGCAAACACAGAGCCGATCCGTTTCCCGGACGGCAGGGAGGAAATGAAATGAAATCCATCCGCACGCTATTAGCGGCTACCTCGGCGCTTGCCTGCGCAAGTATGGCTCAAGCAGCTGACATCGAAATTACCCACTGGTGGACCTCGGGCGGCGAAGCTGCCGCTGTGGCCGAGCTGGCCAAGGCGTTCAACGAACGGACTGACCATACTTGGATTGACGGCGCAATTGCTGGCTCGGGTAGTGTTGCGCGCCCGATCATGGTTGCCCGCATCACTGGTGGCGATCCGATGGCTGCAACCCAGTTCAACCACGGTCGTCAGGCCGAGGAACTCGTCGAAGCTGGTCTGATGCGCGACCTTACTGATATCGCAGAAGCCAACAATTGGCGCGATGTTATCAACCCGAGCTCGCTTCTTGATAGCTGTACCGTTGACGGTCGCATCTACTGTGCACCGCTCAACATTCACTCGAACCAGTGGCTGTGGCTCAACAATGCGGCCTTCACTGACAATGGTATGGAAGTTCCTACTACTTGGGACGAATTTGTAGCGGCCGGGCCGGCTCTTCGTGAGGCTGGAATTACACCGCTTGCTATGGGTCAACAGGGCTGGCAGCAGAACCTCGCCTTTGGCGTTCTGGTGATTGCACTGACGCCACCCGAAGTCTACATGAGCGTTTACGACGATAAGGACGTAGATGTTGCCGCTGGTCCCGAAATCCGCGCTGTTTTCCAAGCCGCTGCAGATGCCCGCGACCTTTCTTCGGAGTCCAATGTTCAAGACTGGAACATGGCAACCAACCTCGTCATCACCGGTCAGGCCGCTGGCCAGATCATGGGTGACTGGGCGCAGGGTGAATTTGCTGTTGCAGGTCAAACTGCTGGCGATGAGTATACCTGCCTTCCGGGTCTTGGCGGCAACAAAACACTCGTGACCGCTGGTGACGCGTTCTACTTCCCGGTTCTTGACGATGCCGACAAGAGTGAAGCTCAGGGAGAGCTCGCTGCTCTGCTTCTGGATCCCGATGTTCAGGTTGCTTTCAACCTACGCAAAGGTTCCTTGCCGGTTCGTGGCGATGTGAACCTCGAAGCTGCAAACGATTGTATGCAGAAAGGTCTCGACATTCTGGCCACTGGCGACGCGCTTCCGGCAACCGACCAGTTGGTAAACTCGGACACGCGTATTCAGCTCGAAGAACTATTCGTTGAGTTCTTTGCAGACAAAGACATGACTGTTGACGATGCGCAGGCTCGTTTCGTCGACATCATCGCGGACGCTGAGTAACAGTATCTCTTTGACCGGACCGTCTCAGGGCGGTCCGGTCCTTGCTGTTTTTCCGCACGTAGAAAGAACTTAGCGACTTGGAGGGCGCAATGGCCGCTTCACGACCAAATCAGCTATTCCGGAATATGGCGGCCAAGATTGCCGCACTGCCAATGATCGCTACGGCTCTTGTTGTGTTCGCCGGCGGGACAATCTGGACAATAGCCTACAGTTTCACCAAATCGGGCATGCTGCCCAGATGGCGGTTTGTCGGCCTTCAACAATACGAACGACTTTGGAGTTCCAGCCGTTGGGTGGTTTCCATCGAAAACCTGCTGATCTACGGGGTCTGTATGCTGGTTTTCAGCTTTGTCGTTGGATTTATTCTAGCGGCTTTGATGGATCGGAAAATCCGTTTCGAAAACACGTTTAGAACAATTATTCTCTACCCTTTCGCGCTCAGTTTCATTGTTACCGGCTTGGTCTGGCAGTGGATTTTGAACCCTGAATTCGGCGTTCAGAACATTGTTCGCAGCCTCGGGTTTTCTGAGTTCACATTTGATCCGCTGTATAATCCGGACATTGCAATTTTCGGTATTCTGATCGCTGGTCTCTGGCAGGGTACTGGTTTGATCATGGTGCTCATGCTTGCCGGCCTCCGGGGGATTGATCAGGAGATTTGGAAGGCGGCTCGCGTGGACGGAATTCCCGCGTGGAAGACCTATGTCTTCGTCGTAATCCCAATGATGCGTCCCGTGTTTATTACCACTCTGGTGATTGTCGCTTCGTCGATCGTCAAAGTGTATGACCTTGTGGTTGCACAGACCGGCGGTGGCCCCGGTATTTCAACAGAAATGCCTGCAAAATACGTTTATGACTACATGTTCGCGGGACAAAACCTCGGACAAGGTTTCGCCGCATCGACGATGATGCTTCTGGCCGTGATGATCGTTGTCATCCCTTGGGCTTTTATGGAATTCGGGGGTAAAAAACGTGGCTGATCTCTCTGTAAACAAGGGCGTTCCGCTCTCAATGGAAGGGCCCCGTGGCCCCAAACCGCGCAGGCCGTTTTCCCGTAGCAACATCATCATCTACGGTACACTGATTGTGGTATCGCTCTACTACCTGCTTCCTCTTTGGGTCATGGTTATGACCTCTCTCAAAGGGATGCCCGAAATCCGCATGGGCAATATCTTTTCTCCGCCGATGGAAATTACTTTCGAACCGTGGGTTAAGGCCTGGTCCGAAGCCTGTACCGGCTTGAACTGTGATGGTTTGTCCCGCGGGTTCTGGAACTCTGTCAGGATTACAATACCGTCAGTCGCGGGATCGATCGCGATTGCAAGTGTAAATGGATACGCTCTGGCGAACTGGAAGTTCAAAGGCGCTGACCTGTTCTTCACTATTCTGATCTTTGGCGCGTTCATTCCCTTCCAAGTCATGCTCTATCCGCTGGTTATTCTCCTGCGTGAAATTGGTCTTTATGGGACGCTCACCGGTCTTATCATCGTCCACTCGATCTTCGGGATGCCGATCCTGACGCTGTTGTTTCGCAACTATTTCACCTCTCTGCCCGAAGAACTCTTCAAGGCGGCGCGTGTGGATGGTGCAGGTTTCTGGCGCATCTATTTCAAGATCATGCTGCCGATGAGCATTCCGATCTTTGTTGTAGCGATGATCCTTCAGGTGACCGGCATCTGGAACGACTTCCTGTTCGGTGTCGTCTACACCAAGCCCGATCTCTACCCGATGACCGTTCAGCTGAATAACATCGTGAACTCTGTTCAAGGGGTGAAGGAATACAACGTCAATATGGCCGCGACACTGCTGACGGGGCTTGTGCCTCTCGTCATCTACTTTGTCTCCGGCAAACTCTTCGTACGCGGCATCGCCGCCGGTGCGGTAAAGGGCTGAAAAAATGCATTCTGTCGAAATCAAAAACCTCGATCTCAACTTTGGCTCTGTAAAGGTTTTGCAGGACCTGAACCTATCAATCGCAAACGGAGAGTTTCTTGTCCTGCTCGGCTCGTCGGGCTGTGGCAAGTCCACCTTGTTGAACTGTATTGCAGGGCTATTGGACGTAACCGACGGACAGATTTTCATCAATGGTGAGAATGTTACGTGGGCAGAACCGTCCGAGCGCGGCATTGGAATGGTGTTCCAATCCTATGCACTTTATCCGCAGATGACGGTTGAAGGGAACCTGTCGTTCGGTCTGAAAAACGCCAAGTTGGACAAGGCAGATATTGCACAACGGATCGCTCGTGCTGCTGAAATCCTCCAGATTGAGCCGCTGCTAAAACGTAAACCCGCGGCTCTTTCCGGCGGCCAACGTCAGCGCGTTGCAATCGGACGGGCATTGGTACGTGACGTTGACGTGTTCTTGTTCGATGAACCGCTGTCCAACCTCGACGCCAAACTGCGCGCCGATCTGCGGGTGGAAATCAAACAGCTACACCAGCGGCTGAACAACACGATGATTTACGTGACACACGATCAGATCGAAGCGATGACGCTAGCGGATCGCATTGCCATTATGAAAGGTGGCAAGATCATGCAGTTGGCGACCCCCGATGAAATCTACAATCGTCCGCTAAATCGCTATGTTGCTGAATTTATTGGTTCTCCGTCGATGAATTTCTTTGATGGTGAATTGAAAGGCGATCGGTTCATTTGCCCACTGGGTGACTTCTCAACAAATGGCTATGAATTCAAACCAGAGCGTCGCGACTGCGCCGCGTCTTTTGGTATCCGTCCGGAGAATATCTCTACCGGAGAAGATGCGAACGCCAGCCCGATCCAGCTCGATACAGTTATCGAACTCGTCGAACCGCTGGGGTCCGACACACTTGCACGCGTAAATGTGGCCGATAACCGGTTCTGGGTTCGACTGGACGGACAGGTCAAAATTACCTCCGGCGACAAGCTGCACATCGGTTTCAATCCAGAACGCGCCAATCTCTTTGATACAGAGTCTGGCCTTCGTCTCTAATCCCAACATTAGGTCTCAAAAATGAACATCTCACTTCAGCTCTATTCGGCGCGGAATTTTACCCCTTGGGAGGACGTTCTTTCGACCGTGGCTAAACTTGGCTATACTCAGGTCGAAGGCTTTGGCGGTCTCTATGACGATCCTGCTTCACTTCGCGCGATCCTGGACAAACTTGGACTGACAATGCCGTCGGGACATTTCTTCCCGATTGGCAACTTTGAGGACACTCTTGACTCCACAATCGCGACCGCCAAAACGCTCGGTATGAGCCGTATTTTCTGTCCTGCACCGGAAGATCTCTGGCGCGATGGCACAGATGCGGAAAACTGGATCGCGCTTGCCAAGCGGCTCGAAGCTGCATGCAAAAAGGTCAACGAAGCTGGACTTCGCTTTGGCTGGCACAACCACCATTGGGAATTCATGCCGCTTCCGGGCGGTGAAATCGCGATGGATCTTATTCTGGAACACGCTCCGTCGATTGAATGGGAAATGGACGTTGCTTGGGTTGTGCGTGGTGGCGGCGATCCACTGAAGTACATCGAAACATATGCGGACCGGATTACCTCTGCCCACGTTAAGGACATTGCACCCGCGGGCGAGAACGAAGACGAAGACGGCTGGGCCGACGTCGGCCACGGCACCGTTGACTGGAAAGCAATTATGGCGGCTCTCAAGCGGATCGGCGTCGATCTGTTTGTAGCTGAACACGACAACCCGTCTGATTTTAACCGCTTTGCATCGCGTTCAATCGAAACGATCAAACAGCTCTAAGGCAAAGAAATGAAAACCTACGGTATTGGTATTATCGGCTGCGGAAACATCTCTGCTGCCTACATGAAACTTGCGCCTTTGTTCAAAGGTTTAGAGGTACGTGGCTGTGCCGATATGAACATGGCAGCCGCCGAAGCTCGGGCCGAAGAATTCGGCATTCGCGCTATGACTGTTGATGATCTTTTGGCTGCAGACGATATCGACATCGTGGTGAACCTGACCATTCCGGCGGCTCACTTCGAAGTCTCCAAGCGTATTCTTGAAGCAGGCAAACATTCCTACTCGGAAAAACCGTTTGTTCTGACGCTGGAAGAAGGCGAAGCACTTCGAGCGTTAGCTGCTGAAAGAGGTCTGCGTGTCGGCTCTGCACCCGATACGTTCCTAGGCGGCTCGCATCAACTTGCGCGCGCGGTGCTGGATGAAGGTAAAGCCGGCCGCGTTGTCGGAGGCACCTGCCACGTCCTGTCACGCGGCATGGAAAGCTGGCACCCGAACCCCGATTTCTTTTTCCAGCCGGGCGGTGGTCCCATCCTCGACCTCGGGCCGTACTACGTGACCAACCTCGTGCAACTGATCGGTCCGGTCAAAGCGGTGACCGCCATGTGTGGCACCAGTTTCCCGACGCGGACCATCGGCAATGGTGCCCGTGAAGGCGAAGAAATTCCCGTTGATACACCGACGAACATCCACGCGCTGCTTGAATTTGAAAACGGGGCTATCGTGACGCTCGGAGCGAGCTGGGATGTCTGCGCCAGCCGTCACCAGAATATGGAAATCTACGGCTCTGAGGGCTCACTCTATGTCCCCGATCCGAACTTCTTTGGCGGCGACGTGGAACTGGTTGATATGGACGGCAACGAGGAAACTCTGGACCAACGCGCCCACCCGTTCGGCGAAAGCAACATGGAGGACGGTCGTGGCACACCGCAGGCAAACTACCGCTGTGCAGGTCTTGCTGACATGGCCGCTGCAATCGATGCGGGTCGGCCGCACCGGTGTTCACTCGAACTGGCAACCCACGTGGTAGAGGTTATGACCTCTATCCTCAAGGCGGGTGAAGATCGTTCGTGGATCAACATGACCACGACATGTGAGCGTCCTGCGCCACTCTCGCCTGAGGACGCAAAAGGGCTGCTGGCCTGAGGTTAGGAATGCGCAGCTTTCTCGAAATATACGATCTTGCCAACGATAATGTGACCACCGTTCTAGAGGTGGATGTACATATCGAAGCACCAAATTGGTCGCCCGACGGGAACCAACTGATCGTGAACGGAGAAGGCAAACTCTTTCGGGTGCCGCTCGCGGCTCCCGAACTCCAGCCTATAGAATGTGGGGACCTGAGCCATCTCAATAATGACCACGGCATCTCTCCGGATGGTAAAACGCTCGTTGTTTCAGACTCTCCCGCCCGCAGCACTTCGTTAATCTATACGCTGCCATTTGAGGGCGGCACGCCACACCTTGTGACTGAAACTGCACCAAGCTGGTGGCATGGTTGGTCACCTGATGGGCAAACGCTGGCATATACGTCTGTCCGGCATGAGCAGTTTGGTATCTCTACCATTCCAGCAACCGGGGGCGAAGAGACGCTGCTGGTTTCCAGCCCGCATCACTATGATGGGCCGGACTACACACCGGACGGGGACTGGATCTGGTTCAACTCGGATCGCGGAGGATCAATGGATCTATGGCGCATGCGTTC
>JBNKUW010000127.1:0-7589 GCA_050298835.1 Marivivens sp.
CGAGAAGGCCAAAAGAAGTGACATCGCGATCGTCCCCGCAGGAGGGAGCACGGTCGAAAGTGGATGCCAAATTCCGAACGGGAGGAGCCAAAAGCTCCACAACAAAGGGGCCGTTACGAATTGCGACAGGCTGCCAAGGAATTGCACCTGAAATCCCCAGAACCGCCACCAGCCGAGTTCCTTCAGGAGCGTACGCGGCCTGCGCATGTGAACACCGTAGGTGATGGCATACCCTTTTAGCCAACGTGATCGTTGTTTAATCCACGGCCATGTATGGCAATTGGCTTCTTCTTTTGTCGTCGTGGGAATGAGGCGGGTTCGATATCCCATTCGGGCAAGTCGAACGCCGAGGTCTGCGTCTTCTGTGACGTTATGTGCGTCCCATCCGCCAAGGTGTTCCAGAACCGACTTGCGGAAAAATAGTGTGGTTCCGCCAAGCGGTATGACCAACCCCAGTCTTTCTAACCCCGGCAAGATTACCCGAAACCACGTGGCATATTCGATCGTAAAACAACGGGAGAGCCAATTAGTACGCGCGTTGTAAAAGTCCAGAGCCCCCTGAAGGCAGGCAACGTCTGGGTCGGATCGGGCGAACTCACTTACAACAATGTTGATTTGCTGCGGGTCGGGAGCGTCTTCGGCGTCGTAAACGCCAATGATGCTCCCCCGTGCGAAATTTAGTCCGAAATTCAATGCACGGGGTTTGGTTTTGAGCGCCCCTTGGGGGACCACGATAGAGCGCATGAAACGTGGAAGATTGGCGCGGGACAGCGCCTCTCTGGTGAGGCGGTCATCCTGTTCAAGGAGAAAACAGACGTCGAGCAATTCGTGAGGGTAATCGAGGGCCAACAGGCGATCAATCAGGCGTATTGCGATCTCTGACTCGTGGTAGAGCGGGACAAGTATCGTGACCGTTGGCTTGCGAAGGGGTGGTGGGAAAACGACTGGTTGTTCTGCGCCACTGCTGGCCACCACTGCTGCTGCACGAAGCAGGCTATTCGCGACTGTCCAGAACAGAGAAAACGCAATAATTCCAGTGCCCACAATTGCAGGCCAATACAGAAGTGAAGCTAAGAGGCCGAGGGAAAAGACAAAGGTGCCTATAGCGGCGCTTTGTGTGTTCCAACTGCGGCAACTTTGGTCTTCGGAGACTTTGGTTTCGGCCCTCTGTACGAGGTCGTCATCGCAAAACTGCCGGATGGTTGTGTGAATGCGATTTTCAGATGTGACGGCCATTCGGATGGGGCCAAAGGTGCTTTCAAGTAAAGGGAGCATAGTTTGAAATTGCTCAGGCCGACATGTCAGAACAATCGTCTCATTAGAAATCCGGCGCCAAGGCAAAAGCCCGTAATGCAGGCAAAATTCCGAACCAAGGGTTGCCAGAAGGCGCGGATCAGGGAGCTGTGTGAGCGGATCGATAGTTCCCGTTTTGGCGACGTTGGCTTCTGCTGCGGCCATCTGGTCCGACGATAAACATAGGTTGATCCGCAGGGTATCGGCCAACCGGCTGCATTGTTCATCCGCAATCCGCTCTGCGTTGCAAATCCGCGCAGCCGAACGCGCACCGTTTCGCAGCAGTTCCAGTCCCAGAGCTGTTTTTGGCAACAGAATAGGTGTGCCCCGCGTAAACTGGTGACGTTCCACCTGCTGCAACGAAAAAACTCCCAACCGTTTCCGATCGGGAGTTTTCGACGACTAAAGTTAATACAGCGTTAAATCAGGCTTTGCGTGCCTGCATTGCGTCTGCAAAACGTTCGAACAGGTAGAAGCTGTCCTGCGGCCCAGGCGATGCTTCGGGGTGATGCTGGACCGAAAAGACCGGACGACCATCAACCGCGATCCCGCAATTGGATCCGTCAAAAAGCGAAACGTGGGTTTCGCGGACGCCTTCCGGCAGGCTCTGCCCGTCGACGGCGAAGCCGTGGTTCATCGAGGTGATCTCGACTTTGCCGGTATCCTGATCGCGAACTGGGTGGTTCGCACCATGGTGGCCGTGGTTCATCTTGACCGTTTTCCCACCCAAGGCGAGTGCCAGCATCTGGTGACCCAGGCAGATACCAAAGACCGGCAAGTCGGTTTCGTTCAGGATATGCTGGATCATCGGAACGGCATATTCACCAGTCGCAGCCGGATCGCCCGGTCCGTTCGACAGGAATACACCATCGGGGTTGTGGGACAGAACGTCCTCTGCAGTTGCAGAGGCAGGCAGTACGGTCACATCGCACCCGGCCGAAGCAAGGCAACGCAGAATGTTACGCTTTGCACCGTAGTCAACGGCGACCACCTTGTGTTTAGGTGCATCATTGTTGGTGTAACCTTCGGGCCATGCCCAACGCATTTCGTTCCATTTGTAGGACTGGGCGCAGGTGACCTCTTTGGCGAGGTCCAAGCCGACGAGGCCCTTGAAATCGCGGGCGGCTGCAACAAGTGCCTCCGCATCGAAGTTTCCGTCCGGATCATGGGCGAGAGCGACATGAGGCGAACCTTGCTGGCGGATCGCGCGGGTCAGGCGGCGGGTGTCAACGCCACCGATACCGATGCGGCCCTTCTTTTCGAGCCATGTTTCAAGCTCTTCGGACGCGCGCCAGTTCGACGGCTCGGTCGGGTCCCATTTGACGACCATCGCACGGGCCACGGGAACCGTTTGTTCGTCATCCTCGGCGTTGACGCCGGTGTTTCCGACATGCGGGAAGGTAAACGTGACAATCTGGCCCGCGTAGGACGGGTCTGTCATGATTTCCTGATACCCTGTCATAGCCGTGTTAAAGCAGAGTTCAGCAGTCGTCTGGCCGGTTGCGCCGAATCCTTTGCCGTAGAACAAGGTGCCATCCGCAAGAGCGAGGCAGGCGGTCGGTTTTTCGGTGGTTCCGTTCGGCATGACAGCGACTCCCTATGGACAAATTGAAGCGTTACTAGGCAGGCCACATCATAGGGTCAAGGCCGTAACGTCGCCAGAGGCGATACGGTTGCCCTTAACAGGTTCAAAGGGTATTGCTGCGACGATGTTATCGCTCGCAATAGGATTGGGATAGAGATGCGTGATCGGATTACCGCGGCCTTGAAGGACGCGATGAAAGCGAAAGACGTAGGTCGGTTATCCACCCTCCGTCTGATTAGTGCTGCCATTAAGGATCGCGAGATCGCTGCACGTGGTTCGGGTGATGAGAGCGCGGTTGGTGACGATGACGTTCTGGCGATTCTCGGGAAAATGGTCAAACAACGTCAGGAAAGTGCACGGCAATACGAAGAAGCCGGCCGTCTGGAATTGGCAGAAAAAGAACGCGGTGAGATCGTTGTGATCGAAGAGTTCCTCCCGCGCCAACTGGATGATGACGAAATCAGTGCTGCCATTGATGCGGCGATTTCTGAAGCTGGTGCCGAATCCCTAAGAGATATGGGTAAGGTGATGGGGCTGCTCAAAGCGAAATACACCGGCCAAATGGACTTTGGTGCAGTTGGCCCGATGGTCAAAGGTAAATTGGGATAATCCGACGGTGGTGGCGCAGTCGCGCAAGTCTCTGTTTGGAAAGTGAAAGGGGCCTCGGCCCCTTTTTTATTAGGTGGTGGCAATAGATGCTGTTTGAAGCGCTGCCTGAATCTCTCCGTAAAGGTGACGCCTCTCTTCGGGAGTGAGGAATGAGCCGATCTCGACTTCGCGGGTGTGCTGCCCCTTGAGGGTCAGGTAGTCCGGTACAGGACCTCCCGTCGGATGGCGCAGAATACGAACCCAATAGGGGTTGGTTTCCCACGTCTGCGTGGCTTTCCTCGGATCATGTCGCGTCAGGACCAGATGATTGTCCCAGATTCGAAGCTCTTCAAGAATTTCACCGTCGCGATAGCTTCGCTGAAGTGCGGCCCACATGGCCCACATCACAAGAAGAATAAAGGGAAGTAGTCCCCAGAGGACGATGTTGCCAACGACAGCAAGGAGGGGGACCGAGAGGAAAACGATGGTCGTTCCCACAAACCAGACGAATCCAGTCTTGGGAAGGCTCCTGTAGGACCAGAGGTGCAGCTCGGCTTGGGGAGGGTCATCTCCTGCCGGTTGGTCAATCCATTCGTAGGGCATGTGGTGCAGCGCGTTGTTTTCAACTGACTATAGCGTGGGAGCACGAGCGGTAAAGCAGCCGTCAGCGTCCCAAAAGAAAACCCCGGCGCGGTGGCCGGGGTTTTGCTTTGTGTCTAGTGAGCGGGATGTTTGTCCCAGTCTTCCTGCTTCGGCAGCTGCTCGAATGTGTGTTCGGGCGGCGGCGAGGGCAGGGTCCATTCCAGTGTGTCCGCAAATTCGTTCCACGGGTTCGGACGGGTCTCGCGACGGCCGGCCAGCAGCGTGTAGAACAGAACGACGATGAAGAACACGAAGGACGCAGCGGCGATGAATGCGCCGATGGACGATACATAGTTCCAGTCAGCGAAGGCTTCCGGATAGTTGATGTAACGACGCGGCATACCCTGACGACCAAGGAAGTGCTGCGGGAAGAACGTCAGGTTTGCACCGATGAACATCATCCAGAAATGCAGCTTTGCAGCCCATTCCGGTGCAGCACGGCCCGCCATTTTCGGCAGGTAGAAGTAGATACCTGCGAAGATCGCGAAGACAGCACCGAGCGACATCACATAGTGGAAGTGAGCAACCACATAGTAGGTGTCGTGGAACGCGCGGTCGACCGGCGCTTGGCTCAGAACGATACCGGTGACACCACCAACGGTGAACAGGAACAGGAAGCCAAAGGCCCAGAGCATCGGTGATTTGAACTCAACCGAACCGCCCCACATGGTGGCAATCCAAGAGAAGATCTTAACACCAGTCGGGACCGCGATGACCATGGTCGCCAGCATGAAGTAGCTCTGCTGGGTCAGCGACATACCAACAGTGTACATGTGGTGTGCCCAAACAACAAAGCCCAGAACACCGATCGCAACCATTGCGTAAACCATCGGCAGGTAGCCGAAGATCGGCTTGCGCGAGAAGGTCGCGATGACGTGGCTGATGATGCCAAAGCCCGGAATGATGATGATGTACACTTCGGGGTGACCGAAGAACCAAAGGATGTGCTGATAGAGAATCGGGTCACCACCGCCAGCAGGCTGGAAGAAAGAGGTGCCGAAGTTACGGTCCATCAGAAGCATGGTGATGGCGCCAGCCAGAACCGGCAGCGAAAGGAGGATCAGCCATGCGGTCACGAATACCGACCAAGCGAACAGCGGAACCTTGTGCAGGGTCATGCCCGGGGCGCGCATGTTCAGGAACGTGGTGATGATGTTGATCGCACCGAGGATCGAGGACGCACCCGAAACGTGAACCGCAAAGATTGCGAGGTCCATCGAGTAACCACCTTCGGAGGTCGACAGCGGCGGGTAGAGAACCCAGCCAACACCGGAACCGGCCTGACCATCCCCACCCGGAGCGAGCAGCGAGGAGACGCCGAGGCAGACACCAGCAACATACATCCAGAAAGACAGGTTGTTCATCCGTGGGAAGGCCATATCCGGAGCGCCGATTTGCAGCGGCATCAGATAGTTGCCGAAACCACCGAACAGGGCAGGGATCACGACGAAGAACATCATCAGGACGCCATGATAGGTGATCATCACGTTCCAGAGGTGTCCGTTGGGTGTACATGGCTGAGACGCATCAGCGATGAAACGTGCGCCTTCCATACACATGTATTGAACGCCCGGATGCATCAGCTCCAGTCGCATATAGACGGTAAAGGCGACCGAAATGAATCCTACAATACCTGCGGTGAACAGGTACAGGATCCCGATGTCCTTGTGGTTTGTGGACATGAACCAACGAGTAAAAAAGCCCCGCTCGTCGTGGTGTTCATGGCCATGAATGGCTGCATCTGCCATGTGGCTCTCCCCTTATTTCATTTCAAAGCAGGCCGAGTCACGGACTCCACCTGATGCTTTGGATTTGTTCTAAAACGAAAACGGACCTTCCGGCAACAACCGAAAGGTCTGGGAGGGCAGGTTATTTTGGCGCACCCCGTCCGCAGGGGAGGTAGCGTCCGAGGCGCGCCTTGAGATGAATTTGCAGGTTTCGGGGTATGTCAACTTTGAGATAGGTCAAATTCGGGTCGGTATTCCGACTTTTTTGCTGCGACATTTTGGCATGACAAATTGTTTCAATAAGGTCAGCACTATTGACTTAAATGACCTTCCGTTCAATCTTGCCCGCATGAATACAGCTTCTGGAGGGAACGATGGACTGGCAGGGTATTTTTGCGTCTCGAAGTGCGCGGATGAAGGCTTCGGAAATTCGCGAGCTGCTCAAGCTGCTTGATCAGCCTGACATTATTTCTTTTGGAGGGGGCATTCCCGATCCCGCGTTGTTCCCAAGGGACGCGTTCCAAGGCGCAATGAATGCTGTTTTTGAAGACGGGGAGGGCGGAACAGCCCTGCAATATTCGGCGAGCGAAGGGTACAAGCCCCTTCGCACGTGGATTGCTGGTGAAATGGCAAAAATCGGAGTTCCCTGCACCGAAGACAACATTCTGATCGTTTCGGGGTCACAACAGGCGCTGGACTACCTGGGAAAGCTGTTCCTGTCTCCCGGAGACACCGCCTTGGTCGGTTGGCCGACCTACATGGGCGCGCTAGGGGCATTCAACGCCTATGAACCCCGTTTTGATCAGTTGATTCCTGGCGGAAATCGAGGGGCTGCGGACTTTGTTGCGGATGCAGAGGCCGCAGGTGGTTCTGTGAAATTCGCTTACTTGTCCGCCGATTTTGCCAATCCGACCGGAGAAACCGTCGGACGGAAAGCGCGCGAAGCGTTGCTTGACCTTGCTGAGGAAATGAACATCGCAGTGATCGAGGACGCTGCGTATCAGGCGCTTCGCTACGATGGTGAGGCCGTTCCGTCGATTCTTGCGCTGGAGATCGCCCGAAAGGGAAGCATCGAAAAGACAAGGACGATCTATTGCGGCAGCTTTTCCAAAACACTCGCACCCGGACTGAGGGCTGGATGGGTATGCGCGGCGCAGGAGGTGATTTCAAAACTGGTTCTGACAAAACAGGCCGCAGATTTGCATTCAGCATCTCTGAACCAAATGGTCATTTCGCGAGTCGCGTCGGAAATATTCGACCCCCATGTTTCTATGCTGCGACAGGTTTATCGCGCGCGACGGGATGCGATGCTGGCGGCTCTTGAAAGTAATATGCCTGAAGGTGTCAGTTGGACACGACCAGAAGGAGGCATGTTCATTTGGCTGACGCTGCCCAAAACTATGGACACTGCGGCATTGCTTGCGCGGTCTCTGGAAACTGAAAAGGTAGCTTTCGTTCCCGGACGCGCGTTTTTTCCGGACGGGTCCGCAGGAAATACAATGCGGCTCAGCTTTTCATTGCTGGACGAAAAGACGATTCATGACGGGATCGCACGTTTGGGACGACTGATTGCCGCCGCCTAAGTCGTCCGACGTGACATGACATTGTCAAAGCTACGTCGAAGGGCGACGTCCACGTCGTCCATCGTGACTGGTAGCCCCAGATCAACAAGGCTGGTTACACCGTGCTCGGTGATGCCACAGGGAACGATTCCCCCAAAATGACCAAGGTCCGGTTCTACGTTGATCGACAGA
>JBNKUW010000128.1:0-7452 GCA_050298835.1 Marivivens sp.
CCGTGGATGCGAGCGCGGTACGGGAAGCCACATGGTCAATGGGAATCAGTACAGTCGGTTTGTCAGAAGGCACTGCGATGGTGTCAGCCGCGATGTATTGCGTCCGTCCGTTTCCGAGCCATTCGTCCGTGCGCCACCAAGCGATTGCATGTCCAGCCACCCGAGTCATGCCGCCGCCTCTGCTTGGGAGAACTGTGCCCACTTCAAAATTGAATCTGCCGTATCCATGGTGCGGTGAACAACGTATCCTCGCTAACCCTCTTCAGTTCCCGCTGCAGCACCGCCTTCGGTGTCAACTTGCCAATCTTGGTCGCCATATGATTGCCCTTTGCTGTTGTCCCTGACAATACGTCAGGCGGCAGGCTCGGAGGCGTCACGCGTTACGGCTTTCTGCCACGAACGAATGATTTCTCCGGCGACATCTGCCAACTTGACGCGATCCTCAGACTCGGCGAGAGAAACAAGGTCTTCCTCCAACAGAGCTTCGGTGGACTGGTGTTCTTCGATTTCGGCGGTGAGGCACATACGGGGTCGCCACGGCAACCGATTGCGCTGCCGGTGAGGGCACGCGCGTTCGGCTGAAAGTTTTCGTGTCCGAGCGTCGTCGCTCATTGTATGGCTCGCCTCGCCCGCCTTCCAAAGCTCAGAAATGGTGCGAGTTTCAACGAACCGGATTGCTTTCGAGGAAGCCTTCGTGCGAACCTCCAATCATGGCTGATCGGAGCGAATTCGAAGAGGAAGTTGAACTTCTTGAGGGGCGCGTCCAAGGTTTAGAAGACGCGCTCAATTTCGTATGCAGCTACCTTGATAGCATCGATCCAGATTGGCGTGAAAAAACGCAGTTTCATTTGAGCATGCGGAACGAAAGGAATTTGGATGGATTGAAGCGCGGTTCTTTTTTTGAGCGACTGAATCAACCGATACGCCTGCGGGAAAGACTTGGATGGGCAATCCGCAAACGGTGGAACAGGTACCGATAGCCTCAGCGCGAAAGAGTGACACCCCCCGGCGGACCCGCACCTCTGGGATTTTCCAGGCATTGGTACCTCACGCGCGGTCACCAAGCCGACCAGCGACGGCGCAAGTTGAGGTGTCGGGATTTGGCTGAGGAAGACGGTCAAAGCGCACCTTTTGCCTTCTGAGCAAATATCCAGTCCTCTCCGTCTGATTGTGACGCCGAAAGGTTGGGAGTATCCTCCTCAAATACTTTGTATGCAGTGTACTGCCACTCCGTCGACGCCACACTGCCACTTCGCCCGTTTCTTGGTTCGGTAGTGGATTGCCGGTCCAACTCACTGTTTGGTGCGGCAACGTATTGCCGCTCCAAAACAGCCTCGTCCAGGATCGTGACCAGAAACTCTGTCGGCCTGTTTGCGCACGTCCTGACCGTTTCGATTTTCCCTAGCGCCTCCGACTTGCGCAGGTAGGTTCGCACCGACCGGGTGTTTATCCCGCAGCAACTCTGAAAACCAACCTTTGCATTATCCCGAGTTGCTTGGGTGTAGGGTTCCAGGGGCACCGCCGGGACTGTAGGAGAATGGATCTCGCAAAAACGCGCGACCACGCGTTCTCGACCTTGGCGACCACACCCGGCATATGGTTCAATAGGAATTCGACGGGACGCCTGCTCAAGCTGCAGCCCTTCGCTGCCGGACCCGATCTTCACCATGAGATCAGCGCAGCGCGACCAGCTTCGGTATTTACGAAGGCTTTCGTTCCCGGTTCGGGAATGCCATTGAGGTACGTTCAACCTCCGTGAGAAGTGCCTGGGCGACGCCAGAGAATGCCTGCCAATCGGTAGTGTCGGCGATGGTCAAGGCATACCCAAGTGACTTGGCTGCAGCGTTTTTGTTCCGGCTTCATATGCCGTACAAGAGTGGATGTCATTTCTCGTTCCTCAGTTGTGCCGAGCGACGGAGACTGGTAAGCCGAAGTGACTGAACCATTCCAAACTTCCAATACGCAGCCCCTGTCTCGCTCGCTATGCGCGGCAGGGGTCTTCATGCGGCTTCCGACCGCGAGTTCAACCATCCCCCCACTTCAGCCTCACGCCAATAGCGGCGACAACCGATGCAGTTGTGGAAGCGGCTTCAAAGGGCGAGCGTGTCGAATTGGTTGAACCTGCGATCGTCCCAAACAGAAAATCCTCGCCAAACCGTAGACTGATCGCCGGTGGCGGCATTTTCGTCGGTACGAGCCTTGCATGTGTCTTCTTCGTGCTCTCGGAGTTGTTGAATAGCTCTATTAGGCGCCCGGTGGATCTGACACGCAGGCTCAGAATAATGCCTCACGCGACTATTCTCTACCTAGAGGAGGCTTCGGTATGTCGACGTCGTCGAGTATTCAAGGTCATCTTCCTCGTCTTTGTCTTGATCTCCATCCTTACCGGAATGTGGGCTATTCACACCTATTATCTTCCTCTAGACCTGCTGCTCGAGAAGGTTCTGAAGCGTGTGGGTCTGTAACGGCACGTCTGTGGGTGCAGTGAAAATTCGCTATTAGCTCAGCTAAACAGTCGTCGTGTCGGGTCTGGTCGAAAATTCAAGCTTCTGGAAGCTCTGCGAAAATTTCGTTGCGAGCATGGCCGGCTCTGACAAGACCACTGCGTCAAGGTTACAGTGGTCTTATCATTCATTCGGTACCATACGCCTATGCCCGATTGGCAGCGCGTCTGTGATCCTGGATCCCGTCACCTCGGCAGCTTTCCAAAAGATTCCTGCCCCGGAGTTCTTTGTGTTTGTGGCGGTGTAAACCGAACATCCTGTGCCGCGTGCAGTGACGACAATGCCGAACCCCACGAAGTTCTGGGTTATTGGCGACACTGGTGCGGCTAGCCCCATTACACACGCTCCATAGCGCCACGGTCTGCCGGACTGCCCCTGACGTTTCTGTCACGGTCGAAGTAGGGCATGTATGCCATGGCATCTCGGAGGGGATCGGAGGCGGCATTGGGAATGCAGGTCGGAACAAGAGTCGCCGATTGTGTACTACCGTCAACAGCCCCTCCCGCTGCGTTTCTAAAACCTGAGATAGCGCCCTGCCGGACAAGGCCGGTGATATGCGTCGCCACGTCGATGTCGTCAGTCTGAAGACCATCCCCAGATGATCCATAGGCGATATTGTTTTCCGCAGTCTTGTTTGACCAGTTTTCGGAATCGCCTGCACTTTCGCCAAGAACGGTCCCGTCCCATCCAGATGAATTCGGGAAGCAGGCCGTGCAGGCTATTACCTCAATCGGCGAATTCTCAGAGCCGGAGACTGTCGATCCGCGCTCCACGGTCTCGAATGGGGTCAGCGACAGACCATTCTCACCGTAAAGCAGGCAGTTTCGGAAGTACATCCCGGTATTTTCGATCTTCGCGACAAGGCCAGTATCTGCATTGGCGATGAAGATGCACCCGTCGCAGAGAATGTTGCAGTCAACCGAGGCGAGAATGCTTTCGTTCTGAACGAAGCAGTTCCCGCCGCCTTCAAAAACACAGCGGTCAAAGTTTGCCCGTGCACCGGGGTTCTGGTTAGTGTTGACGCGAATAGCTGGCTGATGGCTTCCACGGGCAAAAAAGTAACTCCCCGAAATGTGCAGGTGGAAGCCCTCGGTATCCCGAAACGGTCCATAGCCGACAGGCCCCCATGCGTCCGGATCTTGCAAGATAGCGCAGCCGACAAACGCTCTGCGAGTGGTCTGACGCGCTGTATACATATAAAGAGGATATTCGCCAAACGTCGTGCTGCCCCAGCCTTGGACTCGCCATTGAGAGGCCAGCCAATAGGCGTCATCCGTAAAGCTGTAGGCATTGCTCGCGAACCGTTCCATTCCGATGTTGTGCCAGACATGCATCGGAACGACCGAATTGTTCATCCGAATTGAAATCGGCGTAAAACAGTTCTTCCCGGTCCCATCCGTCGGATCAATACCGCCAGCGTTCGGCCTCAGTTCCAAATCGTGATAGGTGTAGTTCGCACAGTTTCCTGTTCCGAATACGGCCCCGCCACCGTTTTCTGAAATGAGCGTTGCCGTGCCTGACCCGAACTCACCGGACGATCCGATACGCACGTTCCCGCCCAAACCGACGCTCACGTCAATGGTGTCCGACAGGTTGAAGGTCTCGCCCTTACGGAACAGAACACGTCTCTGAGATGCTGTCTTCGACCCGGAGAGGAAGGATTGGAGTTCAGCGATGGATCCAATCTCGGTCGCGCCTTGGGGCTTTCCGGTAAAGTTCGACGCGAAGGACACGACGCCGGTTTGCGTCGTCGGGTAGGCGTCGGCTCCGCTGACAATCGTCCAAGACGTAGATGCCGTCCCAATATTCCCGGAACGATCGATTGCCCAGACGGTTAACTTGTAGCTTCCCGGCTGATCGAATACAAAAGCACACTTTGGGCCGAACTGTAGATTTCGATTACGGAACGTGTTGGGGATCGGGTTCCAAGATGGATAGTCTCCCAAATCAACACCTGTGACCTCCCAGACGTATTCAATCTCAGCAAAGGCCGGATCGTGTGATGCGCCATCATTTGGAGTGACGTCGAAACCACTCAGGCCTGTCGCTTCTGCGATAACGCCGTACGGGGCGACATCGTCGCCTGCTTCGAACGTGGCTATTGAAATGCTCGCGCCATTCGCCGCCGGAAGCGATGGGATTAAACTCGCTGAAACAATGGCACTACCCGCCACAGGCACGAATCCTCCTATTCAGAACAAGAGAAACGTCCGGCAGGCTTATCGCTCGCACAAATCGCGCCCCACTTGCATCCAAGTCTATGAAAGCGATCTGAAGCGTCACGTTTTGATGCCATCGGGACTTTAGGACCTTACAAATGTCAAACTCTCCATGGCTTCGCCAATCAATGGCACCAGACAACCACTCTTTGAATGTGTACAGCAATCCACTCGATGCGCTCCGAAGCCTGTCATCTTCGTTTCTCCGGACACCAACCAACAGCGATTTTGGCAGGCGTCCATCCAGCAGTACATTCCGCCAATGCGCTTGAACTCCATTGTCTTTCAGCGCAGCAGCAATTGAAGTGGGCGTCGCCCTCGGGCTTAGTAAAAAATCCATTTCCGGTCTATTATCATACTTTCTTTTTTCATTCGAGAACCTATGAAGGCTACACTGGCCGCGCCGGTCGCATAGGCGAAGTGGTGTTGTCTAGGTGTTTGATCCCAAGGTTTGATGGTGCGATCCATTCGCTGGAATGGAAGGAAGTACTATGGGACAAATTCGTCACGGCTGCGCCACGACCACGCACGCAGTCAGAGCAGCAATACAGCGATCGCAAGCTTCGACCGCGGCGCTGAGCCGGGAACTCGGTATCAATCCGAAGACGGTTGCGAAGTGGCCCAGGCGTAAGACGGTCGAGGATCGCAAAACCGGTCCGAAGGAACCACGCTCGACCGTTCTCCGTGAGGCCGAGGAGGCAATGTTTGTCGCTTTCCGAAGGCACACGCTGCTGCCGCTGGACGATTGCCTTTATGCTCTTCAACCCTCGATTCCGCACCTGACCCGGTCTGCGCTGCATCGCTGTCTTCTGCGCCATGGCATCTCACGACTGCCGGATGTCGAAGGAGACAAACCCAAGCGTCAGCGCTTCAAGCGCTACCCCATCGGGTTCTTTCACATGGACATCGCCGAAGTGTAGACCGCCGAGGGTAAGCTCTATCTCTTCGTTGCCATCGACCGAACCAGCAAGTACGCGATCGCCCAGCTGGTTGAGAAGGCCGACAGGCGAACGGCGTGGGAGTTTCTGGAGCACCTGCTGGAAATGGTTCCCTACCGCATCCACACGATCCTGACCGATAATGGCATCCAGTTCGCCGACCAACCCAGGAACCGGAATACTGCCAATTCCTGGCCGATGCGCTTCGACATGATCTGCGAAGCGAATGGGATCGAGCACCGTCTGACCAAGCCCAACCACCCGTGGACCAACGGCCAAGTCGAGCGCATGAACCGAACGATCAAGGACGCCACCGTCGAACGCTTCCATTACGACAGCCACGATCAGCTTCGCAGCCATCTCGCCGACTTCATGGCAGCCTACAACTTTGCACGACGCCTCAAGACCCTCAGCGGCCTCACGCCCTACGAGTACATATGCAAGCTCTGGACTTCAGAGCCAAACAGATTCATCGTCGATCCGATCCACCAGATGCCGGGACTGAACACCTAGAGGATGTGTCACTCGATAAGGAAGTGACAGGGTCACTTTCAAAAACGGCAGCGCTTTCGGGCAGGGCGTGTCGGAGTTTTGCATATCCCAATGGACGCCCGTCGGATTACGACCACCGTTGTTTGCGCATCCTTGCTGAACATGGGATCGTTGTCGCCGTGACGACGACAGAGGGCAGCAATCGGATGGGCGCAGCGCCACTGCAGCTTCGCCGCTACGGCATAGGCCCAGCGATGAACAGGACACGATTCGCCGCGATTGCCAACGGTCTGCCCGTTGCGGGGATAACGAGTTTTGTGCGAAGAGTAGTGGGTAAATAGCACTTCGACCCCGCAATCGCCTGATTGGCCGCTTTGCGGACTTGGCTTGCATTGGCGAACCGAATCTCCAAGTTCCTGTTCAAGCGTCACTGATCTGGGCGTATTCCGATAAGTTTCCGAAACTGAGAAGCACATGTTGAGCGCCTCACGTGGGCAGATGGCAGTACTTCTCGCCGACTGAAAAGATGAACGGAGAACGGGCAGATCCGATTGCGAAAGGCTGAGATCTCTTCGATGTAGTCTCACCAAAACAAGCGTTGATGCAAATCGCTGCGAACGAGCCGTTCGAATAGTTAGAGTAAGTCCAGATGGCGCAATGTCACTTCCTGCCTCGAAAATTTGACGGGTTAACAAGATTGACCTTCAAAGAAGGTAGCACTTCCAGCCAGAACAAGATCTAGGACCCAACCGGTAGGCTCAGTCTCCGGGTACGAAGCGGGGGAGTGGCTCAAGTACAGCACCCAAAACTTCGGTCAGCCTTGCTTCAGCTTCAGCAGCGCTTTCGTCTGCTACGATGGTCGTCGTAAGTCGGACGATTGCGCCATCGGTGCGGCCGGTCCGTATCCCATCGATCATCAACCAGTATTTCGCGGAGATATCCCATGCCAGTTTTCGCCCACGCTGTTCAAACCAGTAATACACCATCATCCGAGTGGCGCCTTTCTGGATGACTGCCCGATTGATCATAAATTTACCGTTCACCCCAAGCAAGTCGGCCACATCGTGGCGCTCCAACCAGGCGATTTCCCAACCTCCCCCCGGAAGGCAGACTTCAGGAGAATGAATCGAATTGCCTCCTGTCTGTGTCTCGTACCAAGCGGAAAAAAACTCCACAGGTGCGCTGGCACCCTGTTTTATCAGCATGATAGAATGATAATCATCGGCCCCGAGCGTTCTGGCCACATCAGGACTGAGCCTCCGCGGCGCGCCATCCTGACGCCACTCGCCAATCTGTCGC
>JBNKUW010000129.1:0-7271 GCA_050298835.1 Marivivens sp.
CCGTTTTGGCCGCACGGGGCGCGGGGGTGCTGGAAAGAACCTTAGTCATGCCGCGGCCCTCCCTTCCAAAACAGAAAGCAGCCCGGATGCCAACGTGTTACGCTCATTGTCTTTGGTTGCGATCATGTACCACTCGTAGCCCCGCTGCCCAACAGAGAGCGTCGTCGTCTCCGCCGCAGTCAACGCAACCCGCACTGACTGATCATCGCCCGTGGCAGTCACGATCTCGCCAGCCTTGTCAATGGTGGCAGACGTTGCCGTCACCGCTTGAATCACAAGCGATATGCTCCACCCCGACAGATCAGACGGCCATTGCGCGCCGCCGGACTTAGTGACGGTGAACGGCTTCCCGCTGCTCACGCTATAGTCGTCTCCAGCGGTCAACGACCGATGGTTGTTTCTGCTTTCTTGCGGCGAGGGGCTATTCATTCTTCCTGCCGTGATCAACACCGCCTGTGCCAAAATATCGGTGATCGCCTTTCCAACAGAGCCCGCATTCGTGTGTCCCGATAGCACTTCATCGAACACCGCATCTGCTATCGCGGATGCAGACGGATCATTGAGGGATGCGAAACCAGGTATTCCCGTCAAGCCAGCACCGGCAAGACCTATTTGAGAAGTATGGAGGTATATTGCGCTTGCCTTTGCAGAAGCGTTTGAAAGCATACTTTCTAAACGCCCATCGGTATCCCAATCTTCCTGAAGACCTACCACGGCAGCGCCGAATGTCCCGCCGCCAGAATGTCCACTAAGCGCCTCATCAAGCACAGCATCCGCAATCGCGGCCGCCGTTGGAATAGCGCCCGTATCGGCAAGTATGTCAGTCAGCGCCTCTCCAAGAGAACCGGCCCCGGAATGACCGGACAACACCTCGTCACACACCGAGTCCGCAACAACAGTTTCTGGAGGTGCGACTTGCAACACACTCGTGCCGTCCCAATAGCGCTCGCTGTCCATGACCAGTGTGTCGTTGTCGATGTTCGGACTGACATCCTTTCTGTCGTAGACCATAAAACGAAACCGCCCCGTGGCGAAGGTTCCTGGCATGTCCGCCTTGTACTCGTACCCACCGGAGGGAGACTCGGTCAGCGGAATGTCGTATTGACCCCAGTTGGCAACCGTGTACGTTTCGAGCGCTGGCGTGTCGGCGTTCCAGAACTGACCATCCAAAGCGGCTAGAACAACATACAGCTGCTGGCCAGACGACTGGTATCTAAATTGCAGTTCGTAAGCCATTTAGTTGCGCCTTACCTTCGGAGGCAACCCGTATGCGCCCTTGTGGATCCACGGAGACGACCATGACACAGCCTGTGAGCCCGGCGCGATCCTGTATACACCACTGGCCTTGTTCACAAATCCTGCCCGATTGCTCACTTCGCTACCGCTGTCATTAGCAGCAAGAGTTCCTGACGATTCATACGTTGCCCACGCCGCTCTTAGTTCAGCCATCGCAACACCGTCATCCGCGTCACCGCAGTCGATCGAGAAAATCGTTGCGAGCCCGTCTTCTCCCTGGATGTACAAATTGTTGTTCACTACCGTTCGATACATTCCATCCGGCGGATCCCATGTCGCGCTGTTGTCATACATTCGCAGACACTCGCTTCCGGCTCCAGCGTCAAAAATGTTGTTCGTTATCACGCAATACTGTGGCCAAACATCTTCCGGGCCATCGGTGTTGCTGTAGAGATCTAGACACGGAAAGCCACCCTTTGAGGTCTGTACGACCGTATTGTCTGAAAAGATAGTTGTCCCCCCAGAAACGACAACCGGGCGCCCAACGGATTCAACAACACAATGATTAACGCATGCGTCAGACTTGACAGTAAGCGGCCACTCGACCCCAGTTGCCACTACTATCGTGGTATACGAAACGTACGCCTTAGTAAGACCTTTGAGCAGTGCTGCTCCATAGTCTGCTCCAGATTCGCTTGTTATCTCAAACGTGTTTCCATCCAGGTAGACCAACCCGTAAGCGGCTGCCGGATCTCCATCAGGAAGGCCAATATAAAATCCAGTACCGCTTGCAACAACGGTATTGTTCCGAAATATGGTTACACCGGGGCCTTCGTCGACGTCGTTGAATTGGAATGCGGAATCGGCGAACGTTGTGTCTGTTATCGAAATCGACGACACATTCTCAATTCCGCTGCCAAACATGACCCCGAATCCATTTGCAGAATTGTGCGTTATTGTGCTTGTACAGTTGGAGACAGCCAGCGTATTTATCGTGCCAGTAAGCGAGACAATGCAACAAAGCCCTCCGGATGGCGCCCCCGAGAATGTACACTGATCAAACGTCACAACATCCCATTCGCCAGTGTCGATGAGTCCCACAGTGTGCGATCCGGCGGAATAATCCAACAGTACGCAATTAGTGAACGTTAAATCACGTGTTGGCGTTGCCGGGGCACTTGACAAAGAAGTGTCTGTCAAAGGCTCATTTCGTGCAGATGTTTCGGCTGACCGATTCAGTGTGCAACTATCGAATGTGATTCCGGTCTGGTTTGACGTTCCGAGAATGCGAATCATGTACTGACTTGAACCGGTCGGGTGGTGTATAATGTCTAGGTACTTAAACGAAAGAGTGCCAGCAAGATGTGCCGTTCCGATCTGAAATGCGGCGTACCCAGTGGAGATGTCTAGTGGAACACAACCCGCCGCACCATCTCCCGGAGAGGTTGTATATCCCTCTATGGTTACGTCTTTTCCGTTGCAACTTACGTCCGTCGTGATCGAGTCCGGCTCATTGAACGTGTTGTCTGTCGGCAACTTGACGTAGATCGTGATGGGGCTAGTACCGTCACACGTTTGCACGGCATTTTCAATCGTTGCCCACGGTGTATTCGGATCTTGCGCTTGCGTATCTGTATAACTGTCGCTCCCGGTGTCCTCCGAAACGTAGTACGTCGTGGCAGACATAGCCTTGGCGATCACGATCACTGACAACAAGACACATATCGCTCGCATCACTCGACGTCCTTATCGTTTGGCGCCGGGGCTACTTCGCTGCCGGTTTTGGCCAAAAGTCGCCCCAACGTATACAACCCAACGGATATCGCCAGCAATCCCGCCGCCAGATCCGGAGGAACATGGCCGCCTATTGCTTCCAAGCACGAACCAGAAATCACCACTGCGCTTTGCCAAAACTCAGTCGTTCGCCAGCCGGCCCTGAGTCGGCGGCCTCGCTTCGCGATACCGCGGGCTAGCGCATAGAGCCCGGCCGCCACAGCGCCAAAAGCCAAACTGGAGAATGAATGCGAAGCAGAATCGAACGCAGACGCACCGACGGACGCGATAATAACCAAGTTCGAAAGCCAGAACTCAGTTGTTCTGTATCCTTGTTTCACTGCGTCCTCGATGAAGTGCTAACGTGGCGAACTGCCATTACCATCCGAATCAACTCTGCCTCCCTGCTGCATGACTGATGTGTCTATCCCCCTTCGTTCACACGCTTCACGAATTGCCGATCCGGCCGCATCGGCAACCGACAGGTCTTCGAATTCACGAAGCCGATCGAGCAAGATGCGAGCGCGAGGCCGGATTCCTATCTGACGCTTTGCCGCTTCAACAGCCATTGTCCTCACCATCGAAAGCACACGGAACCATAGCCTTTTCTCGTCGTCCCGCAATAAGGAAACGGCTTACTGCGAAATGATCGATCAGTCTCAGATTCGCGGCAGTTGGGAATCTGCCATGAAATCGACGACCGACAATGTTACCGCGCCACTTTTCGCCGCGCCAGCACCGGTGACCGTAAATCGATAGCGCCCGGCCATCAGCGTGCGCGACTCGGCACCGGTGACATCATTGATGAACACCATTTGCGTCAACGTGTCCGAACGGTCGCCCCCTTTCCCGAGAAACGCGTCTGCTCCGTCTCCATCGAGCAACGTCACATCGTAATTCGCCGTCGGCGCATCGTCCCGCGGCTTCGTCACCAACCTCCATGGAATTCCACGAATCGGAATCTCCATGTTGAAGATCACGTTTCCAGACGCATCCGACGTCCAAGCCCAGTCGTGATAGACAACGTGCCCATCACGCCACGAACGATAATGCACGACTCCCGCGCGAACCATGCCACCTCCTAGGCTGCGTTGTACAGCACTGTCCCGCCCCAGTTGTACAGGTTCGTCACGGTTACCGTTGAGCCGAGTCCTCGTAAATCGAGAACGCCGCCGGGATACACGTACGCGTTCGTAATCGTTCTGGGCTCACCGGGCCCACCGTTGCAGTTAACGACACCGCCAAAGGCGTGCAACGCGGTGATCGTGCCCTGCGTGCTGTGAAAATTGAGCGTTCCGCCAGCGCATCGAATCAGCGGATACGTCAACGACGTCGTACCCGCGAGATTGACCACGCCATCGCCTTCAACGATTAGCTCGGTGTCGACGTCGGACAAAAGATTCAGCGTGCCGTGGACTACACGAGCGTTGTCGAGATTCACGCTGGCATCGACATGCACGTAGCCTGCCCCGCCGGCGCGATTGTTGCACAGAAAGAGATTGCTATAGGTTGGACCACTTTCCAGCGTCATCAGGGCGATCTGCGACACGATCACCTTGTCCCAGGTGCCGGCGCCGAGCAGGGTCAGTGCATCGCGACCTCCGTCCTTGACCTGAATCGATGACGACTTTTCAGTGCCGATCGCTAACCAGCATTTGGCCCGCTGCGATGCCTGAAAATCGATGTGGGCAGTGATGTCGCCGACCCACAACGCCGTTCCAGATCCAGTTCCCAACTGTCCCTCGAAATTGGGGCCGATGACGAGCGCGCCGTAGTCAACGTCATCCGTATCGTCAGGCAACCCGGTATCGACTGTCAGGCTGCCGTCCATCACAAACACGCTGTCGCCCGTGGTCGGAACCGTGCCGCCCCAGGTATTGGCACCACTATCCCAATCCGCGTAATCCGTGAAAATCTTATCCGCCATTGGTAACACTCCTGTATGGGACGGCACGATTCAGCGCCGCTTGTCGTTTCCTGCATCCACCGCACGGCTTTACACCCACGGTCCCGGTCAGCTTGGCGATCGTGTCGCCGAGCCCGCAACTCGGGCGTCGCCAGAGCGCCTTGAGTTTCGTCCACCACGACGGACTCCAGCCCCATGGCTTACCGTGGGGGCACTTGAAATCGATTGCCACGTCGTGACATTGAAGCCCATTCAATAGCGACTCTCGCCAGCGGCGTCCGTCGCCAAAATCGCGACAAAGCGAGCAATGCACCTCGCTCGTGCAAAAAGTCGTCGACGCAAGGCTCGCTATTCTCATTCGAGCACCGGAATGACCGTAGCGTACCCGCCGCTACCTACTACGTGGTCATATCCAAAACCGCCATCACGAGAGCAGACGTACCCGTCGTGCGCCGGAACGACCCAACCGGTCGGGCTCAGGCAGTCAAACGGGGTCGACAGCGTCTTGTAGCCCGCGAAGATCGAGCACGCCACCGGGTACTCGATGTCAGTTGAAGCACACCGCACCCAAATCGCCGTCCCGGTTCGCGAAAACTGCACGCTCCAGTGCATCTTGTGATGCTCAGTCCACGTGACCGCGCCAGCACAACTACCTCCAGACTCGCCATACCAGCTCACGCTGAAGCTTCCCGCGTTCAGGCGCTCCCAGGTGCACGCGTAAATGAGCCCCGTCTTCTGCGTCAGCCGAACTGTTCTGTTGACCGCTTCCGGAGTCAAAGAGGTGTCTATTCCCGTAGCGCCGGGATATGGACTCATACACGTGCACACCCCGACATTGGAGAGCGTCAACAACAGTTCTTTGGGGGTGGTCCCCACGCAGGCCGAGCAATCCGTCCCCGGCTCGACGTAGCGGCAGCACGGAGCAGTTGCATACTGCGGGCCAACGGCTTCAATGCGAAGATTTCCGTATTTATCGACCAGCGCGTCCCCGCTGTCGCTCATCAAAACCATGTCGCCGTTAGCCATCACTTCTCGCCATACGGGTCACACAGCGTGCAGCGCTTTCGTTCTTCATACGCAAAGAGCAGGTGCCACTCATCGTCCAGCTTATACGCTTCGCCCAGCGAACCAGGCGGCGCAGGCACGTAGGTCCCGACCTCCGTGAATCTCCACTCCGGCCGCATATTTGTACCGATAACACCAGCCGTTGAAGGGTCATCCAATCTTCTTGCCATGTATTCGTATTCTGGCAATGCGGTCGGCGTTCCGTCACTGCCTCCCTGAAAAAACAACTGGACCTGAATCACTCCAGCCGGGCGCGAGACCATCGGCGACCGCCGCCCCCCGACATCGCGCAGCCCGATGTGAATATGGTCCGGCGTGTCAACTACATGAATGAGTCCGTCCGACGTAGTTCGACGCCGCAACAGTCGGTCTAACAACGCCGCAGCGGCATCCGTCATCCGTACTCGTCGAAACGCACCCATGGTGTCACTCTCAGTAGGCCGACAGCGCTGCAATATCCTGGAACCGCTTGTAGGTGTAGTGACGAAAGGCCATACGGTGAACCGGCTCGCCCTCAGGAAGCTCCTGCCCAGCAAGCGTAAGCAGCCGAGGTTCCGTGATCGGAACATCGTTTTCGTCCATGATTTGTCGGTATTTCTGAACTCCGCCGACAACATCGCCCTTGACGCGTGTTCCCTTGGCTACACGAATCGTAGTCCATCCCTCATACGCGTCACTGCCAATGACCTTCGGCGCGCTGTAAACCAAGCGAATCTCGTAAAGGTAGGGTGTGTACGCGCTACCCGGCGGAACGGGGACATTGACGGCTTCCGTAGGTTCCAACAACGCGCACAACAGAGAGCCTTTCGGCGCCCCCAAAAACACCTGCGAGTTCAGCGTTTCCTCATAGGTAGAATATGCGGAATACGCCGTCATCCACGAATCCCACCACTCAAGCCACCGGCCCACAAGTGTGCGCCGCAACCGCTGCACCGAAACGGCAGGTTGAATCGACTCCGCTACTGGGTTCTCAATTGGCTTCCCCTCAACGTCGATGTCCTCCGGTCGCGATTCCAACTGTCGCTCAACCTGCCACACGACTGATCCGTCCGTTGGTGGATCCTTAAGGCGCAACCCGCGGCTGCGGCTGTACATTGCCACAATACGGTAGAGCCCTGTCCCATCGGTCGGGGCCGCAACCCGTTCGGACACCTGTAGCGACTGGCACAAGCACAGCGTATCCGGCATTTCGTCCTGATGATTGACGTACACCGCCCCCCGCGCAACTCCGGTCTCCGTTTCGAGAACGATCCGAGCATCGTTTCGTGACGCCGCCTCGACATCGAACTCC
>JBNKUW010000130.1:0-7219 GCA_050298835.1 Marivivens sp.
TAGTACTTGGACAGTTCGGAAAGCGTCTTGGTTCGGGCTGTATCCCGCTTTGCCGGTTCGGGAATACGAGCCCCTCCGAAAAGAACGATCGTCGATTCAATTCCGGCCTCGTCCATACCTAGCTCTGGCTTGAGGAGCTCGAGCTGCAAGCGAACCGGCCGCAGCTCTTCTCGGAACATGAATTCTTCGTCCGAAAAAGCGAGCCTGTAGGTCGGGGACCGCGTCTGTGGAGTATCGGGTGTATGTGTCGCTGCTTGCCGATCTTCTCCGCTATGTCGCAAAGGGTGGCGGCGATTGTCGTCTTTCATCTACTCGTGCCTTTTGTTGCTCTTTATGTGGGAAACGGTCTATAGCCCCACCGAAGGTTCAGACCATACTTAACACCGAGAGGCCACATGTCTAACGCTCAGCTTGAAGCGGCTATCGAAGCCGCATGGGACGCCCGCGATACCATCACTCCCGCCACCACCGGTGAAACTCGTGAAGCCATCGAAGATACGCTGAACGCGCTGGACAGCGGTGAACTGCGTGTTGCCGTTCGTCAGGAAGACGGCAACTGGCATGTAAACCAGTGGGCCAAAAAGGCCGTATTGCTTGGCTTCCGTCTCAAAGACATGGAACTGCAAGAGGGCGGACCGCAGGGCCATAGCTGGTGGGACAAGGTCGACAGCAAATTCAAGGGCTGGGGTGACAACCAGTTCCGCGCTGCTGGTTTCCGCGCTGTGCCGAACGCTGTTGTCCGGAAATCCGCGTTTATCGCTCCGGGCGTTGTGTTGATGCCGTCGTTTGTGAACCTTGGTGCTTACGTCGACGAAGGCACAATGGTTGATACGTGGGCGACCGTTGGCTCTTGCGCACAGATCGGTAAGAACGTGCACCTGTCCGGTGGCGTAGGCATTGGTGGTGTTCTCGAACCCATGCAGGCTGGCCCGACCATCATCGAAGACAACTGCTTTATCGGTGCCCGCTCCGAGGTCGTCGAAGGTTGTATCGTCCGCGAAGGTTCTGTTCTTGGCATGGGTGTATTCATCGGCCAATCGACCAAGATCGTCGACCGTGAAACCGGTGAAATCATGTATGGCGAAGTGCCGCCGTATTCCGTTGTTGTTGCAGGCTCCATGCCGTCAAAGAACGGTATCAATCTGTACTGTGCGGTGATCGTGAAGCGTGTTGACGAAAAGACCCGCTCCAAAACGGGAATCAACGAACTTCTGCGCGACTGATAAAAAAGGCCCCGTAGGAAAACCTACGGGGCTTTAAAAGTTTGACGTTGGATGAGACGGAGAATTCATCCGTTGTCTCTGAAAGACTGAAGCGACACGCCCGTCGAGGGATTGGGAACCTCGAGAATGGGATCGGGAATGTCTCGACAAGTTCAATTCTAGGACGAAGCAACGCCCAAAGACGACTGACCAAACGGCTATTTTTCGGGGGTCATTCGGATAGGTTGACAGGATTCGCTTCTAACGTGTCTGCAATTGCACCCGCATCATTGATGTGCGATCCCGTTGTCCACAGCCGGAGGAACGTAGCATGGCCAAAAAACCGAACAAACAACAGGTCTATACTCTGCTGGTTCAGGTAGGGCGAAGAGACGGAGACGGACTGCCCGAGGGCAGCACAGGTGCAGCGCTGATGTGCTATGCCAGCGGTGTTGATGAAGCAGAAGCCGTGCGGGAAACCGTAGCGATTCTCAAACAGGCAGAGATGAATCCGTTGGATGTCTCAGGATATGGCACGCTTGAGGATCGTCTGGCCGAAGGTCACGATATCGGTGACGAAGAAAAAGAGCTGATGCAGCGCGCGCTAGATGAAAACAGCGTGATCGTTGCGCAAGCGACCCCGTTCTATGACGAACTGGAAGAAGAATAACTAACGGATCGGAATTAGGTTCGCTTCAAAATCCCGAAGCTGCGGAAGCTTTATCGCATCGGACTCTGGAATTAGCTCCGAAGGGACATCCCTGAGGATACTTGTCCGTAATGTCGCCTCATCCAGAGCGAACTGCGCCGGATTCATGCTCGGTACGCGAATTCCCGAAACCGTTATGACGTCTTGCCGGTCCAGAAGAAGGTCGTAGCGCGTCACGATGTCCTTGGACCGATCAGCAACGATTTCACGACCGTCTTCGAGGTGACCAATTTCTGCAAGAACGCTTTCCTGATTGAACAGGTACTCAATTTTTGACCCAGCCAGCTCGATCTGCTGGCAGGCTCCGAAAGCTGTATCGACCATCGCGCCATAGTATGGTGCCCGGACAATCCGCGGGGCAAAGCTCCCTCTGGCGGGCAGTGTCTGACGCACAACTGCTCGGACTTGAGCCGTCGAATCAGATGCAGTCATAAGCGTGTCGCCAGCCTTGAGTTTATAAATGTGTTTCAGACCGTTTTTCGTTTCGATCAACGCTCCGGCTGACAGATTTGCTGTGCGGCCAACGGGCTCGACCTCGTCTGACATGGCCACGAACACGACTGACCGATCCAACCTGCAATAATGAGGGTGCGAAAAGAGCCGGTCAGCGTCCCGATAACAAATAGGCATCGGTCCTATCAGATCGGTCTGGAAGTGCTCTCCCGAACTCAGGCGAAGTGCTAAAACACCGCGACGGGCGGGGCTGTCCCACGTGTACCAGACCGTCGCGTATCCCTTGTGCTGGGCCAGCGGAGTAGGCATCGAATAGGAGACTTCGGTCTCTCCCAACGCCATCATCACCCTTAGGGTTCCGTTATCATCAAGGGTGATCCGGAACGAACTGTGCCAAGGGCTCGCTGCGGCATAGCGCAAAAGGTTCCTGCGGGTTCTGTCCGGCCCTTTTTCGAATTCGATGACAACTGTACCCTTGGTTATCAGGTCATCGGGTTTGGGCTGGCCCGTGTGCGGCACATGCTTTTCCAAGCCCAAAGGGTCAAACCGGGCTGTTCCGTCTTTACCTTTGAGGCCGATCCAGCTCATTGGGCATACTGCGCGAGAACTTGCGCCTCATGCGCTTTCAGCGATTGCCGCGCTGCAGGTCCGTATCAGAGGCCGGTTTCGGGCGACAACTCTGGAAACAGCGTGCAGAGCTCTTCCATCACTTCTGCATCAAAGCAGGACTTTGTTTGCGGGCCGGGGTGGAAGCTTTCGGTTGGAAGACCTTCGGAATAGACCACCTGATGTTTGTCGAACAGGATGTGGTGGTAAGTGACCGTACCGCCTTCGGCCTGTCGGATTGACTGGCCGTTGACCAGATCCTTTGCTTTGACCAGAACTTCGTCTTCACCAAACCAAAGTGCAGAGCGGGGATCGGACATCATGATACGATGCTGAGGTGAGACCCGTAAACGTCCGTGATCTCCTACCGCGCCGGGGGCGAATTCAATCGGTGCAAGAGAGCCAATCGCATCAACCGTGCGATTGCCTATCCAGCGCAAGGGTTGGGGGCCGTCATCCACGGTTAGGACCATGTCCCCGACGGCAAGATCTTCGACCGGAACCAGCCCGCGAGGCGTTGCAATTCGGGTACCCGCTACAAAACAGGGGATCGTATTCAGGTTCACCAAGCCGGTGGTCTGCTGAAGTACGACACCTCCACCGTCAACGGCGGATACTTCATAGGTGAAATCTACGGCTTCAATATCCAGATCGGTGACGAGTGTGATCGTACCATCCGCGTTGACCGTAACGACCTGCCCCGTGGCAAGCGTAACCTGACTACCTGCGGTGACATCTATCCCGTTGATCTGGGTGATTTGAAGAGTACCGGCAGTATTGTTCAGATCATTGGAGAGCAGGTCGAACGTTTTGGTCGTACCCTGCATCATCTGAAGGTCATCATCGATAGCGATCAGGCCCGTTTGGCCGGAGCCCGCAGCGATGAGGATGTTGGAATCGTAGTTGGAATCCGACACGTCGGCGATGCCAATACGAATTGTATTTTCAGCCCCCGAAACCACCGGGATGGTCAGCGTCAACGTGACGGTGAAACCGTCCATCTCTGTGTTGTATTGGTCGGCCGTGTTGTCGACGTATAGGTTCGATGAATTGGATTGGTTCACGTTCGTGACCGAAGTCATCCCGTCACCGATCGAGATCGGGACGTTTACGCCGTTCACCCAGACACCAACCACATCGTTAAATACAGAGCCGACGTATTCAGGGTACTCTTCTGAGGAGAACACGAAATCCAGCGTCATGTAATCGCCGGATGGAACAAAGGTCACATCGAGCCAACTGGCATCATGTGTTTGACTACCCGCGAGTTGGTTGAAGTCTGCGTTATTGTCGACGCCGTTGGTGTTGCTTGACGTGTTCGGGCGGGCGTTAGACCCCCAGCGACTTTTGGTGGTAAAGCTTGATGCATTACCGGTCGACAAAATGACCCCGGTGTCTGATGGGGCTACGCCACCGGTCAGGTCTCCGTCCGAATAAATAGCAGAGGATGCGTTATCCCCTGTGTACGACGCCGATACAACCTGCACGCCCGTGCCGAAAATTGTTTCGGCCATCTGGAGCGCAGTCGCATTGAGGTCGTAGCCGATTTCCGTTCCACGAACCATTTTCTTGCCTCAGCTTGCGCCAAGGTCAGGACTGGATGAGAACGACGTAACCGATCGCTCTCTATATCTTGTGGCAAATACTGCTCGCCACGGACCATTTTGGGGTCTGCCCTGCCTCGGGTCATTCTTTTGAGGAAAGGTTATTATGCGAATGGCGTTTTGTATAACCATTTGTATAGGTTTTTTCGGCACTTGGCCGATGTGTGGTGCTGTCGCCACATCAGCGCCACATTGCATCAGGCCCCCGCCTTGGGTAGGGCTGTGACAAAGGAGACGCCCATGACCACCACTATCGATCCCGTTGATCTTACTGCACGCCTTGTTCGCTGCGCGTCTGTCACACCTGAAGAAGGTGGTGCGTTGGTCTTGCTAGAAGAAGAACTCTCTACCGCCGGTTTCGAATGTTTCCGCGTGGATCGTGGGGAGATCAGCAATCTTTATGCGCGGTTCGGGGCCAAGGATGCTCCGAAGATATTCGGGTTCAACGGTCATACCGATGTTGTCCCGATCGGAAATCCCGACGACTGGACATACGATCCCTTCGGCGCCGAGATCGCCGAAGGATATATGTACGGTCGCGGCACGACCGATATGAAATCCGGGGTCGCAGCCTTTGCTGCGGCTGCTATCGACTTTGTGAAAGCAAACCCGGATGTAGCGATTTCTCTGGCAATCACAGGGGACGAAGAGGGGGACGCCGATCACGGGACAATTGCTCTCCTCGACTGGATGGAAGAGCAGGGCGAGCGAATGTCGGTCTGTCTCGTCGGTGAACCGACCTGCCCGAATGACATGGGCGAGATGATGAAAATCGGCCGTCGCGGATCCCTGAATGCGTGGTTCACAGTAACTGGCAAACAGGGGCACTCTGCCTACCCCCATCGTGCGCGCAATCCGCTGCCAGCAATGGCACATCTTGTGGACCGGATGTCCACGCATATGCTCGATACTGGAACTGCACATTTCGATCCTTCAACGCTTGCATTCGTGACGATCGATACGGGAAATCCTGCAACAAACGTCATTCCGGCACAATGCGAGGCGACCGTAAACATTCGGTTCAACGATCAACACAGTGGTGCGAGCCTTACCGACTGGATGCGGAGCGAGATTACGCGGGTCGGTGAAGACTTTGGCGTTCAAATCGATATGCGCGTGAAAATCTCAGGGGAAAGCTTTCTCACGCCGCCGGGTGAGCTGTCTGATCTGGTGGGGGCAGCGGTCGAGGCAACGACCGGCCGGAAACCGGAACTATCCACTTCGGGCGGGACGTCTGACGCACGGTTTATGAAAAACCACTGTCCGGTTGTCGAATTCGGTCTGGTTGGAAAAACGATGCATCAGGTTGATGAGCGGGTTTCTGTTGAACAGATCGATCAACTCAAATCTATCTATACCCGTATTCTGACGGACTATTTTTCCTGATACGTCGGTTTTACGCGACGACCGTCGGTTAGACGAGTATTTGTAAAGCAAAGAAGGCCGGTGCGTTTCCATCGGTCAGGTGCTAGGGCTGTGTAATGACACGTATTCCGTCCAAAGAAGAAATCCTTGAATGGATTTCCGAGAACCCGACCCTCACCGCAAAGCGCGATATCGCGAAAGCTTTTGGTATCAAAGGCTCTGCCCGTATCGATCTAAAGCGGGTTCTGCGCGAAATGGAACTGGAGGGGACGCTTTCAAAGCGGAAGTCCTCTTATCGGGATTCTGAAAAGCTCCCGCCGGTTGCGGTGCTGCAGATCATCGATCCCGACCATCTGGGCGACCTATGGGCGCGGCCTGTTGAATGGCAAGGGAAAGGCGAAGAGCCTCGCATCCTGATGGTATTGCGGGCGGATGAACCGGCCTTGGCTCCGGGCGATCGAATATTGGGTCGTATGACCGAGGTGCAGGGTGAAGAGTATAACTATACTGCGCGCCTAATTCGCCGGATCGGAACGAACCCGCATCGGATCCTTGGGATTTTCCGAAAGAGCCATGAAGGCGGTCGGATTGTCCCAATCGACAAGAAATCAGACAAACAGTGGATCATACCTGAAGGCGCAGTGAATGGCGCGAAGGACGGTGAACTGGTTGAAGCGGAACAAAGCGGCCCCAAGGGCCGTATGGGGCTTCCAAAGGCGCGCATTGTAGAGCGGCTGGGCGACCCTTCTGCCCCCAAAGCGGTGAGCCTGATTGCCATTCACCAGCATGGCATCCCTGACGATTTCCCCGATGATGTGATCGCTGAGGCGGACGCGGAGAAGCCCGCTGGATTGAATGGTCGGACGGATCTTAGGGACCTTCCGCTTTTGACAATCGACCCTGCTGATGCCCGAGACCGAGATGACGCGGTTCTGGCGATTCCGGACGACGATCCGAAAAACGAAGGCGGGTTTATCCTGTGGGTCGCAATCGCGGATGTCGCGCATTATGTCCGGCCCGGCTCTGCATTGGATCGCGAGGCACGCAAACGCGGAAATTCAACCTATTTCCCTGACCGCGTTGTTCCGATGCTGCCGGATCGGCTTTCGGGCGATCTGTGTTCTCTGCACGAAGGTGTGCCGCGCGCTTGTATGGCTGTGGAAATGCGGATTGATTCATCAGGACGCAAAATCGGACACAGATTTGTTCGCGGTCTCATGAAATCAGTGGCCTCGCTTGCCTATGAGGACGTGCAGGCGGCGATGGATGGCAATCCGAGT
>JBNKUW010000131.1:0-7044 GCA_050298835.1 Marivivens sp.
GAGACCAGCTCTGCCAGCTCGTCCATGTGCTGGTTGATGAGGTCGCCGAATTTCATCATGACGCGGGCACGGCGCTGCGGGTTGGTTGCGGCCCAACCAACCTGAGCTTCGGCGGCAGCATCGATTGCGGCGGTCAGTTCGTCGAGCGAGGCGAGCGGCACAGTCGCAGTCTGTTCGCCGGTTGCCGGATTGAAAACGGCAGCAAAGCGACCGGACGTCCCTTTGACATGTTGACCGTTAATCCAGTGAGTCAATTCTTGCATGGTATCCTCCCAAGGACAGTGTCTGAGTTGCCCGCAGAATAGTCTTGCGTTTTGTTCGGTAAAAGCGAAGGTTTATCAAAATAGTTTTGCAAAAATGCAGGATGGACCATGAACTGGGATGACATGCGAGTCTTTCTCGCGGTGGCACGTGCCGAAAGCCTCTCGGGCGCAGCGCCAAGCCTCAAGATGGACCCCGCGACAGTGGGGCGCAGGATCACGCGGTTGGAAGAAACCATCGGGTCGGTTCTCTTTGTGAAATCACCGCAGGGCTACGCGCTGACCGATCAGGGTGAAAAGATGCGCGACCATGCCGTACAGGCCGAAGAAGCGCTCGCTCTCGCGTTGGACGAAGGGCAGGCGACAGATTCGGGGATGTCTGGCCAAGTGCGGATCGGGGCGCCGGACGGGTGCGCTAATTTCCTGCTGCCGCAGGTTTGCGCCCGAATTCAGCAAGAAAATCCGGGGTTGGAAGTTCAGGTTCTGGCCCTTCCGCGCGTTGTGAACCTGTCAAAACGCGAAGCGGACATGGCGATTTCCGTGTCCCCACCCGACGCGGGCCGCCTGACCGTGCAGAAAATCAGCGACTACCGGCTGCACCTCGCCATGCGGTCGGATGCTGAGGCGCCTGCGCGTATTGCCGACGTCATTGATGAACCTGTGGTGGGCTACATACCGGACATGATTTTCGACAAGGAGCTCGATTTTCTGGGACCGCTTGGTCAGGACGGGGTGCAGATGGCATCGAATTCGGTTTCCGTCCAGCTTCAGATGCTCCGTCAGGGCGGCGTTGGAATCGTTCATGATTTCGCGCTTCCTTTCGCGCCAGAGCTTCGGCGGGTCCTTATGAAAGAATTCTCGCTTCTGCGCAGTTTTTATCTGGTCCGGCATGCCTCGGATCGGAGATCGGACCGTCTAAATCGCTTTGCAAATGCTCTTTTGGTCGGAGTGAAGGCGGAAATCGCCCGTTTGGAGGCTCTCGCGACTTGACAGATGTGGTCGCTTCCGCCGACGCTGAAAGCAAGGGATTAGGAGGAGGACATAAAATGCTCGTGCAGAACATTCTGAAAACCAAAGAAAAAATGGGCATTATCTGGCTGACGCCGACCGAAAAGGTCGCTAAGGCCGCGAAAGTGATGGCAGACAATCGCATCGGTACGATTGTCGTGTCCAATGACGGCTTGTCAGCAGTCGGCATTCTGTCAGAGCGCGATATCGTCCGAGAAATCGGCAAACGTGGCGCTGGCGTTCTGGATGAGACCATCGACAAACTGATGACCGCCGATCCGGTGACCACGACACTCGACAAAAACAACGACGAAGTGCTTCAGGTCATGACCGACCGCCGGTTCCGTCACCTTCCGGTTGTTGAGGACGGACAGCTTGTCGGTCTGGTGTCCATCGGTGACGTAGTCAAAGCACGCCTGTCCGAACTGGCAATGGAAAAAGATGCGCTCGAAGGGATGGTCATGGGGCGTTGAGGTCTTGCATTCTGCGGCGCAATAATGTTGCGTGCGAGTGACTGAAAAAGACCCATGAGGATCCCATGCGGATTGGCCTTTATCCCGGCACCTTCGACCCGATCACCAACGGACACATCGATATTATCCGACGGGCCTGTTCGCTCGTTGACCGGTTGGTGATTGGTGTCGCAATCAACCGCGACAAGGGACCGTTGTTCGATCTTGAAGAACGCGTTGCGATGATCCGCGCCGAAGTGGCGCGGATTGCCGAATCCACCGGAACCGAAATCGTTGCACACCCGTTTGAAAACCTCCTGATCGACTGTGCCCGCGACGTCGGCGCCAGGATCATCATCCGGGGGCTCCGGGCCGTCGCCGACTTCGAGTATGAATTCCAGATGGTCGGGATGAACCGGTCGCTCGACAACAGCATCGAAACGGTGTTCCTCATGGCGGACGCCAAAAATCAGGCAATTGCGTCGAAACTGGTCAAGGAAATCTGCCGTCTGGGCGGCGACGTGACCAAATTCGTCCCGCCCGCAGTAAAGGATGCCCTTGAACAACGGCTGTTGTGAGGGAAGGGGGCGCTGCCCCCCCTGGCCTGCGGCCATTCACCCCCGGAGTATTTGTGAAAGCAAAGAAGAAGGCCGCCAGACACCGAGCGGCGATTCCTTTGTTCGGGTGACGTTACGTTGTACTGTCAACCTGACCGCTGATCCGGTTCAGTTGACCTGACAATCGGGGAGGCTGACATGGATATGGTGTCGATAGCGCAGGCAGAAATTGCCAAACAGTCGTTTTCAAACAAGCTCGGAGCGCGGGTGACGGACTGCGGAGAGGGGCGCATTGAGATGCGTTTGACCGTAGACGACACACTTTTGCAGCAGAACGGTTTTGTCCACGGGGGCGTGTTGGCCTATCTCGCGGACAATGCGCTGACGTTTGCGGGCGGGACGGTATTGCTCACGGTTCTGACCTCGGAGATCAAGATCAACTATCTGCGTCCCGCCGTCGGCGAAGAGTTGATCGCGCGGGCCAACGTCCTGTCAGCAGGGCGGACGCAAGCGGTGACACGTTGCGAGATCTATACCCGCACCGGAGACGAGGAAAAGCTCGTCGCGGCGGCGCAAGGGACCATCATGAAATACGTTGCAGACAAGTAAGCGACGGTTCTTAGGAAAAAAGAAAAGCCGCCCAAAGGGGCGGCTTTGTTATTTTGCAGGGCGCTGAAATTACAGCAGTTTTCCCATCGCAACGGCCGTATCAGCCATGCGGTTGGAGAAGCCCCATTCGTTGTCATACCATGTCAGGATGCGAACCATGTTGCCGTCCATGACCTTGGTCTGGTCCAGAGCAAAGGTAGAGGAGTTCTGGTTGTGGTTGAAGTCGATCGAGACGTTCGGCTGATCGGTAAAGCCAAGAACACCTTTGAGAGGGCCATTCGCTGCAGCAACGATCGCGTCGTTGATTTCTTCCACCGTGGTTGCGCGGCTGGCTTCAAACGTCAGGTCAACGACCGAAACGTTCGGCGTGGGCACGCGGATCGCGACGCCGTCCAGTTTGCCGTTCAGTTCCGGCAGTACCAGACCAACAGCTTTGGCGGCGCCGGTCGAGGTCGGGATCATCGACATTGCGGCAGCGCGAGCGCGGTAGAGGTCCTTGTGCATCGTGTCCAGCGTCGGCTGGTCGCCGGTGTAGCTGTGGATGGTGGTCATGAACCCTTTGTTGATGCCAACGGTGTCGTTGAGAATCTTTGCCACCGGTGCAAGGCAGTTGGTGGTGCAGGATGCGTTGGAAACGACCAACTGATCCGCAGCGAGCGAGTCGTGGTTCACACCGTAAACAACGGTGTTGTCTGCACCAGCGGACGGGGCGGACACAAGAACGCGGCTGGCACCGTTTTCAAGGTGGATCGCTGCTTTCTCGCGGGCGGTAAAGATGCCGGTGCATTCCAGAACGATGTCGATATCGCTCCATGGGAGTTCGGCGGGGTTACGGATGGCGGTCACCGCAATCGGGCCGCGGCCCACGTCGATGGTGCTTTCGGTGGTCTTAACTTCGCCAGCGAAACGCCCGTGAACCGAGTCGAAACGCAACAGGTGGGCGTTGGTCTCAACCGGGCCCAGATCATTGATTGCGACGACTTCGATATCGGTGCGTCCGGATTCGATTATTGCCCTAAGAACGTTGCGTCCAATTCGGCCAAAACCGTTGATTGCCACTTTGACTGTCATACTGAGTCCTCCGGCTGGTAGCTGACGGGAAAATCCGCCGTTGGCGCTAACATTGCGATTTACGACCAAAGGTCAACAATTGAATGCAGTCGCCGCGCTCAGTTTAGCGCCAGAAAGATACATATTCTATGAAGTCGGCCAATTTTCGCAAAAGAAAAAGCGAAAATCCGAGGTCGAGTGTCAAATCAATCGCGAGAAACGCGATGATGAACCCGTAAAGCCAGAAGGAGAGTCTGTCTGTCATGGCCAAGGGTCTACCGTCGGCCATGACATCGTGCAATTCATAACTGCGTCGATCAGGCCGACAGGCGACCCATAGCGGCGGCAACGTCAGCCATACGGGCCGAGAAGCCCCATTCATTGTCGTACCATGCCAGAACGCGGACCATGCGGCCCATGACCTTGGTCTGATCGGGGGCAAAGATCGACGACTCAGTGGTGTGGTTAAAGTCGATAGAGACCTTGGGCTCATCATCGTAGCCCAGAACCATGCCCATGTATCCCTGCGCTGCCTCACGGACGATTTCGTTGACTTCGGCTTCGGTCACCGATTTTTCGGCAACGAACGACAGGTCAACAGCAGATACGTTCGGGGTCGGGACGCGGATGGCAGAGCCGTCCAGTTTACCCTTCATCTCGGGCAGAACCTCGCCCAGCGCTTTGGCAGCGCCGGTGGAGGTCGGGATCATCGCCATTGCAGCAGCACGGGCGCGGTAAAGGTCTTTGTGACGACGGTCGAGCGTCGGCTGGTCGCCGGTGTAGCTGTGGATCGTGGTCATGATGCCCGACTCGATACCGATGGCATCGTTGAGAACCTTGGCGAGAGGAGCAAGGCAGTTGGTCGTGCAGGACCCGTTCGAAACCATGCGTTCGTCTTCGCGCAGGTCACGGTGGTTCACGCCGTAAACAACAGTGCGCTGAACGTTCTTGGCCGGAGCCGAAATCAGAACTTTCTTAGCGCCACGCTCGAGGTGAACATTCGCCGTTTCACCGTCGTTGAATTTGCCGGTGCATTCCAGAACCACATCAACGCCCGACCAGTCGAGCTCTTGCGGGTTGTAGGTGGACATAACTTCGATCGGGCCGCGACCCAGATCCATGGTGTTGTCCTGAACGGTTACGGTGTTTCCGAAACGGCCGTGGACACTGTCGTATTTCAGAAGGTGGGCATTGGTCTCGATCGGACCCGTAGCGTTGATCTTAACAACCTGCACATCATTGCGGGCAGCTTCGGTGATATGGGCGAGGGTGCAACGGCCAATGCGGCCAAACCCGTTGATTCCGACGGTTACGGTCATATCGTCTGTCATCCTCTGCAGCTCTTCCGTTTTTCGGGTTTCCTACTGGGGCGCTGCGCAGCAGCAAAGGAAAAAATGTAAACTTGTGAGTTTGTTAGCGATAAACGTTCTTTTAAGTCATGGTTTGGCGCTAACGGTTTGCGCCAACATCTTGGACTTGGCATGTTGGTCAGCGAAAAGTCCGGTAGGACACCGAATCTCTGGGGGAAATGATGAGCGGACTTCTTGCGCTTTTGGACGATGTTGCTGGAATCGCGAAAGTTGCGGCCTCCAGCGTGGATGATGTGGCATCAGCGGCGGCGCAGGTTGGTGGCAAAACGGCGGGGGTTCTGATCGACGACGCGGCGGTAACGCCCAGTTACGTGACAGGTTTCAAACCCGAACGCGAACTGCCCATAATCTGGAAAATCACGCGCGGTTCGTTGAAAAACAAACTGATTTTTCTACTTCCCATCGCGCTATTGCTCGCCAATTTTCTCCCCGAAGCGATCACACCCCTGTTGATGCTGGGCGGGTCCTACCTGTGTTTCGAAGGGGCGGAAAAGGTATTCCACAGCTTTGCTCCGCACGCGGATCACGCCATCGAAGCGGATATGGACATACGCGATCCGGGGCATCTGGAAGAGGCCAAGGTATCCGGTGCGATTAAAACGGACTTTATCTTGTCGGCCGAGATCATGACTATCGCCTTGTCCGCGATCCCCGACGGGTCGGTCTGGATGGAGGCGGCGACACTGGCTCTGGTTGCTGTGGGGATCACCTTTACGGTCTACGGTGCCGTCGCCCTGATCGTAAAGGCCGATGACATCGGACTGCACCTTGCGCAGAACGGACACCTAGGGGTGACGAGATCCTTTGGTCGGGGACTGGTAAAGGGCATGCCGTGGCTGCTCAAGCTGCTGAGTTTTGTGGGCACGTTAGCGATGCTTTGGGTCGGTGGTAGCATCGTGATCCACGGGCTCGAGCACTTTGGAATCATGTGGCCCTATGAGCCGATCCATCATCTGGCAGAGGCGGCCGCGCATAAGGTCGACGGGCTGGCTGATGCGGTAAGCTGGACCGTAACGGCGGCTCTCGACGGTGTGTTCGCATTGGTCTACGGGCTGCTGCTTCTGCCTGTGATCGCCCATGGTATTGTACCGCTCTGGCAGGCGATAACCGGACGCAAGAGCGCCGGTCACTGAAGGACAGCAGAGGGGCGCTGCCCCTCTGGACCTGCGGTCCATTCACCCCGGGATATTTGACGCACAAAGACTGGGGGCGGGTCGTAGAGCCCTTTGGGGTCCGCCAAAAGCAAACGCCGCGCTGTAGAAAGCGCGGCGTTTTTGTTTTCGTGCTGTTGCGAGGCTTAGCCGAGCAGGGCTTTGACCTGTTCAGCAACGGCCTCGGCGGTGATGCCGAATTTTTCGTAGAGTTCGCCAGCAGGAGCCGATGCGCCGAAGCTGTCCATACCGACAAAACCGGCTTTGGCTTCGCGACCGCGTTCGCCGAGTAGGTATTTGTCCCAGCCCTGACGGACGGCGGCTTCAACAGCGACACGGACCGGACCGGCAGGCAGGACGCGCTTGCGGTAGCTGTCTTCCTGCGCGTCAAAGAGTTCCATGCAGGGAACCGACACGACGCGGGTGCCGATACCTTCGGCTTCGAGGATGTCACGGGCGGCCAGAGCGATCGAAACTTCGGAGCCGGTGGCCATGATGATCGTTCATGGCCTGGAGGACGATGATGTCCCATACGAGGGCGGTTTCAGCCGTCATCGGGGTGGTACCCGGACCTATAGATCGGAAGA
>JBNKUW010000132.1:0-6900 GCA_050298835.1 Marivivens sp.
GGGCATTGCATCGGCAATGGTATTCTGACGGTTGAAAACTATGAACAGGCTGCGGTTCGGGCTGATGTGGACGATCAAAACAAAGGTGGCGGTGCGGCCGCTGCGGCCTTGCACCTGATTGCGCTGGGGCGTAAGTGGGGGCCTTCTGGGAAACTGGGATTTACCTCCGACATACTTCTTGCCCGCGAGGGCTAGGGACCGCCTGCCATGACCACGTCAAAGACCGAACACCGCAAAATGAAATCCGCGTCGCGTTTTTACGCGGTTCAAGCTCTGTTCCAGATGGAATCATCCGGTCAGACGGTCGAGGCTGTGGTGAACGAATTCAAAGATTTCCGCTTTGGAGAGGTCTTTGATGACGTTGAAATGCAGGAAGGTGATCCCGAAGTATTCCGGCACCTTGTGGACGGTGCTGTCAATGAACAGGCCCGTATCGACCAGATGACCGACCGCGCACTGGTCGCGAAATGGCCGCTGGGCCGGATTGATCCCACGTTGCGGGCGTTGTTTCGCGCCGCTGGTGCTGAGCTAATCGAAGGCGATACGCCTCCGAAAGTGGTTATTGTAGAGTTCGTTCAGGTCGCCGAAGCGTTCTTTCCCGAAAGCAAAGAGCCGCGTTTTGTGAATGCTGTTCTGGACCACATGGCGCGTGAAGCGCGCCCAGAAGCATTCTAAACAACCAATCCTCTGCGGATTTCCGCGCCATACGGAAAAGTTAACCTTTTCTGCTTGCGGACGTTACTGAAACATCTACCTTCATAGATGCTTCAGGAGGATCGTTATGCCCAAACTCGTCCGGTTATACATTACTCAGGTTTTGATCGGTTTCGCCGTGTCTGCTGTGTTTGTCGGGCTGCTCCTTTGGGGCAACGTTGCTAACCTGCGTCACCTGATGCTTGGCAGTGAAGCTGGGATATTGGCCCTGTTTATTCTGTGGCTTTTCAACGGTTTGGTTTTCGCCGGTGTTCAGTTTGCGATCCGTATTATGAGTATGGCAGAGGATGACGACACGCCGAAGGGTGGGCGTCGGGCTCCTGTTGTGACGAACAAATTGGCCCGAGTACGCGTCCCCGCCAAAGCGGAACGCCGCTACAACGCACGTAATCTGAAATAGCGCGTATTAACGATTCGCTGGAATCGCAGGGGGTCGGGTTTTTCGGAAAATCCGGGCGACCGACTGCTGCAGAAGCGCGTTTAAAATTTGGAAGGGGCGTTGGGCGGCGAGAACCACAGCGACCGTACCACCCTTGATTCCCGAGGACCTGATATTTCAGGTGGGCGCCAGATAACTAGACCAGAATCCAGACAGAGCCAGCTCCCTCGGATTTGCTTAAGGCCACTGGAATGCTAGAGCTTAAGGTACGTGAAGAGCAGAAGCTCGCCAGCGCGTGATCTAGTCCTACCGAGACGATCATTCAAGGTTTCTTTCGAGACTTGACGAATGTTCACGTATTGTTCATGTTTTTCGCATGAGTTTTGAGATGTCGAATGAGCGTGATTTAATGCCGGGGCAGATTCTGGCCCGCGGTGTTTGCCGTCATCTTTTGACCCATGACTACGTTACTGTCGAAGAACTGGTTCCGACGCGCGGTCTGCGTGTTGATGTAATGGCTCTTGGTCCGAAAGGGGAAATCTGGGTGGTAGAGTGTAAATCCTCGCGCGCTGATTTCCAGTCGGACAACAAATGGCAAGGCTATCTGGAATGGTGTGACCGGTTTTTCTGGGCCGTGGATGCTGATTTCCCGACAGACCTGTTACCCGAGGATACCGGCCTGATTATCGCGGACGGCTATGGCGGTGAGATTATCCGAATGGCGCCCGAGGACAAACTTGCGCCTGCACGGCGCAAGGTCATGATCCAAAAATTCGCGCGTCATGCCGCACTCCGGCAGATGGCGGCGCGTGATCCGCAGGTTAGCGTTTCTTTTTAGGGGCGACAGCGCGAGCGGCCTGCGCGGCGGCGCGGATTTCTTCGGCGATTTCGTCTGCTTCTTCCGGAGAGAAATCCATCGGGATTTCTGTGCCGTCAGCTTCGATGAACAGACGAACCATGCCGGAATCGGTTGGGCCAATCTGAAGATTCGCTTCGATATCGCGTTCTGTGTTGATGCTCATGATGGTCTCCTGTCATCTCGGATGGAAGTGACTATCCCAGCAGCACAGAAAGTTGCAAGGGGGAGTGGAAAAATGCGTTCGTGGCGCTTGCATTCTGTTGGCGCTAGGGCTACATCCGCCGCCAGTGCCGCCTTAGCTCAGTTGGTTAGAGCGCTGGATTGTGGATCCAGAGGTCCCCTGTTCGAGCCAGGGAGGCGGTACCATCTCTCTCCTGCAGATTTGAGAAATTCCTAATAGGCTTTGCCTGCGGTAAATCCGTGGGATCAGTCGAGCGTGACCGTTTGGCGGAGTTCTGATGTCTGACGGTCGTAGATCAGGATAGTGTCGGCATCCGTTACGATGGCAAACCAGTCGGTGCCTTGGGTGAAAGAGGTCGCATGCTGGCCTTCAGGCAGGGTGATCTGATCGGGAAGGGTTAACGGATCTGCGTTCAAGCGGATGACAAGCGTCACGATAAGTAATACGAACCCGCCAATCATCACCACGGCCAATGCCGTAACCAGTCGCTTTAGGTATCCGACAAGCGGCAGGTCGATTTCGTTTTCAGGAGCCTGATCCATGGCCGAGATCCTTGTAAGCTTTGTCATAGCGGAAAATCCGCCTCCGCGTCTTGATAAGGCGCTTTCGCGCGATGTGCCAGCAGAGGCAGATTTGAGCCGGTCGCGGCTTGGGCGTCTGATTGCGGATGGGTCTGTTCGTGTGAACGGAGAAGTGATTGAGAACCCGCGGTACAAGGTGACCGAAGGTGACAAGATCGAGGTCACCGTCGAAGAAGCGGTAGAGAGCGATATTCGTGGTGAAGATATTCCGTTGGATATCGTCTACGAGGACGACGACCTGATCGTGATTGATAAACCTGTGGGCATGGTCGTACACCCGGCACCGGGAACGCCTACTGGAACATTGGTCAATGCGCTGATCCATCATTGTGGTGAGTCCCTTTCGGGCGTGGGGGGAGAAACGCGACCCGGTATCGTGCATCGGATTGATAAGGTTACCAGCGGGTTGCTGGTGGTGGCCAAAAGCGACCGTGCACATCACGGGCTTGCCACGCAGTTCGAAAAACACACGGTCAACCGGCGCTATCTGGCGGTGTGTTACGGTGTACCGGATCAGAACGATCCGCGTATCCATGGGATCAAAGGGACAAATTTCGAGCCCGGAAACATCCTGAAAATCCAGACATTCCTTGGGAGGCACAAGACCGACCGCCAGAAACAGGCGGTAAGCTTTACCCAAGGACGTCATGCGGTAACACGGGCGCGGATCATCGAGGCGCTGGGTGAACCTCCGGTCGCGGCGTTGATCGAATGCTGGTTGGAAACGGGGCGGACACACCAGATTCGCGTCAATATGGCTCATGTCGGACATTCGCTGGTCGGCGACCCGACCTACGGTGGCAAACGCAAATTGAACGTGAAATCTGTAGGTGAGGCAGGGGCTGCGGCTGCGGCTGCGTTTTCGCGTCAGGCGCTTCATGCGGCGACATTGGGGTTTGAACATCCGGTTTCGGGTGAAATGCTGGAGTTCGAGTCGCCGCTGCCAGAAGATATGGCCGGTCTGATTTCTGCCCTCGGGGGAGATTGAAACACTATTCCCAAGTGCGCGATTGCGCTGAAAAGTCTCTGGCGCTCCGACAGAACAGGGTTAAGTTTACGTTAAATCAGGAATGCTACCCCTTGAACGGGGGCGATAGCGCAACCATATCCATGTTAAGCCCTTAAACATTGTGGCGTAAACTTCGCAGGGGATTGGGATGAGTAACTACACGAACCTTCCGGCACCGTCGCCGGAACAAGGATTAAACCGCTATCTTCAGGACATCCGGAAGTTTCCGATGCTTGAGCCTGAAGAGGAATACATGCTGGCGAAACGCTGGGTCGATCACGAAGATTCAGGTGCGGCGCATAAATTGGTGACATCGCACCTGCGCCTCGCGGCAAAAATCGCGATGGGCTACCGTGGTTATGGATTGCCGCAGGCCGAAGTGATTTCCGAAGCAAACGTTGGTCTTATGCAGGCCGTTAAACGGTTTGACCCCGAAAAAGGATTCCGTTTGGCGACCTACGCCATGTGGTGGATCAGGGCGTCGATTCAGGAATATATCCTGCGGTCATGGAGCCTTGTAAAGCTCGGCACGACCTCGGCCCAAAAGAAACTGTTCTTCAACCTGCGCAAGGCGAAATCCCGTATTGGTGCGCTGGAAGATGGCGATTTGCGGCCTGAGAACGTAGCGCGGATCGCCCACGATCTGGGCGTGACCGAAGACGAAGTTATTTCGATGAACCGCCGGATGTCTGGGGGCGATGCGTCGCTCAATGCGACAGTCGGGTCTGACGAAGACGGATCAGCGCAGTGGCAGGACTGGCTTGAGGATGAGGACGCCAATCAGGCGGTTGCCTACGAAGAGCATGACGAACTGACCACCCGCCGCGAACTGTTGGCGCAAGCGATGGACGTTTTGAATGACCGTGAAAAGGATATTCTGGTTCAGCGTCGGCTCAGTGAAGAAAGCATCACGCTCGAGGATCTTTCTAAGCAATACGACGTCAGCCGCGAACGTATCCGTCAGATCGAAGTCCGCGCTTTTGAGAAGCTTCAAAAGCGTATGCAGGAACTGGCCGTAGAACGTGGCCTTCTCACCAGCGCTTAATGGGGAGTGAAACCTTTAATTGGGCCGCACCTTGCCGAAGGGCTGGGGGCGGTCTAGTTTCCTGATGTTTGCGCAAACAGGGAGGGTGCGATGAAACCGATCAAATGGGGTATCTTGGGCGCCGCAAAGTTTGCCCGCGAACATATGGCACGGGCGATCCATGCCGCCGAAGGAGCAGAGTTTTACGCATTGGCGAGCTCCTCTGCTGAAAAAGCGGCGGCCTTTCAAGCCTTCCAACCGAATTTGAAGGTGTTCGATAGCTATGATGCACTGCTTGCAGACCCCGAGGTGGATGCCGTCTATATCCCGCTGCCGAATTCGTTGCACGTAGAATGGACGTTGAAAGCGATTGAAGCCGGAAAACATGTTCTCTGTGAAAAGCCGATGGCGATGAAAGAGAGCGACTTTGACCGGTTGATCGAAGCGCGGGATTCGAGCGGCAAGCTGGTCGCCGAAGCGTTTATGATCGTCCATCATCCACAGTTCATTCGTGCCAAAGAATTGGTCAAAAGCGGGGTGATTGGCGAACTCGAATTTGTCGACACCGTGTTCAGCTTTAACAACGGGGCTGATAAGGACAACATTCGCAACCGGCCTGAAACCGGCGGCGGCGCTCTTGGTGATATCGGCGTTTATGCATTTGGGTCGGTCCGCTTTGTGACCGGAGAGGAACCCCAAGAGATACGCTATGCGGACGTCCGGCGCGAAAACTCTGTCGACGTATTTGCCCAAGTTGCGGCCGGCTTCCCGTCATTTACCTATCAGGGAACGGTGTCCATGCGGATGGCGAACCGCCAGTATCTGACCTTTCACGGAACAAAAGGTCATCTGACCCTGACTTCGCCTTTTAACGCAGGGGTGTATGATACTGCAGAGCTTGTCTTGGAAGTTCCGTCAATGGAGCGGCACGTCGAGCGCTGGCCGAATGTTAACCAGTATGTCCTACAGATACAGAATTTCTGCGCGACGGTGCGGGACGGTGTGGAGTATCCGTGCCCGTTGGAGTTTAGCCGCGGTACGCAAGCAATGAGTGATGCTGTTGTCGCTGCCGGACGGGCGTCCGAGGTATGAATGATTTAGACTGATTTTGTTTTAGAGATGGAGAGGTCCATGCCTGATTTCGAAACCGATGAAAGACCGCCGGAAAGCCTGTGGATGCGCCTTGTTTGGGTGATCCTCGTGGCGATCCTGATCAGCTTTGCCAACACGGTTCAGGCCGTTCTGGCTGTGCTTCAGTTCATCATCATGGTGCTGAACAAAGGTAAGCCGAATAAAAACTTGGCGGAATTTGGCACCAGCCTTGGACTTTGGTTTGCCAAGGCTGTGCGCTACCAGACAGCGGCCAGCCAATCCAAGCCTTGGCCGTGGAGCGAACTGGACTAGTTCAGTCGCGCCCTCAATACCCTGAGCATGTTTTCGCCCATGACCTTGCGGATTTGCTCTTCGCTCAGTCCGGCGTCCAGAAGGGCGCTGGTCAGTGCGGGGAGCTCTGACGTGTCAAAGGCCGTTTCGACCGACCCATCAAAGTCTGAGCCTAGCGAAACGTGATCATCTCCGACGACGTTGATGGCTGCGATGATCATATTTGCGATCCCTGCGGGCGTAATGTCATCACAAACCACATCAGCCCAGTAGCCCATGCCGATCACCCCGCCGGTTGCTGCGATTTCCCGCATCAGATCATCAGGGAAGTTGCGTTTGACCGGACAGTGGCTATGTAGGCCACCATGGCTGACGACCAGCGGAACGTCGGTCATGTCAAGAACGTCTCTGGCAACCTGAGGAGAGGCGTGCGCCAGATCGATGATCCATCCGTCAGCAGCGGCTTTGGCAACGGCATCCCGACCGAAGTCCGTCAGCCCGAGGTTCCCCGACCCATGGAGCGATCCCCCGAGTTCATTGTCAAAGAAGTGGGTGATACCCATTAAGCGATACCCCGCATCCCAAAGACGCTGCATGTTTTCGATGCTTCCTTCAAAGGCGTGTCCCCCTTCGACACCCAGAATGCCAGCGGTCACATCAGACCCGTTTGCTCGGTCTGTGAGTACCGCGTCCAGCTCAGCCTCGGTCGTGACAATGCGGAGCTGGTCAGGTGCCCGTTCTTCGAACCTATGCAGTTTCTCTGACTGATA
>JBNKUW010000133.1:0-6821 GCA_050298835.1 Marivivens sp.
GTAATCCGTTCGTCGATGACCTTCCCAATCACCGATTCGTCCAGACCGGCCAGCAGTCCGACGCGTTCTTCCAACGCACCATTGAAGTCCAGTTCACCGTTCATTGCCCGTTTGGTGATGTCGGCCACCCGTTCGCCTACACCCGCCTCAGCCGCCAGTTCATCAATGCATTCCTGACGAATCATCGTGCTGTCCATATCAGCAAGCAGCATCTTTTTCCGGCGACCTTCGGTTGGTTGGATTGCCAGATCGACGCCATTGTCCTGCATTGATCGCCATACATCACGGAAATTTTCGGGCATTTGCGGCACCTGAAACTCTGCCGCTTCGTCCACTGAAAGCCAGATCGCGTCACCACCGCCCCACGCATTGCGCAGTGCTTCGACAAGGGCGGTTTCGATCTTACGCTCTTGGGGAGAGCACAGAAGAGTGACAGTGAACATGGACCTGCTCCTTTTAGGATTCGAAGCAGCATTTCGCACATCCCTACGCCGCTGCCAAGCTGAGGCAAAGTTTCCGATCGTAGTCGTCCGAGGTCTGAATGCGACCTATTGTCGGAATTGAACGTCATTTTCCCCATTGCGCAGGCCCAAATTCCCCCCTATGTCCGGCGGTGGGACACCCTTCCCCAACGAAGGGCGATTATCTGAGAGGATACCAGCAATGGTCATCGAGACTCCGGCTACGCGGCCGGCAAACCCGCGTTTTTCTTCTGGCCCCTGCGCCAAAATCCCCACCTTTTCTTTGGACAAGCTTGCCGACGCCGCTCTGGGTCGTTCGCACCGTGCCGCTGTTGGCAAGGACAAGCTGAAAGCTGCCATCGAAAACACCCGTGAAATTCTTGGCGTTCCCGCAGACTACAAGATCGGCATCGTTCCGGCATCCGACACCGGTGCTGTTGAAATGGCGCTCTGGTCGCTGCTGGGTGAACGCCCCGCTGAGATGGTTGCTTGGGAATCCTTCGGTTCCGGCTGGGTCACCGATGTGGTGAAGCAGCTCAAAATTGAAGCCAACGTCCACACCGCCGAATACGGCGAGATCGTAGATTTCGCCAACGTGAACTTTGACAATGACGTCGTGTTCACATGGAACGGTACCACCTCGGGCGTTCGCGTTCCGAACGGTGATTTCATCCCCGCTGACCGCGCGGGGCTGACCATCTGCGACGCAACCTCAGCTGCATTTGCCCAAGAGCTCGCTTGGGACAAGCTCGACGTAGTGACCTTCTCTTGGCAGAAAGTTATGGGCGGCGAAGCAGCTCACGGTATGCTGATCCTCAGCCCGCGCGCTGTTGAACGTCTGGAAAGCTACACCCCCGCGTGGCCGCTGCCGAAAATCTTCCGCCTGACCAAAGGCGGCAAACTGATCGACGGCATCTTTACCGGCGCAACGATCAACACGCCCTCTATGCTTGCGGTCGAGGACTACCTCGTCGCTCTGGACTGGGCGAAGGAGATCGGCGGTCTTCCGGCGCTGATGGCGCGTGCGGATGCAAACGCGCAAGCGATCTTTGACTTCTGTGAAACCCGCGACTGGATCGCGAACCTCGCTGTTGATCCGGCAACCCGTTCGAACACCAGTGTTTGCCTGAAGTTCACCGACGACCGCATCAAGGACGGCGCGACCTTTGCCAAGGCCGTTGCGAAACGCCTCGAAGCCGAAGGTGTTGCATTGGATGTCGGTGCCTATCGTGACGCTCCGGCAGGTCTGCGGATCTGGGCAGGCGCCACGATCGAAACCTCCGATATCGAAGCGCTGCTTCCGTGGCTCGAGTACGCGTTCAACGCTGAAATCGAAGCCCAAGCCTAAACGTATTTCGGGCGCGGGATGTCCGCGCCCTCCCCAACAATATCTCACTGAGGAAGGAGCCCGACATGGCCCCCAAAGTTCTGATTTCCGACAAACTCTCCGAAGCCGCCGTCCAGATTTTCCGCGACCGTGGTATCGACGTCGATTTCCGCCCCGACCTTGGCAAAGACAAGGACGAGTTGCTCAAAGTCATCGGCGATTACGATGGCCTTGCCATCCGTTCTGCTACCAAAGCGACCGAAAAAATCATCGCTGCTGCTGACAACCTCAAGGTCATCGGCCGCGCTGGTATCGGGACCGACAACATCGACAAAGAAGCCGCTTCGAAGAAGGGCATCATTGTGATGAACACCCCCTTCGGCAACATGATCACCACAGCTGAACACGCTATCGCAATGATGTTCGCTGTAGCGCGTCAGATCCCCGAAGCATCCGCTTCTACCCATGCTGGCAAATGGGAAAAGTCGAAATTCATGGGTGTCGAGCTGACCAGCAAGACCCTCGGCGTTATCGGTGCAGGGAACATCGGTTCGATTGTTATCGACCGCGCTCAAGGCCTGAAAATGAAGGTCATCGCTTACGATCCCTTCCTGTCGGAAGAACGCGCCGCCAAAATCGGCGTTGAAAAAGTCGAACTGGACGAGCTGCTGACCCGTTCGGATTTCATCACCCTGCACGTTCCGCTGACCGACTCGACCCGCAACATCCTGTCGCGTGAAAACCTCGAGAAAACAAAAAAGGGCGTTCGCGTCATCAACTGCGCCCGCGGTGGTCTGGTTGACGAAGTTGCTCTGGCCGAAATGCTGCAATCCGGTCATGTCGCCGGTGCTGCATTTGACGTGTTCTCTGAAGAACCCGCCAAAGAAAACCCGCTGTTCAACCTGCCGAACGTCGTCTGCACCCCGCACCTTGGCGCGGCTACGACCGAAGCACAGGAAAACGTGGCCCTTCAGGTCGCCGAACAGATGGCCGACTACCTGCTGACCGGCGCTGTGACCAACGCGCTGAACACACCGTCGGTTACCGCCGAAGAAGCCAAAGTCATGGGCCCGTGGGTCAAACTTTCGGATCACCTCGGCAACTTCATCGGCCAGATGACGGACGAACCGATCAAAGCGATCAACATCCTTTACGACGGTGAAGTTCAGGACATGAACCTTGCCGCCCTGACCTCGGCTGTCGTTGCTGGCATCATGAAAAAAGGCAATCCGGATGTGAACATCGTGTCCGCTCCGGTTATCGCCAAGGAGCGTGGTGTGAAGATTTCGACCACCACTCAGGACAAAACGGGTGCTTTCGAAGGCTACATCAAAGTAACGGTTGTCACCGATGCTTACGAACGGTCGATTGCCGGAACTGTCTTCTCGGATGGCAAGCCGCGCTTTATCCAGATCAAAGGCATCAATATCGACGCCGAAGTCGGTCAGCACATGCTCTATACTACGAACGAAGACGTTCCGGGCATTATCGGTACCTTGGGTGCAACACTCGGCGCTGCTGGCGTGAACATTGCCAACTTTACCCTCGGGCGTTCTGCTGCTGGCGGAGAGGCCATTGCGCTGCTGTATGTGGACAACGCCCTGTCCGATAAACTTCTGACAGAGCTTTCGAATACCGGAAAGTTCCAGCAGGTCAAACCGCTGCACTTCGACGTCGCATAAACGTTAAGCAACAATGCGAATAAGGGGCGGTTCATCCGCCCCTTATTCCTTTTTGGACCTGACTTTTCCGCTGCACAGCATATTTCTTGGACATGACTTTTAATAACGCACCTGTACTTTATGCCGTCGGCGATATTCACGGCTATATAGACTCTCTTCATTCCGCCCTTCGCCTGATTGAAAAGGATGGAGGTCCTGAGGCTCCAATCGTTTTTCTGGGCGACTACACCGACCGCGGCCCCGATAGCAGAGCGGTTGTCGATTTTCTGATGAACGGTGTCCAAGCAGGACGGAATTGGATGGTCCTTCGCGGCAACCACGACCGGATGTTCTGCCGCTATGTCACCGACGGGACCGAACACGACGACCGGATTCTGTCGGGCAAAGGATGGTTGCATCCGAACCTTGGTGGCCCGACGACTTTGCAATCCTATGGGGTTTCACCCAAAGGCGACAATCTTTTGGAGCGCGCTCAATCTGCCGTCCCGCAAGAACACATCGATTTTCTTCGATCTCGTCCGCTCTGGCTCGAAACCGAGGACAAAATCTTTGTCCACGCGGGTATTCGGCCGGATGTACCGATGAAAGATCAGACCGAAGACGACCTGATTTGGATACGGGACGGCTTTCTTGATCATGAGGAACATCATGGAAAAATGGTCGTGCACGGGCACACAGCGCTCAAGTATCCCAAACATTTCGGCAACCGCATCGATCTGGACGGGGGTGCAGGCTATGGTCGTCCGCTCATCCCTGCTGTATTCGAAGGTACCGATTGTTTTCTTCTGACCGAAGGAGGGCGCGAGCCTTTGGTGCCTTCGGCGTAAAGGCCCGCTCATGCCGATCGAATTCTCTTCGCTGACTGATCTCCTAAATCACGGGTTTGATACGATTATCGACGTGCGCTCTCCGGCTGAATACGCCGAAGACCATATCCCCGACGCGATAAGCCTGCCTGCGATGTCGAACGAAGAAAGGGCAATTGTCGGCACCATCTACAAACAGGAAAGCCCGTTCAAAGCCCGCAAGATCGGTGCTGCAATCGTTGCTCGCAATGTTGCGCACCATTTGGAAACGGCGATTGCGGACAAGGACGGAAGCTGGCGCCCATTGGTCTATTGCTGGCGTGGTGGTCAGCGCTCCGGTTCGGTGGCAACAATCCTCAGGCAAATCGGTTGGCGAACAGATACCATCGCAGGCGGTTACATGACCTTCCGCCGGTTCGTTCACACCGAAATGTATGATCGGCCACTCGAACACCGGTTTGTTCTTCTTGATGGGAATACCGGAACCGCCAAGACCGATGTTTTGAAGCTACTTCCTGATCTTGGTGTCCAGATGCTCGACCTCGAAGGATTGGCCCGCCATCGCGGTTCGATGCTCGGCGCGGTATCCGACGACCAGCCGGAACAGAAAGCGTTCGAAACCGCTCTGGCCTGCGCGCTGTCACGGCTCGACCCGTCCCGGCCCGTCGTTGTCGAAGCGGAAAGCAGCAAGATAGGCCGTTTGAATATCCCCCCAACTGTTTGGGCTACGATGTGCGCAAGCAAGCGCATCGACCTGACAGCGCCCGTCGATGAACGCGCCTCCTATCTCACCAACGCCTATGCCGATGTAACCGCAGACCCCGTTCGGCTGACCGAACTATTGCAGCCGCTCCGCAAATTCCGTGGGCACGCCACGGTGGATGCTTGGGAAAAATGTCTTGCTGACGGTGATCTTCAGGGGCTCGCCAAAGCTCTGATTGTCGAACACTACGATCCCGCATATTCGAAATCCAGAGCGATCCATGTCCCTGATGTACTTGCCACGATCGAAACGGAAAAGCTGGACCAAAAGGCGCAGAAAATAACTGCACAGCAGGTTGCCGATATTGTTAGGTCACTTTGATCGCAGGCGTTTCCGTAATCGTTCCGATCACTGCAGCCTTGTGACCGCACATCAATAGCTGTTTTTGGATTTCTTCGACCTTTGACGCCGGAACAGCGGCGAGCAGTCCTCCCGCTGTCTGCGGGTCAAACAGCAGATCAAACCGAGCGTTATGGGTTCCGAAAACCGGACCCGCACCATCACGGTTTTCTTGCCAGAGGGTCGATTTAACGCCCTTTTCTGCCAATTCCTCAGCACCTTCCAGCAACGGAATAGCATCCTGTTCGATTTCGGCACCCAGATTCACGGCCTCGCAAATACCCTGCAAATGCCCAGCGAGCCCAAAGCCCGTCACATCCGTCATGGCGTGTGCTTCCGGCGCTAGAACGGTGCTCGCCGCTGACTGGGGTTGCAGCATCGCGGAGAGTGCGGCAACAACATCGCCACCCCGCGCAAGCCCGCGCATTTCAGCCGCCATCAGAACACCGGTACCAATGGCCTTTGTCAGGATCAGTTTGTCACCAACTTGCGCCCCGCTCAGCGTCACTTCTGACTGTTCACATAGGCCCGTCACGGTAAATCCCACCGTGAGTTCGGAACCAACTGAGGAATGCCCCCCGACGATCACCGCGCCGGAACGTTCGATCTCTTCGGACGCGGCCTCAACGATTTCGGCCATGGTCCGTTCCTGCAGTTCAGGTGACATCCGTGGCAAGATCACGGACATGGTCGCAACCTGAGGACGCGCACCCATAGCCCAAACATCCCCAAGAGCATGGTTCGCCGCAATACGGGTCATGAGGTACGGGTCTTCGACAAACTGACGAAGGTGATCGGTGCTGATCACCTGACGTTTCCCGCCAACCTCAATTACTGCCGCATCGTCCCCGCGAACGGAACGCACATCATCCCGATCAATGTCGGAGAGGTGCCGCAACGCATCGGTCAACGCACTCCGCCCGACCTTTGATCCGCACCCGCCGCACATCGGCGCATCACCAATGGCGTCTTTGACTCCGTCAGCAACCAGACTCGGCAATTTTTCTTGCGGCATTTCCGGCAGCTCGTGGAACTTCTCCATAAAGCTTCTGTCGATCGTGTCCTTCCACTTCCACAGCAGACCGCCACGGCGCGCGGTTCCGAATTTTTCGGCCATCGCAGATTGACCGCCTAGGGACACGAGCTTCAGGTAGTCTTTCTGCGGGGTGTACCCCTTGAGCGTTCCGCCCGACAACATCGCCTGCAGGTTATGATAAAGAACCGGTGCTTCGCGCACGGCATAAACACCCGCCTTGGGGCGCGGATCGTGGGACAGGTGGGCGCAATCACCCGCTGCAAATACTTGCGGATCACTGGATTGTAGGGTCGGCCCAACGGTGATGTAGCCAGAATAGGTATTCAATCCAGTGGACGACACCCATCCATGGGGTTTAGGCCCTGCGGCTCCCACCACAAATTCGGCTTTGACCTCAGTCCCGTCAG
>JBNKUW010000134.1:0-6751 GCA_050298835.1 Marivivens sp.
CGGGCCGGGGGATCGGACCGGGCACGGTGTTCGGCATGGCGGCAGCTCGTGCGCTTTTGTCCGACGATGAAACCCATTTACCCCTGCCGGGTGTCGCCGACTATGTCGAATGGTTCCCAAACGCCAGAGGGGCGTTCTTCGAAGCGGGCGCGATTGGGCTGCATGGTATCCGGGGGCGGATGCATTCCACATCGCGCAGGTGATCCGTAAGGGGCAATTCGGTAATAGGGGCCTCTCTCGGTTTCAGTTCGTCGCCAAACGCGCAGGATAAAAGGGTCCGAACGGTGCGCTGAAACGAACAGGAGCCTCGGATCAGCAGTCGATAACCGTCTTTTGAAAATAGTCAGCAGTGTTCGCAGATTCACTTTTTGTTCGGATCTGGGAAGTATCCGGGATTAGACGATCCCGCCGCCAGCGCCGCTGACTTTGGGACGGATGCCTGCAACCTGCGCACGGTAACCACTGGCGCGATAGGCCATGACCGGATCAATGGCTGCCCCGGCCTCAAACCGTGCCATTTGTAGGATCGGATCAACATCGGTGCGGAACGCCTGTCGCAACGTGGCAGAGGCCATAAGCGCATCGTTATCCGACTGATAGCCTGCGAGCGTTTCACGATTAACGAGCGACGCCTGCACATAGGCCCGCTGAATTTCGATGGCCGAAATCATCAGGCTTTCAATCGGGTCGGTCACGTTGTGGGACTGATCGATCATATGGGACAGGTTCAGATCGGGGCTTTCTGCGTCCACCAGTTCGTTCCACACAAGGAACAAACGGTAGGGTTCAATCGTGCCGCTGTCCAAATCATCGTCACCGTATTTGGAGTCGTTGAAATGGAACCCGCCGAGTTTCCCTGCACGGATCAGGCGGGACACGATCATTTCGATATTCACGTTCGGTGCATGGTGACCAAGGTCCACAAGGCATTTCGCCTTCTCCCCCAGCTCCTGTGCGATCATCAACGAAGTACCCCAGTCTTGGACGACGGTTGAATAGAACGCGGGTTCATAGATCTTGTGTTCACTGAAAATCTGCCAATCGTCCGGCAGTGCGTCGTAGATCGATTGCATGGACCCCATGTAGCGGTCAAACTGTTTGCCCATATGGGTCTGACCGGGAAAGTTCGCGCCGTCCCCAATCCAGACGGTGAGCGCGTTCGAACCCAGTGTTTTGCCGATCTCGATGCATTCGATGTTGTGCTCAACCGCTTGTTGACGTGTTGCTGCGTCAACATGGCTAAGCGATCCGAATTTATAAGAATGCGCCTGATCCGGCTGATCCTGAAATGTGTTCGAATTCATTGCATCGAACCCGAGCTTCCATTCGTCAGCCTTGGCCTTCATCGCGGCTGGGTCGGCCTTGTCCCATGGAATATGAAGCGACACCTTGGGAGTCGCATCCGTCAGTTTGTGGATGACACCGCAGTCATCGAGTTTGTCGAAAATATCGCGTGGTTCGCCTTCACCCGGAAAACGGGCAAAGCGGGTGCCACCGGTTCCGGTGCCCCACGACGGGACTGCGACACCAAAAGCTTTGGCGCGGTCCTTGATCGCGTCGATAGAGACACCTTGCCGATTGAGTTTTTCACCCAGCGTTTCGTAATCGCGGCGGAGATCGGTGATACGGCTCTCGTTCTCGGAAGTAATTGTTGAGTCCATAGTCACACCCTAACGCGTAAATGCTTGAACATTGCCAGCATCGACATTGATGATGTTGCCGGTCGATTTGGAAGACGCTTCCGACGCAAGGAAATAGGCTGCTTCGGCAATGTCTTCGGGGAGCACCGACTGTTTCAGCATTGAACGATTCCGGTACATTTCCTCAAGCCCTTCTTTATCGGTGCCGTAGGTTCCGGCGCGCTGTTCAAGCCATTCGCCTTCCCAGATTTTCGACCCGCGCAATACGGCGTCCGGGTTGACGACGTTGACGCGGATACCTGCCTCTGCCCCTTCAAGCGCCAGACAACGGGCCAGATGAATTTCGGATGCCTTGGCCGTGCAATAGGCCGATGCATTGGGCGATGCGGCGAGACCGTTTTTCGATGCAACGAACACGACCGAGCCACCGATCCCCTGTTGGCGCATGACCTTGAAGGCCTCACGTGAGACGAGGAAATATCCAGTGGACAGGATGTCCATGTTTTTGTTCCAAAGGTCGAGCGTCGTTTCTTCGACCGGAGCCGAAGACGCGATACCTGCGTTCGATACCAGAATATCGACACCACCGAATTCGACAGCTGTATAGGCGTAGGCATCAATGATTGCCTGTTCGTCGGTCACGTTCATTTCGACCGTGCGAACAACGTCGGCACCAAAGGTTTTCGCAAATCCGGCGCGGACCTCTTCGAGCGAAGTTGCGTTGATGTCGGCCAGCATGACGCAGGCGCCTTCGCTAAGATAGCGGTGCGCGGTTGCAGCACCGATCCCGCCTGCGCCACCGGTGATCAGTGCAACCCGACCGGCAAGTGATTTGGGCTTTGGCAACCGCTGGAGCTTTGCCTCTTCGAGGAGCCAGTATTCAATGTCGAACGCTTCTTGTTCTGGCAGGCCGCAGTATTCTGACACGGCCGATGACCCGCGCATGACATTGATTGCGTTGACGTAGAATTCGCTGGAGATACGCGCGGTCGCTTTATCCTTGGCAAAAGTGATCATGCCGACACCGGGGATCAGATAGACCACCGCGTTCGGATCCCGCAGCGCGGGCGAGTTGTCCTTTTTGCAGCGATCATAATAGGCCGCGTAGTTGTCACGATAGGCAGCCACCTGATCGGGGAGGCCGACCAGTACGTCATCGATGTTGTTTTTCGCGGGATCAAAGGCCACGACCAGCGGGCGGATTTTCGTGCGGAGGAAGTGGTCGGGGCAGGAGGTGCCCAGTGCAGCCAACGGTTCCATATTGGCGGAGTTTACAAATTCCAGAACGGCGGGCTGATCGTCAAAATGACCGACCATGTGCTGTTTGCCGGATACCATGCCACGAATTGCGGGCATCAGTTTGGCAGCAACAGCGCGACGGGCATAAGCGTCGAGCGATTGATGAACGACCCCACCAAATGCCGGAACATCAGCGGTTTTGACCTCGAACCAATCCATCGCCTTTTGAATGATTTCAAGCGTCAGTTCGTAACAGTCTTTCGCATCGTCGGCCCAAGTGAACAGACCATGAGATTCAAGGACGACGCCCTTGGCGGTCGGGTTCTCAACGCAGAATTTTTCCAGCCAAAGTCCCAATTCATAGCCCGGTTTTTTCCAAGGCAGCCAACCAATGTCGTCACCGAAAATTTCTGTGGTCAGCTCTTTTGAGTTTTTGGACGCAGCGATTGCGATGATCGCATCGGGGTGCATGTGGTCAACGTGTTTGCGGGGGACGTAAGCGTGGAGTGGCGTGTCAATTGATGCAGCGCGCGGGTTCAAATTGAACGTACAGTGTGGCAGGTAGCCGACCATTTCGTCTTCGAATTCCACCCCGCGATAGAGGTTTTTCAGCGCCCGCAACTTCTCCATATAGAGTGTCGCAAAGCCGTCCATCTTGATCGATCCGACATCTCCGCCAGATCCTTTGACCCAGAGAACTTCGGCTTCGCCACCGGTAAGGGGGTCTTTTTCCATGACTTTGGCGCTGGTGTTTCCACCACCGTAGTTGGTGATCCGTTTGTCCGATCCCAGCAGGTTCGAACGGTAAAGCAGCTTTTCGGACTCGCTCATGCCCGCAGCTTTGGTGTCATCCCAAGCGTTCACGAGGCGCGACGTTGCACCGGAAATTGTCATGTAGTCCTCCCTTATCGCGCCGCAGCGCGCTAATACGTTTAAAGCCAAAGCTGACAATCACAGGGCCGCTTGTCAATCATAAACAATCATAAACGATCATGATATGAAGATAAATGATCGAAAATGAATAATAATGATTGACAAAACGCCACACCTTCACGCAACCTTCATAGCTAAGGGAGGATTTCATGCACGAAACAGAACGCCACAGGATCATTTTATCCGCAGTTCAGGACCGGCCGGTCGTGACTGTGGTTGACCTGTGTGGGCTAACTGGAGCGTCCGAAGCCACCATCCGCCGCGACATCGCAACCCTACATACGCAAAAGAAACTCCGCCGTGTTCGCGGTGGGGCCGAGGCGCTTACGCCGCCTCAGTTCGTCGGGCTTGCCGGTCGTCCGTATTCGGTCAATGAAACGATCAACAATAAGCAAAAGCAATCAATCGCACGCGCTGCGGTCGAGCTTTGTGATGATGGTGATCCGATCATAATCAACGGCGGCACCACCACTTTCCAGATGGTACACCCGCTGGCAAACCGTCGTTTGCAGGTGTTTACCAACTCTTTCCCGATTGCGGAGCACCTGCTCAAGCATACGAAGAACACCATCATGTTGTCCGGCGGTGCGATCTATCGCGAGCAGAACATCATTCTGTCGCCATTCGACAATGATGTGACCCGTAATTTCTATGCCAAACGCATGTTTATGGGTGCGCAGGGCATAGGGCCGTTGGGATTAATGGAAGCAGACCCCTTGCTGATCCAGGCAGAGCAAAAACTCATCGGCCAAGCCGATGAATTGGTTGTTATGGTGGACAGTTCGAAATTCGAACAACGGAGCAGCCTTGTTCTGTGTCCGTTGAACCGGATCGATACCGTAATCACCGACGAAGGTATTTCGGATCGGACTGCAGCTATGCTCGAGGCTGCGGACATAAAACTTATCGTAGCACCAGTCGAAGCAGCGTCTCAGGAGAACGCCGCTTCGTAGCAATTTGCACTTCAGGGAGGAAAACATGAGTGTAATGAAGAAAATCATGACCACCGTCGCAGCCGCGGCGGCTCTGGCCGGTAGCGCAGCGCAAGCCGAGGACATGCGCATCGCTCTGGTCGTTAAGGCTCTGGGTATCGGGTTCTTTGAAGCAGCCGCAAAAGGCGCCGAAGAAGCTGCTGCCGAATTGGGCGATACCCAAATCATTTACACCGGACCCACCGATACGACCGCAGAGGGTCAAATCGAAGTTATCAACTCTCTAATTGCGCAAGGTGTAGATGCAATCGCGATTTCCGCAAACGACCCTGATGCTGTTGCACCTGCTCTTGCGCGTGCCATGCAGCGCGGCATCACCGTTATTTCGTGGGATTCCGGCGTTGCCGAAGAAGGCCGCCAGATGCACCTGAACCCGTCGTCGAACCCGTTGATCGGTAACATGATCATCAAGCTCGCTGCGGATCACCTGCCGGATGGTGGTCAGGTTGCTGTTCTGTCCGCATCTGCCACCGCGACGAACCAGAATATCTGGATCGACGAGATGAACAAAGTGATGGGCAACTACCCGGGTATCGAAGTTGTCGCGACCGTTTACGGTGACGACCTTGCTGATAAATCCTACCGCGAAGCCCAAGGCCTGATGCAGTCCTACCCTGATCTGGATGCGATTATCGCGCCGACCTCGGTGGGTATTGTGGCGGCGGCTCAGGCTGTAGCTGATGCTGGCAAAGTCGGTGAAATCAATGTCACCGGTCTGGGTCTGCCGTCCGAAATGGCTGGTGCGATCGAATCCGGTGCGTCCAAGTCGTTCGCCATCTGGAACCCGATTGACCTTGGCTATTCGGCAACAATGATTGCTCATGCTCTGGCAACCGGAGAAGCCACCGCAGAGCCGGGCGCATCGATCCCGATGGGCCGCATGGGCGACGTTACCTTGGACGAAACGAATTCGGGCGCGATGGCCGATCCGTTTGTCTACGACGCTTCGAACATCGAAGACTTCAAGTCGATCTTCTAATCTCCTCGACCGGTGCGGGCAGTCGTCCGCGCCGGTCACTTTTGCGGAATACACACATGCAGGCAGACCAGTCTGCGGTTGACCCTGTTCTCCGGCTCGACCGCATTTCCAAGATATTTCCGGGTGTGAAGGCGCTCTCCGAAGTGGAGTTGGCGCTCTATCCGGGGCAAGTGACCGCGCTCGTCGGGGAAAACGGTGCGGGGAAATCAACGCTGGTCAAAATTCTGACCGGTATCTACCAACCGGACGGCGGGAAGATCATCGTGGACGATCAGCCGGTGACCTTTCCAACCGCGCAGGACGCGGCGAAAATGGGGATCACCGCGATCCATCAGGAAACGGTTCTGTTCGACGACCTGACTGTTGCCGAGAACATATTCCTTGGTCACGCGCCGCGTACACGTTTTGGGTTGATCGACATTGCCGCGATGCAAAAGCGGGCTGGTGAGATCCTTGACAGTATCGGGGCGGAAATTGATCCGTCTGTGCGCTTGCGTGACCTTGGTATCGCGTCCAAACACCTTGTTGCGATTTCGCGGGCGCTGTCGATTGACGCGCGGGTTGTCATCATGGACGAACCGACCGCTGCGCTGTCACACAAAGAAATTCACGAGCTTTACGATCTGGTCGAGAAACTCAAAGCGCAGGGCAAAGCGATCCTGTTCATCAGCCACAAGTTCGATGAGATTTTCCACATCGCTGACCGCTATACCGTTTTCCGCGACGGTCAGTTTGTTGGTGATGGGAAAATCGCTGAGACTGATGAAGGTGAGCTGGTTAAAATGATGGTGGGCCGCTCGGTCGATCAGGTCTTTCCAAAGCGTGACCCACAGATCGGGAAAGAGGTGCTGCAAGTCGTCGGCTACGAGGGTGTGCTCGTGGTGGAGGCCGCGAACGACGAACAGGTAGCTCATCACCGTCATGGCAACCAACAGCACCGTACACACCAGCGTGAAGCCGATCACGCG
>JBNKUW010000135.1:0-6230 GCA_050298835.1 Marivivens sp.
ACCGCCACCCGTGAGGGCGGTCCGGGTCATCACCGCAAAATCGCCGATATAGACCTTCTCATTGACCTCGCTGGAACTGGTCCGGCGCTCATAGGCGCGATCGGCGACGTAGATTGTCGTGGCGGTGCCCTGGCTGAGCGTCTCATCCACGCGCTTAAAGCGCTTCCGGTCTGGCCCGTAGAAGAAGGAGACGGCATTGTCGCCCTTGGTCAACAGGGTGGGCATGTCGAAGGCGGTGTACTCCACCGTCCGCCCGTCGCCGGAGACCATGTTGCCATTGGCATCATAGCAATAGCTGGCATTCTTGACGCCGGAGATCTGCGTCACCGCATGCGGGCCGGCGAAGCCTGACGAACAGGCGGCATTCGGCTGGCCGTAGCTGTAAGTGCCGACATCGGATTTGCTCAGGATATTGCCATTGACCGAATAGGTCAGCGTCACCGCCGTCGGTGTCTGGCCGGATTGGGCGGTGTCGATGCGGACAACGCGGTTCAGATCGTCATAGGTGAAGTCTTCGGTCAGATCCTGCCGCTTGTCCTTCCGCTGCGTCAGATTGCCGAGGAAGTCCTTGGTGTAGGCCAGATCCTGGATGATGTTAGTGCCTTTGAGCGAATAGATGCCCGTGAGGCGCCCGGTCTCGGGAGCGAAGGATTTGAAGCTCTCAACCCCGTTGCCCAGCGTGAAGTTGGTTATGTTGCCGCGTGCATCGACGCTCACGCGCTGCCACAGGCTGGCGCTGGTCGCCGTATCCCGGACCTCGCTGACCGCACCCTGAGCATCATAGACATTGGTCACCGCCAAATTGGACGGATAAGTCAAGGTTTCTGGGCGGGAATATTGATCATAGGTCGTTGCAGTGGTGAAGCTCTCGCCGTCAACGGTCTCCACGCTGGAGACGATCCGGCTCAAGGCATCGTAACTGTTGGTAAGGCTGTAGCCCTCGGTGCCCCCACTGGCTGCAAGCCCGCTCGCCGAACGATGCAACTTGCCGATGCCATGCGCGGCCATATCGTAGATCCAGACCGAAGTCCGGCTTCCGGGGTCGGACGCATCGGCATTGTCGATCCGGCTGAGCATCCGCCCCAGAACATCATAGGTCATCCGGGTGACTTCGCCCCGGGCGTTGGTTTGCTCGACGGCGTTGCCGAGGGCGTTATAGCGATAAATCCAGGTCCCCTTATCCGGGTCACTGTCCGTGATCTTGTTGCCGTAGAGATCGTAGGTGTAGCTCGTGACCTTGCCATCGGCGACCATCGAGGTCAGGCGGTCGGCAGGATCATAATCATAGGTGATGCTCTGGCCTTGCGTATTGGCCATTGTGATCTGGCGGTCGAGCACATCCTTTTCTACCGTCTTGGTCTGGCCGAGTTCATTGGTATCGACCTCGAAAAGACCGTTGAAGGATGCCGTCTGGAAACTGCCATCGGGTCGGGTGACCTTGGTCTTGCGGCCGAGTACGTCATATTCATTGACCGTCACATATTGCTGATCGCCAGCAAAATAGGGGACGGTTTCCGTACTCTCACGCCCCATCACATCGTAGGTCGTGTCGACAAAGCTGAAGCGCCCGTCGATTTTCGTAGCGGTGCGCAACTCCTTGTTCAGCACGTTGAAGTCGGTTTCCTTCTCCTCGCCACCGGAGGTGATGCTATGCACCTTGTAGACTGCCCCCGTTGCGCAAGTGATGCTGTTGCCGCAGAAGTCACGTGTGACCGTCGTCGTTGTGCCGTCGGGTGCGGTTGTCGTGCCTAATCGGCCAAAGGCGTCATACTGATAGGTGGTGGTCAGCCCGTTCGGCCCGGTCTTGGAAATGGGAATGCCGAGGATGGCGTGATAGGCCGTGTTTTCCGTATGGCCCAGCGGATTGGTTTCCAGAATCCGGTAGCGGACCTTCGGATCATAGTCGTAGGACGTCGTTCGGGTGGCCGCCTCGATGCCATCCGTATCCGGTGAGCCCCAGCTTTCGGTGATCGCCGCAATCGCACCGAAGCCATTTCGGCTATAGGTCTTGGTGAGAAAGAGTGGCGTTCCCGGATCGCTGGTCTCCGAGATGACATAGCCATGGGTATCATAAGTGAAGGCCGATTGCCTCACATCGTCCGGCTTGTCGGGAGCCGTGGAGGTAACCGTGACGTCCGTCGCCATGCCCAGACGCCAATTCGTAGCGTCGTGGGCGTAGACGGTCTGCGTCGACTTGCCAAACTGTCGTGAGCCATCCTCATTCGAGGTGGTTATCTGCACCGCGCTCGGAAAGCCGTAATCGTCGTAAGTTGAGCTTTCCGTCACGCGCGACATGAAGCTCCCGTTCAGGTCGCGGTTCGTCGTCACGGTCTGTGGACTGAAGCGGAACCAGCGATCGGGCGTGCTATCCGCATTGGGCAAGAAACGCACATCCCAATCAATGGCCTTGTCCTTCAGGATAGTGCCGTCCGCAGCAGTGGTCCGGCTTTGCAGAAGCAGGCCATGACGATGTTGGCTCCAGTCCTGGGAATAGACAGACTTTGTTGTGATGCCGGTCGGAATATCATGCAGCGTCAGGGTCTCGAAGCCAAGACCGCCAAGACCACGCATGTGGGCCCGCAACCCGGAATAAGTATAGGTCTGCTCATTCTGCGAGCCCGCACCATTGTCCACCTTCACCGAAGCGACAACGCTGCGCGTGGGAATGCGGTCCTCAACCGGATATTGCGCCCCGCTACCCTTGGTGTACACCGTCGTATCTGTCAGGGGCTTGTAGGCGATGTCCGTCGTCAGGCCGTGGCCGTTGGTGATTTTTTTCAGAAAATCCGGAACGGGAAAGGCAGAAAAGCCGACGCGTTTGTCTCCCACATGTCCCATGTCAGCATCAGTCCTGTAACTACTTGCAAGAAAGTCTGTCACACCATCGCCGTCAAAATCGCCAACAAGATCGACCAACTGCCTGGGCGCCAAGGCATCTGTAGTTGTCTTGGTCAGGAAGGTGCCATCTCCATTTGAGAGGAGTATATAGGATGTAGTTCTGGGGATGCATTCTCCGCTCATAAGTTCTTTATCACAAGCAGTTCGCCCGCGGGAGTCCTTGGTTGCAAGCAATATATCCGTGAACCCATCGCCGTTAAAGTCACCTGAGGCAAAGATCTCGGACGAATACATGTCTCTCGACGGAGGTGTATATATATCTACGATATAAGTAACCTTTGAGAATTTTCCGTTACCTAGGGATAAGAAAACAGCATCACGGCCGCGTCCAACAGCGTCGTTATAGAAGAAATCGGTTAGACCATCTCCGTTAAAATCGCCAAGGACCACTTCATGACCAGGTTCTCTTCTATCCGGATATGCTACACTAAGATCTGGCGTCCTTGTAAATGTTCCGTCCCCATTAGATAACCAAACACGCACAAAACGCTCACGTGTGTAGTGATTGTCGCAAACATCGTCGACCAACAGATCAGCCCGACCGTCGCCATCGAAATCGCCGATTCGTGGAAGCGTTTTGTCAGGCAAGCTGTCGGCGACCGAGCTTATGACTTTACGGAACGTACCATCCCCATTCGAAAACCATACCTGATCCGGTTCATTGCGAAGCTGTCCAGCGGCGCAAAAAAGGGAATCTTTCGACGGATACACGTCCTCGCGTTCGATCCTCGCCATATAGAGATCTTCTAAGCCATCCCCGTCAAAATCGCCTGACCCAACGATTTTATATTTTGTCGGCACACCTTCCACGATCGGAATTTTAGAAAATGATCCGTCTCCGTTGGATCGCAAAACATAGTCCGGATTTCCGACCCTTATTGCTCGAAGACTTTTGTCGGATTTAACCGCGTACACATCAGACAACCCGTCCCCGTCGAAATCACCAATGGCGCCCGCGATACGGGCGTCAAGTAATTGAGGACGTCCGCCGCCAGTTCTTCGAACGAACTTTCCTTTCCCGTCCGACAAAAAAGCATCTACTTGCAAGTAATGCCCTGATCCAGGAACACCTCCCCCTACCTCACCTAACATACCCCAAATGTAGTCCGTTAAACCATCCCCATTAAAGTCTCCACTTGTGAAATTTCCTCTTCCGTAAAGGCCTGGAACGTCGGTGTGCAGCCAAGAATCGTCGGTTTGAAAACTTTGCTTAATATCAATATTGAATTCGAAAGAGTTCTTGCTTGAATGCCCCCCGGACCACGCAAAGTTCACAGGTCTGAAGCAGGTTGTGTCTTCCGCGCACTCGGTGATTGTGGTCAAGTTGGATTTATCGGCTGCGCCCAGCTCATAGGTGAGCCTGTATTCTCTCGCGAGTTGACTCACGGCATGAACCTGAATGGTCTTGAGTCGCTTGGTATACTGGAGTTGATCGCCCTGGTGATAGGAAAGGATTTTGTCGGGCCGGTCTTCGTAGACAAAGTCAATACTATTGTAAGGTGCAAGGCCTTGCCCATCATTCCCCGTGTAAACGATCTGACTGATATAGAACTCCCCGGCTGCGCGATCGTTATGATAGCTATAGGCGATGTAATTACCTTTGGCGTCTGAAAGCTTCGACAGCGCCCAGCTCCGCACCGCGTCCCGGTTCTGCCCCCGGATCTTGGCGTCCTCCGTTGCCCCATAGTCGAGGATCTCGCCCGTGCGCTTCCAGACCCGGAAAGAGGACGGACCGCCATCGACGGAGCCATAAGAAACGATCTTCGAGAACTCCTCGTACAGCGTCCGATACTCCGTACCATCGGCTCCATAGGTGCCATTCACCGCGACCAGACGCTGGCCGTTGAGGCAGAACTTGTCGTTGTCGTCATAGTCCACCGGATCGATACCGACCCCGCCCGTAGCCGGATCGTCAACATAAAGATCGGTGGCGCAGCGGGTGATGTAGGACAGGCCGGTGATTGTCCAGCCGACACCCATCAGGCCATTCTTATCATGGCTGTTATATTGAAGAACGATCTCGGGCTTGAGATCCGCCGTTCCTGACGGCACGGCGATGGGCACCGAATAGCTCGCCGCCCCCTGCGGCGTGACACCGAACTTGGCCGAGGTCGTCCCAACAACCTCGGCGGCGTGAGACGCCCGTATTCCTCCGACAAAGGCCAGACAAAGTGTCAGGAGACCCAGAAAATGGACAGCATAATCCGAACGATATCGCGCAAAGATCATTATAGAGCCCCCCCGATCCCGCGAGCGCAACATGGTGCGCACAATCTCTTTCATTGGAAGCCAAGCGTTGATCGCCTCAGCTATACTTTCTGTGTAGGATATATTCCTATGAAGCATGGTTGGGGCATCTCACCCGCCGCGTCATCCGATTGGTAGGTAGGGAATAATCGCTATTGAAGACAAGCACCTCGCGGGGCGCCATGCCCGACGTTCCTGACGGCACGGCAATTGGGATGGAGTAGCGGGCGCCACCGCTCTCGCTGACCGAGAAACTGCCGGGCAAGGACATGCTCTGTGCCAAGCCAGGCACTATGCCGCCGGGCATGAAAAAAGCCGCCGAAGCGATCGCCAAGGTGGCTGCAAACGCACACTTCCAACCGCCACCAAACGGCAGCGTACACCCCCGTCCCCCCATGCCCTTCCCCCACCTGAAGGTCTATACCTAATAATCCGTTAACGATATCATTGACATACGGAACGTAGGCCTGCAACATAATTCTGCCTGCGCATGATCATTGTTCGGAGCGCTCATGAGAAATATGTGGCTGCCGGGCAACGGTGCACCTGCCGTGGGCGACGACCGCTACCATCCGCCTTCAGATCGATGCAGTTTATGCTACGACAAGTTGGGCACCCATTGGCACACTTGCCGAAGGGGCTATTGTGCTGCGGGGCCTGCCGTTGGCCGATCGGGGGGGGATTTCGATATTGAAGTGTGTGTTGCGTATTGGCCGGATCGCAGCCTCGGCAATAGCTCTAGTCATGACTGCTTGCAGCAGCTTGCCTGACAATCCTCTTTTGAATGTAGCGGGGCTCGGGTCCATTGGAAAGACTTCGGAAGACTCCGCACAGCCGCGCTCCGCACAAGGCACAGTCGTGGCCGGGACGGATGGTGCAAGAACAACTTACGTCCGCGGAACTGGGCGCTTCCTTGGTACCCAGCCTGACGGCCGGACGCTGGCCGGCAGCGACGAACGCGGCGTGACGCTCAATCTCCTGAATGTTCCCGTTCCTCAAGCGGCCAAGACCGTTCTGGGTGATATTCTGGGCGTTCAGTATGTGGTCGACCCGGGCCTGGGCGGGAAGATCACCATCCAGACGCC
>JBNKUW010000135.1:6240-6546 GCA_050298835.1 Marivivens sp.
AGGCAGCGATGATCGCCCTCTTTCAGTCTGCGCTTAGCGCCAATGGAGCCGCCATCATCGAAGCCGGCGGCGTCTACAAGATCGTGCCCGCCGATCAGGCGACAGCCGGAGGAAGGCTGCAAATCGCTGGAACCCCCGCTTCGAATGAGCAACTGGCGTCGGCGGTGAGGGTGCTGCAGCTCAAATATGTCAACGCCGAGGAAATAAAACGCATCCTGACGCCGATCGCGCCTCGTGGCGGCATCATTCAGACGGATATCAACCGGAACACCGTCACCCTATCCGGCAATCCGCAAGATATCGCGA
>JBNKUW010000136.1:0-6482 GCA_050298835.1 Marivivens sp.
TTGTTGTCCCCGCTCGTATTTGACTTCGTCGTAATAGACTAAGAACATTGTGCTACTCGATTTTTTCTCACCACCTAACGGAGATAAGGTGGAAAATCAATCAACCTTCCCCCGCAACGCCTTAACCTCACCGCGCTTCTTCTTCTCGTCCAGCCTCCTCCGGACCGATCCTTTCGTCGGCTTGGTCGCAATCCGGCGTTTCGGCACTTGGGTCGCTTTCACGATCATTTCCACCAGCCTCTCCCGCGCGATCTCCCTGTTCCGCGCTTGGGATCTGGTGTCCTGCACGAACAGGATAATTGCGCCGTCGGTGGTCCATTTCTGGCCCGCGATCCGGCGGAGGCGGCGTTTGACGGGGTCGGGAATGGACGGGCTCCGCTCGGCTTCGAACCGCAGTTCGACCGCGGTTGAGACCTTGTTCACGTTCTGACCGCCAGGACCGGAGGCGCGGACAAATTGCTCTGTCAGCTCCCAATCCTCGATCTGAATCTGGTCTGTCACATGCAGCATGATGGCATCACACCCGATTGTCCCCGAAAAGGTGCGATGCCTTCTGTGGGGTAATTAAATACCGCGAAAAGCGGAGGCTTCGCACCTGAAATAGGCCAAAACAGGTGCGATTGCACATATAAAAAGGGCCACCGAGGCGATCGGCGGCCCTTCGAAAGTTCAGGAGGTGAGTCGGTTAGAACGCAGCCCACCTGGGGTTAAAGCTGTCTCGGGGTTGCCCTAGACGTCCGTCCCCCAAGCTGTCCCGACACCTTTCTCCAATACCTTTCTCGACACTGGATCACCTCCTTTCAATGAGTTTCGCCTGTAAACTCAGGGTGCCACAGATGTCGTATATGTCAAAACTTTTTCCACAATCCTTTGTGAAACTTTTGTTATACAGCCGCCCGTTTGGCCAACATTTGACCAACAATGACGCGGAAAGGCACAAGCGCGAAAAGCGCAACAGCGAGCTTTACACCGTAATCGGCAACGCCCAACGTCACCCAAAGCGGGGCTTCAGGGCCGGTGGTGAGCAGCGGCATCGCGTCCCAAGCCCATGAAATCTCAGCATTTACTGATTCACCAAAGTTGATGAAAGCAGCGAAGGCAAGGGTGAAGAAGATCAGCGAGTCGACGGTCGAAGAGACGATGGTCGACACGATAGGTGCCTTCCACCAGTTGCCCTGACGCAGACGGTTAAAGATCGCAACATCAAGCAGTTGCGCAACGAGGAACGCAGTTGCCGACGCAATCGCGATACGGAACGGAACGGCCGGTCCGAATTCGAGCTGGATGCGGTTACCGATCAGCGAGCAGATGATACCGACAATGAAACCGGCAAAGATCACCTTGCGGGCGGCCTGCGGTCCGTAGACGCGGTTCATGATGTCGGTCACAAGGAATGCGATCGGGTAGGAGAAAGCGCCCCAGGTCAGGATCCCGTCGAGGATCAGGAACTGGACGAGGATGTTCGAGGCCACCACAACGATGGCCATGGCGATAACGCCAAAGAGAATACGGGTCATATCTGTTTTCCGTTTTTTACAAGGTAGCGGCGACTTGGTCCCGGAATCGGGAAAGCGGCTCTTTACTGCCCATCGGGGCAGCCTGTCAATCGTCCAGTCGGTATTCGACGACTGTGGTCTGATACAAGGTCTGCCCGTTATCGGATACCATTGTCAGACGGGTTTTCCCTTCGGGATCACGCCAGACGGCAATCCCTTCGAGGTTGGAATGCTTGCCGAGCCATGTCTGGAGGAGCATTTCCTCTCCGGTACCATCCAGATTGAAGCGACGCACGCGGGTTCGAAATCCGATACCAAGGAAATCGCGTTCCAGCACATAAAGCTTCCCGTCGGGACCGACGTCTGCGCCAGTCACAAGGAAAGATCCTGAACGTGGAATAGTAAAGGCGACGTCCCAATCCGTGCGGTATCGGTACACCGGAAAGGGTCTGTCCATCTCGCCCGATCTTTCGGGGATGGTGTAGATCGTTCCGTCCGGTGCGGTTGCGAGTGCTTCGAGGCCGGAGTTGTTTTGAAGGCTGTCAAATGCGTCGGCGCGTCTGATCGGGTAGGCGGGCCCGTCGAGCGTGTCATACCGCCAAATGCGCGTATTTCCTTCAAAGCTCACGTAAATACGGCCAGCGGGGTCAAAGGCCACGCCTTCGGAATCCGCTGATGAACCGGTTAGGATGTTGCCGTCCGTGTCGTGGACTTGTGTCTTTGCGGAAAGGTCCAGGCCGGTAATTTTCCCGCTCTCTCGTCTGAGGGTTCCTTGTAGAAAAACACCGCGGTCGGTGACCATGACAAAACGGGTTCCCGACTCGTCCAACTCAATGGCCGAAAGCTCGTTCGCTTCGGGCAGGTCGATCACCGTTTCGCTAAGCAGTGTCGCCTCCGCGCAGAGCGGGCCAGCCCAAAGAAGGGCCAGCGACAAGAGGAGGTTTTTCACAGGTTTAATCCGCCGCCACGATCGCACATTGCGCAGGAAGATCCGCCATCGTCAGCGGTGGTCGCGGGGTCGATGGGGTGGTTGCAGGCGGTGGGTTCAAAATATCATCCACCCAGCGCTGCGCGTCTTCACATCCATCCCCTGGGGGTGGCGGTGCCTGATCAACACAGGTGCTATCACCCGGTGGGCAGGCAAGTCGGACGTGGAAATGATAGTGATGTCCCCACCACGGGCGGATTTTGTTCAACCAACTCCGATCACCGGTAGCGTTGTTGCACATTTCGACCTTGGCTCCAGGGAACACAAAGATGCGGGCAACACGCGGGTCAGAGGCGGCAGCACGAAGGATTGCTTCGTGTTGGGGTGTCCAGCTATCGTTGGTAAAAGCACCGTTCATCCGGCGCATGGAGATCGACGACAGGCTTTCGCGTTCATCGCGGGTCAGGTCCAGCCGGCTTGGTGGTAGCATCCAGATGTCAGCATCAAGCCCGATCTGGTGGCTGGCGTGACCCGACGACATCGGTCCGCCACGGGGTTGGCTCATGTCACCGATATAGAGACCTTCCCATCCGGGTTGGGTCGCAGCAAAGCGGCTGAGGTCCTGAAGGAAATCGATCAGAACAGGCTGACCCCAGTTCCTGTTCCGATTAAGCCGCATGGCCTGCCACGTCGCACCGGTTTCCGGCAACTGGCTTGCGGCGGCCTGACAGCCACGCGCATAGGAGCCTATCGCCTCGGCAGAGCCGCGGCTTGAGACACTGATGGGGCCAAAGACCTCTTTGGCGATCCGACCGTCAGTCGATGCTGAGGACAGCACCGACGTGGCGCTTGCGTAATCACTGTTGTCGGCCTTGCATCCGGACAGAGCCAGAAGAATACCGAATACGGCTAGGTATGCGCGGACCATTCTGCTCGATCTCCTTCGCTTTTGACCCAGCGTAGCATCAAGAGGCCAATCAGGAAAAGGAAGATCAGCGGAACAAAGCCGATTTGCGTGTTTCCGGTGAAATAGGTGGTCGCGGCGATCAATGCCGGGGCGAGGAATGCCGTCGCTTTGCCGGTTAGCGCAAAAAGACCGAAGGCTTCGGCCGGATGTTCGGGATCAGTATGGCGCACCATCATCGAACGGGACGCGGCATAGAGCGAACCACCGGCGCCACCAATCAGTGCACCGCAGAAATAGAATGCGATGTCTGGCACGATTGAGGTTTCAGGCAACGAGATAAAGAACAGATGGTCGCGTGACATCGAAACAATCACGACACAGACCCCGATCAAAACCAGCACAGCGGTTTGAATAACGGGCTTCGGACCAAAGCGTTTGTCTGCGCGTCCCCCGAAATAGGTGACAATTGCAGCGGTGATGGCACCGACGATGCCAAAGATTCCGACCTGCGTGGTTTTCCAGTCCAGAACAAGCGTCGCATAGACACCGCCAAAGGCATAGAGCGCAGCGAGCGAGTCACGATACAGCATCGACCCGATCAGAAAGCTCGTCAGGCTTCGATTGTGAACGACATTGCGGAGCGTGGTTTTCAGGTCCCGAATGGTGTCCATAACGCTGACTTTGTTGCGCGGAACCGAGGTGTCGTCGCGAACCCAGAGGAAGAACGGGATCATGAAGACGGCGTACCAGATGGCAATAAAGGGACCGACAGCGCGGGTGCCTTCGTGTGTTTCCGGATCAAGGCCGAACGCTGGCTGAAGACTGACAAAGGTTTTCCCGTCTGTGTCCACGAAGAAGATCAAGATGATGAAGAGCGCCAGAACACCGCCCCAGTAGCCGAACGCCGCAGCAGAGCCGGACACGCGACCGACGTCGTCGTCGTCACCAAGCGACGGAAGGATCGCGTTCACAAAGTTGAGTGCGGACTCGGACGCGAAAAAGCCGATATAGAAAACCACAAGCGTCAATGTGAGCTTGGATCCGTCGGGCGTCAGGCCCCAGAGCATCCACGATGCAACAACGAGGATGACCGAAAAGAATGCAATCCACGGGATTTTGCGCCCCGACAGGTCAGCCCAAGCGCCAAGAAACGGTGCGGAAAACGCAACGAAAAGCCCTGCAACGGTTTGGCCGATTGACCACATGGACTGTGATTGCGCTTTGGCGGCTTCTTCACCCAATCCGCTGTTCATAAAGAACTCTGTCGCGACAGAGGCAAAGTAAGGACCAAAGATAAATGTCAGTCCGAGTGTGTAGAAGGGCTGTTGCGCCCAATCGAACGCCATCCAACCCCAAATTCTTTTTCTTGCGGCGAGCGTCATCGCTTCCCCCGTTTGCATCCCTGACGGACTTAGAACAGAGAAGAGACGATTTTTGCAAGTTAACCTTGCTTTGAGGTCGGAAGGTCCTGCATCGGAGGCCAAGGGCGTTGCGCTTCTGCCGCAATCCAGGCTTTGTGCCAATCCGACAATTGGGGCTGCGGACCTTCATATCCCATTTCACGGGCAACTTCGGCAGGAGGGACGATACCGTTCCGATCTGTGGTCGCCATGCGCAGCAATGCGTGGCTGGCGCAGTCCCCGCGGGAATTCCACATACTTTGTTCAATGTAGAGAAACTTTTCGTCCCAACCGACGGCAGCCGTTTTCATGAGGATTTTGTCGAACGCGCGGATCCGCTTGCGATAGCGCGGGCAGGACCCTGCAACGGTCATTCCCCATTTCCTGCGTTTAACCGCGTCGATCATACCCGACGCCTGAGCCAAGGGCATCCGACCCATGTCATAGAGTGTCAACGTGCGGCCGTTGTTCAGTTCCGACCAGAAATCCAGATCCCACGGCCAGCAAATGTGACGGGTTTCATAAATCTCACCGAATGCAGGGATTTTGTCCTTGCGGTGTTTAAACATCTGAAAGACGAGACGGATAAAGGGATACATGTGGGGTCCTGTTTGCTTTGCCCCCGTTAGAAACGTCGTCTTTACCGAAGGTCAATCGGAACGTAACGGCAGGGGATTGTCCAACCGCACGACAGACATTAGGTGAGGGGCAACGAAAGGACGACCAATGGCCTCGATTTTCCAAATTCTTATGCTGCTGCTGAGCGTGGCGCAGTTCTTTATCTTTGCGCACTTTATCATGAGCTGGCTCATCAGCTTTCAAGTGCTGAACATCCGCCAGCCGCTGGTGGCGCAAATCTGGTACGGTTTGGAAAAGATCCTTGAACCGCTTTACCGCCCGCTGCGGCGGATTTTGCCCAACATGGGTGGGCTGGACCTGTCGCCGCTGGTTGCCCTGTTGGCCATTCAGGCGATCGAGATCATTCTGCGGAACAACTATTACCTGTTCCACTAAGAGGGCTTTGCCCTCTTCACCTGCGGTGAATTCACCCGAGTATTTCGGGAAAGATGAAGGGGGCGGGGTTGCCCCCTTGATCGGGCTGTGATTCTGTATCGGCCAAACGAGCAGAACAACCCGACAGGCAATTCCCACGATGAGCGCAGCCACGCTGTTACGCGATGTATTCGGCTTTGATGGTTTCCGTCCCGGACAGGAGGAGATCGTCGAAGCAGTGACGGCTGGACGCAACACGCTGGCGATTATGCCGACGGGGGGCGGGAAATCCCTGTGTTTCCAATTGCCTGCGCTGGTGCGTGAGGGCGTGACGGTGGTCATCTCTCCGCTGATCGCACTGATGCGGGATCAGGTGCGGGGGCTGCGAGAGGCGGGCGTTGAAGCGGGGGCGCTGACATCCGGTAATACGCAGGAAGAGACGGATGCGGTTTGGGCCGCGCTCGAAGAGGGGCGGTTGAAGCTTCTGTATATGGCGCCGGAGCGGTTGGCGGCGGGCGGAATTCCGCAGATGTTGCACCGTGTTGGCGTGTCCATGATCGCGGTGGACGAAGCGCATTGCGTGAGCCAATGGGGCCATGATTTCCGGCCCGAGTACCGCCAGCTTGTTACCGTGCGCCAGCGGCTGCCGCAAGCCATCTGCATTGTTCTGACGGCCACGGCCACGCCCCGCGTCCGCCGCGACATCCGCCATTCGTTGGGATTAGACAAAGCCAACGAATTTCAGATCGGAAGAGCAC